>CAMTAF010000004.1 GCA_947066955.1 uncultured Hungatella sp.
TGAGCATGAAAAAAATTCGTTATGTACTGTCCTTGGATTATGAGAATGAAATAGATCATTTCTTTATATTTTTAACGAACATCAAAGGGTGTTGCTTTGCATAAACGGTTTATAAGTTTAACCTGAAATATTTCGGGGGTATATTGCAAAGCCGCTTTGCATATGCTATAATGCCAATAGGCAAAAGGATAACAATATTTGTGGAAACACAAAAAGAACGAGCCCCCGATTGTATTGCAGTACATTCGGGGGCTCTTCTTCTTTTACGGAGAAGTCAACCGTTTGGGTTAGGTTACCGACTATCTATTCCCCGTCTAACCACTTGCACAGGTAGTAGGCGACTACGCTGGCCAATACAGAGATAGCGAAGGATAACAATATATTCATGGAAACACCCCCTTCCTGTTGCCAGTATCGGGGCGGTAACAGGAAGAGTATAGCACAGTCTGGCATTTTCGACAATATATACAATAAAATGCAAAAACCGCCCGGTGTTACCAGCACCGAACGGCTTTTACATAGATTCATACCTGGCATAGGAGACCAGAATGATACAAACAATTCCAATGTTATTGTATCATCTCTGGCGCCTCCTGTCAAAGGTATGGTGTTATTTTTTGTACCCATTTTTAAGGAGGTTGATATCATGGCAAAGAAGAAAAAAAATCAGTTGCCCTCTGGCAGTATCCGTATCCAGGTATACGACTATACCGACATGGACGGGAAGAAGCATTACAAATCGTTTACGGCTCCCACACGCCAGGAGGCCAAGTATCTGGCCGCTCAATGGAAGGCCGGGAAAGCAACCAAGAAACCTGTCCGTATAACGCTCTATGAAGCCGTAGGTCGGTACATAGATGCTAAGGCGGGTGTTTTATCACCGAGTACGATAAGGGGCTATCAGCGAATGCAGGAATGCCGCATGAAGGATATCGGGAGAATATGGCTTGATGAACTGAATACTACTGATGTACAGATATGGGTAAGCAATCTGTCAAAGAGCCTGTCTCCAAAATATGTCCGCAATCTCTATGGGCTTCTCTCGGCCTCAGTGGAAATGTTTGCTCCTGATCTGACGCTCAAAGTGAGTATGCCAGAAAAGAAACGGCCCGATCTATACTGCCCATCTGATGATGATGTTAAAAAGCTCCTCAAGCAAGTATCCGGAACAGATTTGGAGATTGCGATCCTACTGGCGGCATTCGGTCCCATGCGCCGTGGTGAGATATGCGCACTAGAATCCTCTGACATAAGGGGGAACAAGGTATCCGTAACAAAAAGTATGGTTATGGGCCCAGATCAGACATACCATATTAAACAGCCAAAAACTTATGGATCATACCGTGAAATCGAATACCCGGAATTTGTCATCAAAAAAATGGCCGGGAGAAAAGGCCGGATTATCAATCGGAGCCCCGACGCCATCACCAGAGCCTTTGAAAGGGCCATAGATAAAAGTGGGCTTCCACGTTTCCGATTCCATGATTTGCGGCATTATGCAGCCAGTATCATGCACGCTATCGGAGTTCCTGACCAATATATACTAAAGCGGGGAGGATGGTCCAGTGATAATGTAATGAAGGCTGTATACAGAAATGCCATTGATATTGAGACGGTACGACAAAATAAAAAAATTAATGGTCATTTCCAGGAATTAACATGTGATATCGTGTGATATTCCGTGTGATATCTGTGCCATATTATAGCTTATGATGATATTGTCTGAATGTATGGATATAACATTAAAAAGCCCCGAAAATATCGGTTCCAAGCGACAAGTCCGGTATTTTCGGGGAAAAATTAAAAAAGCGGGTGATGGGAATCGAACCCACGTATCCAGCTTGGAAGGCTGGTGTTCTACCATTGAACTACACCCGCAGATAACCGCTATTTGATTACTTGATACAGTCTACACCATTTTCCCATGATTGTCAATAATTTTGCTGTGATTTTTTTCTTTGTCATCGCCCTCCGCCTGTGCTATACTTGGACAGAGGATCACAAGGAGGAAGGCAAATGCGCGGCATTTCTAGGATGCCTTCCGACGTCCTGGCAGGTGCCGCTGGGCGGCGCGTGCCGATACCATATTATAGGAGGAAGGCAAACGCGTAAGCGTTTCTAGGATGCCTTCCGACGTTCTGGCAGGTGCCGCTGGCGGCGCGTGCCGATACCATATTATACCAGGAGGTACGTACATCATGAATAAAAAAGAAGTTGCCGAGATCCGCAGGCAGTATACCCCGGAGCGCTGCACCATCACCCGGATCTGCGGCTGCTACATAGATGCCGAGAAGAATGTAAAAACCGAGCTGAAGGAGGCATTTTTGTCCCTTCCGGAGGATGACGCCTTCAAATACTTTGCCATTTTCAAAAAGACCCTGTCCGGCACTCTGGGGCGCAATCTTCTGAACCTGGATTTTCCTCTGGAGGAAGAGAAGGAGGGCGGGGCCCAGGAGTTTTTGCTGAGGCTGAGGGACAGCCAGCTAAAGGATGATGATCTGATTCATGAATTTTACAACAAGATCATTGAGACTTACGACTACGGGGAAAATTACTATATCATCCTGATCCATGTGGCCTACGACGTCCCAGGCAAGGCTGCGGACGGCCTGGAGATGTACGATGCCTCGGACAATGTGTACAGCTATATCCTGTGCAGCATCTGCCCGGTCCACCTATCCAAGCCTGGTCTGGGATACAACACGGAAAAAAACTGCATTGAAAACAGGGTCCAGGACTGGATCGTGGACCAGCCTGTGAAGGGATTTCTCTTCCCCTGTTTCAACGACCGGTACACAGATATCCACAGTCTGCTCTATTACACGAAAAATCCCGCCGAGCTCCAGGAGGATTTTCTCCAGAATATGTTCGGATGCAGCCGCATTCCCCTTGCCGCCGACACTCAGAAGGAGACCTTCAATGCCCTGATCTCGGACACTCTGGGGGAGGAGTGCGATTACGGGATCATTAAAAATATTCACGAGAACCTGAACAGCCGCCTGGAAGAGTTCAAGGACGAACCGGAGCCTCTGGAACTTGGCAAGCAGGAGGTGCGCCGCCTTCTGGAGGACAGCGGAGTGCCTGACGAAAAACTGGAGGAATTCGACCATCACTATGATGAGTGTGCAGGGGAACAGACTTCTTTCCTGGCCTCCAATATCGCCAATACACGGCGTTTTTCCATCGAGACGCCGGATGTGATTGTCCAGGTGAAGCCGGAGTCCGCGGACCTTGTGGAGACCCGCGTCATCGACGGCCGCCAGTGCCTGGTCATTGCCATCAATGAGCATGTGGAGGTGAACGGCGTCAATGTCCGGGTGGCCCAGGAGGGCGGGACTTCGGATTGATGCAATATGAGTGTCAATCAGGCAGGAGAAAAGCCGGACATCTGTATCATAATATGGTACAGATGTCCGGCTTTTTCTCTTTTATGCTGTTTTTTGAGAGTGTGTATAATTTCTATCCTTCCATCTGCCTCCCTAAAAATCCGGCAGCCGTGGTTACCAGCTTGATTTCCATGTCCCCCATTTTGGCCTTTGCCTCCCGGCTTAAGAGAGACACGCTTCCGATGGCATCGCCTTCACATATGATTGGAGCCACAGCCTCAGCTGTGATCCCTTCCGTCTCCTCCGGGGTCAGGGGGACATAGTTCTTATCTTCCTTTGAAGCCACTACCACATTCCTCTCCCCAATAACATGCTCCAGCTGCTTGCTGATGGTCTTGCCCAGAAGCTCTTTTTTGGACCCGCCGGACACCGCGATGATCTGGTCCCGGTCAGTGATGCACACCATCTGTCCTGTGGCCTGGGCCATGGCCTCGGCATATTGTCCGGAAAAAGCGGTCAGCTCCACCATGGGAGAATATTTTTTCAGAATGATCTCCCCTTCCCGATCCGTGAAAATCTCAAGGGGAGTTCCTTCCCTTAACCTCAGTGTTCTTCTTATTTCCTTTGGAATCACTACCCTTCCAAGATCATCAATTCTTCTCACTATTCCCGTAGCTTTCATATCACAATTCCTCCATTTTGCATCACCAGCATGATTACCTGATAAGATTTACTGTAAATGTAGTATCTGTAAAATGGGGGAATTTATACTGCGGAAATTTTCCCGGGAATATGGCTTTTTTAATCAATATGTAAACAGCTGCACCCAGTATTTTACTCCGCCGGCATTTTCATAACAGCTAACTCCAATCTTGGTGAAATTTCTATCCAGAATATTGGCCCTGTGCCCCTGGCTGTTCATCCAGCCGCTCATCACTGCCTCGGGAGTCTGCTGGCCATATGCGATGTTCTCCCCGCTGCCCATGTACCTGACGCCGGTCTGATCCAGCACAGTTGTATAATAGGTCCCGTTGGGCCTTGTGTGGGAGAAATTCCTGGAAATCTCCTGCGCTCTCACAGCTGCGGCCGCCGAAACATCCGAGGCTTCCTCCACCGGAGAAAGACCCGCCTTGGCGCGCTCCGCATTGACCAGATCAATCACTTTCTGCACATCCGCGCTCTCTGGATCCGTTGTCTGATTTCCAGGGTTCTGAATCCCCGGGTTCTGACCTCCGGGATTCTGCGTCCCAGGATTCTGCCCCCCGGGGGTCTGGCCCCCAGGAACCTCCGTACCAGGATTCTGCGTTCCGGGATTCTGGCCCCCTGGAACCTCCGTACCAGGATTCTGCCCCCCGGGGGTCTGGCCCCCAGGAACCTCCGTACCAGGATTCTGCGTTCCGGGATTCTGGCCTCCTGGAACCTCCGTACCGGGATTCTGCGTACCAGGGTTCTGGTCTCCTGGAGATTGTATCCCGGGATCCTCTGTCCCGGGATCCTGCGTCCCGGGGTTCTGACCTCCAGGGCACAGGATTCCCGGCGTTCCGCTTTCTCCGCTTCCGAAGCAATCCGGCCATACCGGCGCATTGTCGGCGCATCCAAAATTCCACACATCTTCCCATACAGCCGGAAGGTTTGGAACCAGAGGATTGTCATCCGTTCCTGGGAGAACAAATCCCCAGCCGCCGGACCAGGCATCCCAGCCTCCCTGATTTCCCCCAAAGCTTCCTCCTGAATTTCCTCCGCAGTTTCCCCCAAAGCTTCCTCCTGAATTCCATCCAAGATTCCCGCCATAGTTTCCCCCGAAATTCCCTCCCGGATTCCCTCCGGACCAGCTTCCGCAGCTTCCTCCTGCCACATACACGCTCACGGCTGCCTGAGATGTCATAGGCGTCGTCCCTGTCATGGCTGCTGCAGCAGCCGCCGCGTATAATACAAATCTCCTCATGTTCATCCTCCTCGTATCCTATGATGTCAGCACGCCCCGCTTTGCGGAACCTGCCATGCCGCCGGAAGGCATCTTAAAAAATGCTGTGCATTTGCCTTCCTTCTGTCTGTTACAAATTTTTACATTTCTGTTACAAATTAATATTAACATACAGAAGCTGGCAGCTCCATAGGGAAACGCTGGCGGCTCTGGGGGCAATTTCCAGAGGCAGTAAAATACATCCAAAAAAGAGCCGGACATCCAAAACAATTCCGCCTCTTTTTCTATAAAATATCAATCTTTCCAAACCTGACTCCTGATTCCAATGAATTGTTGTGCGCTGCATGCTCTCACAATTCTAAAACTATTACAGTGCGTCAAACAATGCCGAACGGTCGCTGGCGTCGGTTTTTGCCAGAAACCACTCATTGACACTTTTCCTGAATAAGCTCCGGATTTCAGCGTTTGGTATGGTCAGCGCAAAGCTCCCGCCGTCAGGAGTCTCCGGGATCTCTTCCGGCCGCATTCTGGTGAGATAACCGGTGAAATACAGCAGTGTCCAGATATTCCTTTCAGAAGAATGCAGCACATCATAGGTCAAGTTGGGCTCAATCGGTTCAATAATATAGCCTCCGGAAAGCAAGGTTTCAAATTTATCGTTAATATCCGTTTCTGTTGTGCTGATAAATTGATAGATGATATCATTGTGGCTGGTGTGTTCCCAGTAGCCGGCCGGCCGCGCAGCAGGATTAAGCAGCAAATTCTTCACATGGTTCATCACATCCCATGGGCAGTACACATCTTGTCCGCCGAAGCGGTAGCCATTATACCAGTCCTTCATCTCATCTCTATGGCTGGTAAGCTTCGTATCCAAAAGGAGTCTGTCCACATCTGTCTGTGTAAACCCAAAATATTCGTCCAGCCGGGAATCCGAAATCGTATCGGACACAAAATTGTTGGTACCAGTAAAAATACTTTCTTTCGCGACCTGCAGGCAGCCGGTTACAATAGCAAAGTTAAGAGCCGAGTTGTCTTTGAGCACAGACATAACGCCTCCAATGGTACTCAGCATTTCTCTGTAGTAGCCTTTTGCGCTTGCCTTTGCCAAAGGAACATCGTATTCATCTATAAGAAGAATAACCGGCTTGCCGTAGTGCGTGGACATCACACGGGTGAGGATCAGCAAAGCGTTTTGCAATTCACCTGCAGAAGCAGTTCGTTCCGCAATTCGCGCAATCACCTTTCCTTTTTCCTTTTCAGCGCCTTATCCAGGACCCGCCTGGCGGCCGGAATATTGCTGACCACCACGAAGATTGTACATGCCAGCAGGATCATGGTGGTCCAGTGGCCGAACATGGCGGCCAGCTTGTTGTCTGCCGACGATGCCAGGGACACGGCACGACGGAAGTTGGAGTCCATCACCTTGCCGAGAACCAGCGCCAGCACAAGGGGCGCCACAGGGTAACCCCTCCGCCTCATGACAAATCCCAGGGTGCCGAAGGCGAACATGAGGCCCACGTCGAAGAGACGGTTGTTGCAGGCAAATGCCCCCACCACGCACAGGCTGGTGACAATGGGAATCAAAATATTCTTGGGTATGGTGATGACCCGGCTGATTCTGGGGGCCACCAGAAGTCCCAGCACCAGGAGGGCGAAGCAGGCCACGAATCCGCCCGCAAGGATGGAGTGGAAAGCTGACGGATTTTCCGTGATAAACAGGGGGCCCGGCTTCAGCCCGTGGACATAGAACACGGACAGAATAATGGCAGTGACCGCGTCCCCCGGAACCGCCAAGGTCAGCATGGGGATCAGCGCGCCGCCGATGCAGGCGTTGTTGGAGGACTCGCTGGCCACAATCCCCTCCACAGCCCCCTCCCCGAAGGGAACCTCCGGGTTCCTGGTCAGACGCTTTGCCTCGTTGTAGGCGATAAATGCCGCCACCGGGCCTCCGGCTCCGGGCAGGGCTCCGATGAGAAGTCCCAGGGTGGATGTGTAGAGAGATAGTTTCCAGTGTCCCAAGGTTTCCCTTAAGCTCACCCTGCTCTTCTCCATGGCCAGGACATTTCTCTCCTCATGGATGTTAAAGACCACGCTGAGCACCTCGGCGAATCCAAAGAGCCCTACCAGGGCAGGCACCGTGTTGATCCCGCTGGTGAGATTCTGGATGCCGAAGGTGAGCCGCCTGGTTCCCACCAGGGGGTCCAGGCCGATCATGCTTAAAATCAGGCCCACGCCCACGCTGATCAGCCCCTTGGTGTAGCTGCCGGAGCTGACGGAGCCCACGGTGGCAAGTCCGAAGAGGGCCAGAAGAAAATAGTCCATGGCCGTAAATTTGATGGCGATCTTGGACACCGGGCCTGCCAGAATCCACAGAGCCGCAAGGCCGAACAGACTCCCTGTAAAGGAATAGATGGTTGCGGTGTAGAGGGCCTTGTAGGACTGCCCCTTCTTGGACATGGGATAGCCGTCCAAGGTTGTCACCACCGACGAGGGAGCGCCGGGAATGTTGATGAGGATGGCTGACACCGCGCCGCTGAACACCCCCACCACATACACCCCCATGATCATGGCCAGGGCATCCACCGTGTCCCAGGTGTAGGTGACCGACACCAGAAGAGCCGTTGCCATGGACACGGAAAGTCCCGGGATGGCTCCCACAAAAAGTCCCGCCAGGGAGCCTAAAAACACCATCAAGATAAAATGGGGATCCATAACCGATATCATGTCAAGCATTTTCTTTCCTCCCCTCTACGGCAGCAGCACATTGAGCATGGCCCGGAAGGCGATACTCAGAAACAAGGCAGCTCCCAAGGGCACAAGCCCCAGAATCAGGGGCTTCCTCACCCCCATATACACCATCATGGCCACGAGAAAGATCCAGGTAGCTGCCTCGAAGGTGGAAAACGTAAAGGAAAAGGTAAGGATCCCCACTGTTATGTAAGGCATTTTCACAAAAAACAGGGCTCCATAATAGAGGGCGCACATTGCCAGAACTGCCGCCACTCCTCTCCAGTTTCTGACCTCCCGGGCCCCTGCCTTGTCCAAATTCCCGCTCCGCGCCCCCTCCTTTTGTTCCCGCGCCCCCTCCCGGATCAGGCAGGCCGCCAGGAACATAAAGGACACTGCCACCATAAGGGGAAACAGGTAAGGAGACTGGCTCCAGTCTTTATTGAAGGCCTTTCCGTAAGAGGTGACGGCATAGACAAGCAATGCCGCCCCCGCAAACAGAAAGAAAATACCCTCCTGAACAGAATGGTTCTTCACTCTCCGATCCTCTCAATTCCGAATTCCTCCGGGCTCTTCTCCGCCACGCCGTTGTCGTACTGGAGCCAGCAGATCACAGACTGCCATCTGCCGTAGAACTCGTTCATGGCATCTGCGTCCGCATATTTCTCATAGACCTTGTCCGCCGCGTTCTCCTCCACAAAGGTGATCCACTCCTCATCCTGGAATACCTTCTGGGTGGCATCCTTCAAAACCGCCACCACATCATCCGGCGTGTCGTTGTTCACCACAAAGGTCAGCAGGGTGTAGGGCAGGTCAAGATATTTCTCCGCCTCCGGCAGCGTCTCCGTAAAGGCCGGGATGTCCGGGTATGCCTCCATCCTCTCGCTGGCGAACACGGCCAATGGTTTTACCTCACCGCTGGCAATATATCCCTGGAGGGTGGAAATGTTGGGGTTGGTAAAATCCACCTGCCCGCCGATGACTCCTAAGAGAGCGTCATTGCCGCTGTCAAAGCTGGTCATGGACACCTCATAGCCCAGTTCTTTCAGGACAAGTCCCTGGTTGTGGCCGCTGCCGCCGGGGCCGGAGTGGGACATGGTGATCTTGCCGGGATTTTCCTTAATAGCGTTTAAAAGTTCTTCCAGTGTATTGTAGGGGGAATCTTTTCCCACTACCAGAACCTTGGGATCGCCCACCAGCGGGGAGATGACGGTAAAGTCGTCATAGCCCAAATCGCACACATTCAGCGTGCGGTAGGTTCCCATGGTCTCCGCGCACACCAGAACAGTGTAGCCGTCAGAGGGCTGCTCCTTCACAAACTGGCTGCCGATAGAGCCCGATGCTCCTCCCTGGTTGGTGACAGTGACGGACTGGCCCAGCTGCTTCTCAAGAAGGGCCGCCAGCTTTCTGCCGTACACATCGGTGGTTCCCCCTGCCCCGTAGGGGATGATCATAGTGATGGGTTTTGTGGGGTAATCCGTGGCCGGAGCCTGGGTCTCTTTGGTCTCTTCCCCCTTGGTCTCCCCTGCTGCCTGGGATTCTGCCGCTCCCCCCTCTGACTGGGCCTCTGCCGCTGTGGTCTGAGCCGCCGCAGTCTGAGCCGCCGTGGTAGGTGCTCCGCCGTCCTTTGAGCTTGTGGAAACCGTGCATCCGGTCATGGACAGCGCCATGACTGCCGCAAGGCCTGCTGAAAGTAATCTTCTCATAATCGTTGCCTCTCCCTTGTATTATTTTTAAAAACGGCTCTAATTATATCACAGTGTTTCCTTGGTTTCAATAAAAACTTTTGCGCTTTAAAGCATTATTCACTTTAAAGTTCTTGCAAATTTCTCCGGACCGTTCTATAATGCTTTCAGCGCTGTACAGCTTGCGTAATGGAGGAAAATATGGAATTGAAAAACAACACCGCCGCCCCGCCTGTCATCCTCTGCGGCTTCATGAGCTGCGGCAAGACCACCGTGGGCCGCCCTCTGGCCCGGCGGCTGGGATATGAATTTGTGGATACGGATGAGATGCTTGTGGAGACCTATGAGATGACCATCCCCGAGATGTTTAAAAAGGGGGGCGAGAGCTATTTTCGGGATCTGGAACACCAGATCGCCAAAAGGGTCTGCTCCATGCCCCGGACCGTGGTGTCCACGGGGGGCGGGATGATGACCTTTCCCCGCAACGGGGAGATTCTGTCCAAACACGGGATCGTGATCTATCTGGAAAGAGATTTCGAAGAGTGCTACAGCCGCCTGGTCTTGGAGAAAGACCGGCCTCTGGTGAAAAGCCGGACCAAGGAGGAGCTGCGGCAGATGTATGAGGGGCGGACCCTGTTTTATAAAAGGTACTCGGATTTTACGGTGAGAAATGACGGGACCGCGCAGGAGGCGGTGGAGAGAATTGCCCAGGTGGTGGCTGGATAGCGGCGGTTCGCTGTTATCTGATGGCGAGACCCCCGTCCACGTCAGTTGTGGACGGGGGTGATCAGATCAGGGACAAAGACGTCAAACTGGATATACACAGCCTCCGCGTCGGGATGGCTGGGGTTTTCCTTTTTGTAGTCGCTGATATAGCAGTTGGTGCTGCCCAGATAGTGATACCTCTCGGCAATCATGGCCTTGTAGTGGTCCTCGGAGTAGCGGTAATTTATGTACCATGGGGTAGCCGGGCCTTGCCGAAAGGCGTATTCCCTGCTGCGCTGGTATCCGTGGACCGTGTTTTCCCCCCAGAAATCCGCCTTGATCATATCAATTATCCCGTTGATCTCATCCTGCTTCTCCGGGGCCTTGAGCCAGTCATGGGCATCCCAGTCCTCCAGGGCATCGATGTAGGCCCGGTAGCAGGCCAGGGCGGAAAGCTCAGCGTCATATTCCAGGGGAGCCGCCCCTGCCTCTGCCCGGTACTTGTTGATGTTATCCAGCTCAACCTGCTGCATATGAGTCAGCTTAGTTGTCAGCTGCTTCTTCTCGCTGCCAGTGGTAACGATCCCTTTCTGGGTCTTTTGGTTCATGGCATAGTAGAAGTAGTAGCACTCGTAGTTATCCCCAAAAGCCTTCCGGACTTTGGCATCACAGTTCTTCTGATAGGCGGCCACATTGAACCCCCGGCAGCCCTGGCGTCCCTCATGGATGCCCACTGTCTGGAAATGCCTAAGGAGCAGGGCCTTGTCCTTGTGGTAAAGGTAGGCCAGGCCGGGAAAAGTCTCGATATAATAGTCGCCGTCAAAGAGGAGATCCCAGTCCACTTCCTTGACATAGGCGTCGTACATCTCCCCATAGTCCCAGGTGACATCGTAGGGATTCTCCCCCTGGTCCACGTCCACGACACAGGCGTGGTTGTAGATCTCCACTCTGGCTTGGAGACCCACAAGCCGGGCGATGGCCTGGATGCCGGGACCTACCTGGAGCCTCTCCTCCGCCTTGGGCTTAGAGGCGGCAGATGAGGACTTGGAGGCGGCCGGGGATGTTTTCCCTTCCTGGAAGAATCCGCGGTTCTCCTGGGCGGCCTTTTGCTGCTCCTGAATCTTTTTTATCAACTCCTTGGCAATGTCGTGGCAGGATGCGCCGGAGGATGGGACCTCCGCCGGGCTTTGGGCCGGGGCGCATCCGCAGAACCCTGCCGCCAAAAGGACTGCCAGCGCCACAGCCAGCAGTTTTGTTTTCTTTCTCATATGTTTACATACTCACTACAGCTTTCCGCTTTAGTACCTTTCTCCGTTCAATCTCTTTTTCCGCTTCTTTTCTAACACCAGTCGGTTCTTTCTGCTTATCTGCTTTTATTATAAGCAGTACCGCAAAAGATGTAAAGCCCTCTCTGCACTTCGTTTAGGCGGGTTTCTGACAATCGGCGCTTGCCGCCGCGCAAGGGCCTTGGTATAATAGAGCTAAAGGCACGCTTTTTGTGCCGTCCATCCGATTATAGGAAGCTGTTTTTGCTTCCTATAATAGAGTTTACTAGGAAAAGCTAGATGGAGGAAGGTATGGTTATATTTACACATAAGATTTCCGATCCCAACGGACTCCATGCCATCATTGCCGCCCGTCTTGCCAGATTTTGCCGGGAGTGTACCTGCTGCGTGCATGTGGCCTGCGGGAGCGCGGCCGTGGATGGCAGACAGATGATGGGATTGATGAAGCTGAGAGCAAAGAAGGGGGAGGTTTTGGAGTTCAGGGTAGAGGGAAACGGTGAGGAAGAAGCGGCAAAAGAGCTCAAAGTATTGGCAGAGGAACTTTTATAGATGGGGAAGATTCTCCTTTTCCTAATAGTTAGGAATCCGATTTCTCCGCGGCCCAGGGTGATTTTAAGTTATGATGGAATCACGGATTACATAGAGAGAGGACGCAAGTGACAGTAGGAGGGATCATGTTGAACGACAGACAGGAAAGGCTCCTTGAGTTGCTGATGGAAAGGCAGGACTGGATGACCAGCCGCCAGCTGGCTGGGCTTTTGAACGTGACGGACAGGACGATCCGCTCTGACGTGGACACGGTGAATAAGGAACCGGGCCCCATAGGGATCGAGTCCAGCGTCCGCAGGGGATACAGGGCCGTAAAGAGGCAGGAAAAGGGCGAGGCAGCCGTGGAAAAAGGCGGCAGGGGCCATGGGGGAACCGATATCCCTCAGACGCCGGGGGCCAGGTGTATCTATATTATCCAGCGGCTTCTGTTTGAGAACAGAGAACTGAACCTGACGGAGCTTCAGAGCCAGATCTATGTGAGCGGCTATTCGATTCAGAATGACTTAAAACGGATCCGGAAAATGATCGAGCCCTACGGGGGCTTAAAGCTGGCGCGGAATCTGGAATGTGTTTCTCTTCAGGGAGATGAGCATGTAAAACGGAAGTTCTATCGGGATCTTCTGGTGGCAGAGGTTCAGGAGAATTTCCTCAATCTCAACAGGCTGGCGCATCTGTACAAGCATTTTGATCTTATTGAGGTAAAGGACATCTTCGTGAAGGTGCTGGATGAGTATGATTACTCGATCCATGAATCCATGTTTCCCATGCTTATCGTCCATGCTGGGACGTGCATTGAACGGATTCTTTCCTATCACTATGTCTGTCCTGAGGAGATCCGGCCGGGTCTGAAAGAAACCATTGAGTACCAGATTGCCGACACCTTCTTTGAGCGGATCGCCGGCCGGCTCCACATCCAGGTGAAAGAGGGGGAGGTGGAAATGTTTGCCCTTGTGATTATGGGGCGGCGCGCCTCCAACTATGCCAGCGACCATATCAAACTGGGAGATAAGTGGCTCAACACCCGGCGTCTGGTGGACAATTCCCTGATCCGTCTCATGGACGTGTTCGGAGTGGATTACCGGGGGGATGAGGATCTGGCGGCAGGGCTTAAGATGCATATTCACAGCCTTATTGAGAGAGCCAGGAACCAGGTGGTGCTGGAGGATATTTTTCTGGAGGAGATCAAGGAAAATTACCCTCTGGTTTTTGAGATGGGGGTATGCATCACCGGGTATCTGGAGGGGGAGCTGGGGATTCCCATCGCGGACATGGAAAGCGGCTTTCTGGCCCTCCACCTGGGGGCAGCCAGCGAGAGGCTGAACTCTGTGAGAAAATACAGGGCCATGATGATCATGCCCTACAGCCAGACCTTTTTGGACATGTGTGAAAAGCGGATTATGGAGATGTTCCGGGAGAGGATCCAGATCGTCAGGCGGTGCAGTTACTTTGAGGAGAAGGAAGTGAACCAGGCGGCTCCGGACCTGATTCTGACCACCACCCCCATTGACCACAGGCTTAATATCCTCACAGTGCCTGTCAGCGTGTTTGTGGATTCGGAGACAGAGGCCAGGATTCTGGAGGCGTTAAATAAACTGGATAAAAACAGATTCCGCCTGGAATTTGCCTCCCATATCGGACATCTCATGCGCAGGGAGCATTATCACGGGGGCCTGGTGTGTCAGACACCGGAGGAGGTTATCGGGATTCTGTGCCAGGGGCTTTTGGAGGAAGGGATCGTAGGGGAGGGATTTCAGGATTCTGTTCTGGAGAGAGAGCGGATGAGCCCCACCTCCTTTGCCAACGCCCTGGCGGTTCCTCATGCCTTCCAGGCCTACGCTTCCAGGTCTACCATCGCCGTAGCCAAGCTGTCCCAGCCTGTAAAATGGGGCGGATTTGAAGTGCGCCTGGTGATGCTGTTTGCCATTAACGACAGCGACCGGCGGATGATCAAGATCTTTTTCGATTGGGTGTCCAACCTCATCGGAAACCCCAGGCAGCTGGAGAGGCTGGCGGAAGAATGTTCTTATGAAGAATTTGTAGAGAGAGTTATGGAGTAGGGTCCGGAAATCCGGGCCCTTTTCCGTTATGATCCCCAACCATTTATTTCCTGTCAGCTAGGAAACGTCTTTACCGCGCAAAGAAATGATTTCGGGATATAATAAGGGCAGAAAGAAAATGAAAGGAGGGGAAATGGTGGAAGGATTAGAGATGATATGCTTTCAGATTATTTCCAATGTGGGGACAGCCCGGTCCAACTATATTGAGGCTATCCACAGAGCCAAGGACAGAGACTTTGAAGGAGCGAAGCAGTGTCTGGAGGCAGGGCAGGCAGAGTTTTTGAAAGGCCATGACGCTCATTTTGAACTGCTTCAGAGAGAGGCCAAGGGAACGCCTGTGGGCGGTTCGCTGATTCTCATTCACGCGGAGGACCAGCTCATGAGCGCGGAGGGCTTTAAGATCATCGCCGAGGAGCTGATTGCCAGCTACAGGCAGATCCAGGCCCTGGAGAAAAGGTTGGAAGAGTCAGGAAAATAGGAGAAGAAAAATAGGAGAAGGAGAATATTTATGAAAAGAGTATATTTGTTCTGCAGCGCGGGGATGTCAACCAGTATGCTGGCCAGCAAGATGCAGGGGGTGGCCCAGGACCATGGGCTCCCCATTGAGGTGGAAGCGTTTTCCGACGGAAAGATCGGGCAGATCATTGAGGAACGCCACCCGGACGTGATTCTCTTAGGGCCTCAGGTGAAGTTCCGGTATCAGGAGATCGTCAGCCAGTACGGCTCCACAGGGATTCCCATCGCGGTCATCGACCAGTCGGCCTACGGCATGATGGATGGGGAGAAGGTGCTGAAAATGGCGGTAAAAATGATGAAAGAAGCAAAAAAGTCATAAGAGCGGAGAGAAAGGGGGTTTACCATGTTACAAAAATTAGAAAAATTCTTTATGCCTCTGGCTGAGAGAATCGGAAGGAACAAATACCTGATCGCCATCCGTGACGGGTTTCTTTTGTCCATGCCGCTGCTGATTGTGGGTTCTTTTTTCCTGCTGATCGCGAACTTCCCTATACCGGGGTGGACCCAGTTCTGGGGAAGGTTTTTCGGGGACAACTGGGCGGCTTATTTTTCAAAGCCCACAGATGCCACCTTCTCCATTATGGCGATCCTGGCTGTGATCGGAATCGGCTACTCCTTTGCGGAGCAGATGAAGGTGGATAAGCTGTTCGGGGCAGCCATCTCCCTGGTAAGCTGGTTCCTGATCATGCCCTATGAGATTCTTTTCGGGGACAGCGTGGTTGCGGGGATTCCCCTGAACTGGGTAGGTTCCAAAGGGATCTTTGTGGGAATCATCTGCGCCTTCGCGGCAGTCCATATTTACTCATGGGTGGATAAAAAGGGCTGGGTTATCAAGATGCCCGACGGGGTGCCGCCTACGGTTGAGAAATCCTTCGCGGCCCTGATTCCGGCAGGAGTGTCCCTTCTGGTGTTCTTTTTAATCAATGTGGTGTTTGCCATGACGCCATTTGGGAATGCCTTTAACTTTGTGTTCGTGATTTTGCAGACTCCTCTGCTGAAGCTGGGCAATACCTTGCCTGCCATGGTTATCGCCTATATTTTCCTCCACTTTTTCTGGTTTTTCGGGATCAACGGCGGTTCGGTAGTTGGAGCCGTGTTCAACCCTATTCTCCAGACACTGTCGGCGGAGAACCTGGCGGCGCTCCAGGCCGGCCAGCCCATACCGAACATTATTTCCCAGCAGTTCCAGGATCTGTTCGCCACCTTCGGCGGAGCCGGGTCTACCCTATCGCTTCTCATCGCCATGCTGCTGTTCTGCCGTTCCAGGCGAGTGAAGGAGCTGGGCAAGCTGGCTTTAGTGCCGGGAATTTTCGGGATCAACGAGCCCATTATTTTCGGCCTGCCCATTTTGCTGAACCCCCTTATGCTGGTGCCCTTTATGCTGGTGCCTACCATCAACATCGTGATCTCTTACTTCTGCATGAGCATCGGGCTGGTGCCCCTGTGCACGGGTATTGCCATACCCTGGACTATGCCGGTAATTGTGTCCGGCTTCCTGGCCACAGGGTGGCAGGGGTCTGTGCTTCAGGCGCTGCTGCTGGTGCTGGGAGTGTTTATCTACATGCCGTTTATCAAAATGATGGACAAACAGTATCTGGCCGACGAGACAAAGGCAGTGGAGACCAGCGACGATGACGACATTTCCCTGGATGATTTGTCTTTTGATGATCTGTAATTGTTTGGAGGATAACAAGATGAAAATTGTGATGATATTTGACCAGATTCAGTCAGGGCTTGGGACAAAAGACGACACCATGGTTCCCTTAACTGGCAAAAAAGAGGCTGTGGGACCCGCGGTGATGATGCAGCCTTTTTTAAAGGAAATCGACGGCCGGGTAGCGGCCTGCCTATGCTGCGGCAACGGCACTTACATGGAGAATCCCGACGAGGTCAGCAGAAAGCTGTGCGCCATGATAAGGAAACTGCAGCCGGACGTGGTGATCTGCGGCCCTGCCTTCAACTACGCGGATTACGGGGACATGTGCGCCCGGGTGGCAGCGGATATCAACGCTACAACCGACAGCCGGGCCTTTGCCGCCATGTCCCAGGAAAACGAACAGGTGATCTCCAGGTACAAGGACCAGGTGATGATCGTCAAGACCCCCAAAAAGGGCGGTCTGGGGCTCAATGACTCTTTAAAGAACATGTGCCGGGTGGCAAAAGCCATGGCAGAGAACAGCAGCGAGCTGGAAAAATTAAAATCCGAGGTGTGTTTTTAGGAGGAAGGCAAACAGGAGGAAGGCAAACGCGCAGCGGTTTTAGGAAGGAGGAAATGTATATGTGGGGAATGATTGCGACCTGGAGGATGGCTCTGGAGGGTGTGGGCAAAGGCGCCGAGATGCTGAGACAGGGCGGCGACGCGGGGGACGCTGTGGAGAGGGCGGTCCGTGAGGTGGAGGATTTTCCGTATTATAAGTCTGTGGGCTACGGCGGACTGCCCAACGAGGATATGGAAGTGGAGCTGGATGCGGCTTTCATGGACGGAGATACCCTGGATATCGGCGCCGTGGCGGCTATAAAAGATTACGCCAACCCGGTATCCATCGCCCGGCGTCTCAGCGGGGAACCGGTAAACAGCGTTCTGGTAGGCGAAGGCGCGGAGCGGTTTGCCCACAAGGAGGGCTTTGAGAGAAAAAATATGCTCACTGACCGGGCAAAGGCTTTTTACAGGAAACGAAAAAAGGAAGACGAGCAGGAGCTAAAGCCTTATAAAGGCCATGATACTGTGGGCATGGTGTGTCTGGACCAGAAAGGGAAGATGACCGCAGCCACCTCCACCAGCGGCCTGTTTATGAAAAAGAAGGGACGGGTGGGGGATTCTCCCATTGCCGGCTCCGGATTCTACGCAGACAGCAAGGTGGGCGGCGCAAGTGCTACCGGGCTGGGAGAGGATCTGATGAAGGGATGTATTTCCTATGAGATCGTCCGTCTGATGAAGGAGGGGCTCCATCCCCAGGAAGCCTGTGAGCGCGCCGTCCTCTCTCTTGACAGGGAGCTTAAGGAGCGCCGGGGCAAGGCGGGGGACCTGTCCCTTATCGCCATGAACAACAAGGGAGAGTGGGGAGCTGCTACCAATATTCAGGGATTCTCCTTTGTGGTCGCCGCGGAGGGCGCAGAGCCCAAGGTATACTTAGCGACTCTCGGGGAGGATGGCCGCTGTACCTTCCAGGAAGCCTCCAGGGAGTGGATGGAGGATTACATGAGAACCAGGATGGCTCCTGTGGAGGAGTAGAATCCCCATAATATGAGAAACCGGATTTCGGAAAGGAGAGGAGAGGACGGGATTGGAAGATAAGATCATAGAGATGGCGGAGAGCCTAAAGGACCGGATGCTCCAGGGGATCCTGGAAATGGTCAGGATCGACAGCGTAGAATCGGAACCAAAGCCGGACGCCCCTTTCGGGCCAGGGGTGAAGAGAGCTCTCGCCAAGGCCCTGGAATTGGGAGAGGAACTGGGCTTCCACTGTGTGAACCTGGACAACTACATCGGATACGCGGAATACGGACAGGGTGAGGACTATGTCTGCGCCATGGGGCATGTGGACGTGGTGCCTGTGGGGGACGGCTGGAGACAGCCGCCCTTCAGCGGGCACATAGAAGACGGGGTCATCTACAGCCGGGGAATCCTGGACAACAAAGGCCCTTTGCTGTCCTGCCTCTATGGGCTCTATGCCTTGAAGGAACTGGGGATCAGACCCAAACACAGAATTCGTATTATTTTCGGATGTGACGAGGAATCCGGGTTTGAGGATCTTCACTATTATCTGAAGAAAGAGAAGCCGCCTCTGTGGGGATTTACGCCGGACTGCAAATTTCCCGTGGTCTACGGAGAGCGGGGCAGAGCTGTAATCCGGGTGAACGGAGAAGAACTGGAGCCTTTTTTTGCATTTGTCACCCAATATTTTATCGGAGCCAAAAATACGGGGGACCGCCTGGGAATCGATATTTCCCACAAAGAATACGGAACCATGGAGATGAGGGGATATAAACTTGGGGTGGAAGGGGGAAAACCTTATTTTGAAGCATCCTTAAGTTACCCGGCAGGCTGCGGCATTGAGGAGATCTTAAGGAGGATCCGGGGGAAAGCCGGCGGCCTTTCCGTAGAGCTGCGGCAAAATTACAATCCAGTGGTCTTTGACAAGGAAAGCCCTTTGGTTTTGGCTTTAACGGAGTGCTATGAAAAGGTAACGGGATTGGACGGGACCCCTGTAACCACCACAGGGGGAACCTACGCCAAGGCTATGCCCAACATAGTCCCATTCGGCCCCAGTTTTCCGGGACAGAAGGGAATCGGACACAACCCTAACGAGTGGATGACCGTAGAAGACCTGATGAAGAACGCCAAAATCTATGCACTAGCCCTATACCGCATAGGCAATCTTTGAGGAAGAAGGCAAACGCGCAGCGGCGCGTGCCGCTACTAGGAGGAGGAAATTGTTATGAACCCTATTGTGGAAATTTGCTGCGGAAGTTATTATGACGCGAAGCAAGCGGCCCTGGGAGGGGCCAAACGCATTGAATTAAACGGAGCCCTGATGTTGGGAGGGCTGACTCCTACGGAGTCATCGATCCGCATGGTTAAGGAGAACCTGAACCTGGAAGTGATCGCCATGGTGCGGCCAAGAGGCGCCGGTTTCTGTTACCTTGAGGAGGAGTTTCAGGTGATGGAGCAGGAATGCCGGGAGGTTCTTAAGGCCGGGGCCGACGGAGCCGCCTTTGGGTGCCTTCTGGAGAACGGCTCCCTGGATCTGGAGAAGAACAAGCGTCTTGTGGACATCGCCAAGGCCATGGGACGCCAGGCTGTGTTCCATCGGGCCTTTGACTGCACGGACGACCCCTTCCGAACCATGGAACAGCTGATCGGCCTGGGAGTGGACCGGGTGCTGACCAGCGGATTGAAGCCCACTGCCATGGAAGGACGGGATAGGATCCAGCAGCTGCAGGCCATGTTCGGGGACAGGATCCAGATTCTGGCAGGCAGCGGCATTAACGGAGGAAATGTCAGAAACCTGGTGGAGTATACGGGAGTGAATCAGGTTCACAGCTCCTGCAAGGCATGGCGCCAGGACCCTACCACTGTAAGAAACGGGGTTTCCTACAGTATGGCGGCAGGGGAACTGGCCATGTGCTATGATGTGGTATCGGCGGAGTTGGTAGCGGAACTGATAAAAAAGGGAAATGATTTATGAAAAACAGGTATTTGATCATGACGGCGGCAGTGACATTTTCCGCCCTTTTACAGGCATTTGCCATGAATATCTTTTTAGAGCCGGTGCAGCTTCTGCCCAGCGGATTTACGGGCATAGCCGCGTTGCTGTCAAGGATGGCCGCGGCAGCGGGTTTTCGCTTTACCACATCGTTCGGCATGGTGCTTCTCAATATTCCCGTGGCCCTGTTCTGCTATAGGCATATCGGGAAAAGGTTTGTTCTGTTTTCCATGGCTCAGGTTGTTCTGGCCAGTGTATTTTTGAGGATTATAAAAAGCGAACCGCTGTTTGACGACGTGCTTTTAAATATTTGTTTCGGCGGTTTCCTCTATGGGCTTGCAGTATCTGTGGCCCTGAAAGGCAACGCATCCACAGCAGGCATGGATTTTATCGCCCTGTATGTCTCCAACCGGATGGGCAAATCCATCTGGCAGTACGTGTTTGTGTTCAACTGCTGCCTTCTGTGCGTTTTCGGAGCCTTGTTTGGCTGGGAGCACGCAGGGTATTCCATCCTGTATCAGTTTATCTCCACCAGGACCATAGACAGCTTCTATCACCGCTTTAAACGGGTAACTCTCCAGATCACAACCCAGAAGCCTGATGAGGTGGTGAAAGAGTATGTAGGAACGTGCCGCCACGGGATCTCCGTGGTGGACGGACACGGGGGATACAGCGGAAAGAAAATGAGCCTGCTGCATACGGTGGTTTCCACCTATGAGGTTCACGATATCCTTCTGCGCCTGAAGGCCATAGACCCTGCGGTGATTGTCAATGTGCTGCCCACGGAGTCTTTTGTAGGGCCTTTTTACCAGAAGCCTTTGGATTAAGATTTTATCCTCATCTGCCCACGCTTAACCCCCTGGTACACTTCCGCCAGCCGGGGATAAGCGTACTCAAAAAATCCTTTATAGGCATCACAGAAATAGTTCTTCCCAGCGCTGTCTTTTGTAACCGGTTCCCGGTTCCTCCGACATCCGCCCCGGCACAGATTGAGCCACCGGCACTCCCGGCAGTCCTCGTGGATTCTCTCGGACCAACGGATAAATCCCAGCTCCTCCCGTTTTTTATCCATCTCCTCAAAGCTGTTCTCCCGGATATTTCCCAGGAGCCACTGGTCCAGGGCATAGAAATCGCAGGGGTAAGTGCTTCCGTCGGCCTCAATGACCCACTGCTTCCCGCATATTCCCCTCATATTGCAGCTCTCCGGCATGCGGCCATCCAGAATCAGCATGAGATTGTCAAAATACCGGTTGTACACCGCCTTGCCCGCCTTCATGTCCAGATACCAGGCGTCGAACAGGCTTTTTAAAAATGCCTCGTAATGTTTAGGGGTCAGGGAAAATTCCTGGCCTCCCGGTGTCTCCCCCAGGGGATCCAGGCATTCAATATACTGCTGATACTCCATCTTGTTCTTCTTAAAAAAGTTGTAGATCTTCTGGCCGCTTCTGGCGGAGGCGGCTGTCACCACCGTTAATATATTGTAATCCACATGGTATTTTTCCAGGAGACGAATCCCGGACATAATTCGATTGTAAGTGCCCTTCCCTGTCCCATCCTTCCGATATTTGTCATGGATCTCTTTGGGTCCATCCAAAGAGACCCCTACCAGGTAGCGGTTTTTCGCCCAGAACCGGGCCCACTCCTCATCGATCCTCAGGCCATTGGTCTGAATAGCGTACTGAAACCGGATCTTTTTAGGGTTTTCCCGGCCAGCCATGTAGTCAGCCAGATCCTCATAGAAATCAAGGCCCGCCAGGGTGGGTTCTCCCCCCTGAAAGGCCACTGTACAATAGCCGTCCCCGTATTCCAGGGTCCGGTCCATAATCCCTCTCATAGTGTCCTTAGACATGATGCCATGGGAGGCCACACTGCGGTTCTCCTGCTCATCGGCATAAAAACAATAGCGGCACCTCATGTTGCAGTTCCCTGACGCCGGCTTTATTAATATATTTAAAGGTGGCATAATTTTCCCCTCCTTCCTAAAAACGCTGCGCGTTTGCCTTCCTCCTTGCGGTAGCGGCACGCGACGCTTCGCATCACCTGCCAATACGTCGGAAGGCATCCTAAGAAACGCTGCGCGTTTGCCTTCCTCCTACATAAACTGAATGATATTGTATACGCAGATCAGCATAATAATCCCCATGAGCCCGATAAACAGCTTGTTCACCATGGTTCCGTCCATGCGTCTGTTCACGGTCCTTCCTGCCGCCCCTCCCAGGATGCCGCAGGCGACCATGAGGACCAGAAGCCCTATGGTGAACTCCGGCACGGTTCTTGTCACCAGGGTGTTTACCAGGCTGGCAATCTGGGAAAACAGGATAATGTACAGAGAATTCTGGGCCGCTGTCTTGGTATCCATGGAGAAGAAGAAAAACAGGACCACCAGGTTGATGGGGCCACCGCCGATGCCCAGGAAGGAGGACAGGATCCCCAGCACCAGGCCGATGGCTATGCACGCAGGCACGTTGGTGACATGATGTGTCCTGATCTTATCCTTCTTCAGCGTGTAAATAAGGGTTCCAAATGTAATGACCAGCAGGCAGGAGGCCTGGACCGCGCCCACCTGATCCCTGTCCGCTGCCAGGCTGGAAATGTACTGAAACATCATTTTCCCCGCCACACCTCCAAGGGCGGCTCCAATGGCCAGGGGAGTTCCCGTCTTCATATCCACAAGAGAAGAACCTCCAAGCTTTGCCTTTACCACTGAGTAGCAGGACATGGACAGCACGGTGCAGCCGGAGAGAAAGCTGATGCTGGCCACGCTCAGGACCCCGAAGGTGTCCAGGATAGGCTTGATCAGCACTCCGCCGCCGATGCCGCATATGGCTCCTGCCACAGAGGCCAGAAAACTTACCATGGCGAAAATAACGTACAGATACAGATTCATTACTTTGTCTCCTTCCTTTGCCCTTTATCTAGGGTCTTTTCGATTGGGAACCGTGTCCCCGGTCTCCATGTAGAACCGCAGAAGCCGCATGGCCATGGCCTGGATCTGCTGCTGGTACTCCGGCTCCCCGATCCTGTTGTCAAGCTCCATGGGATCCTTTTCCAGATCATAGAACTCGTCCTGCTCATAGAGCCGTTTCACATACTTGTACTGCCCCATGCGGACCATGGCCGCCTTGGTGTGCTCCGGCCCCTCCAGGCACTGGGTGGACAGCCGGGGCCAGTAGGGAGACTGGGGACCGTGACCGCCTTCCATAGCCTGAACCTCCCCGTGGATCCGTCCTCCTTCACAGAACACGGCCTCTTTATGAACCGGATTTCCCGCCACCGCGTCCAGGAGAGATTTGCCAAACTGGGTGTAATCCAGGGAAAATCCCGCCATATCCGCCCATGTAGCCGGAAGATCCAAAAGTTCCGCCAGCGCCTGGCTCTTCCCCGGCTTTACAGGGAACATGGAGGCGGGCTTCACCAGCAGGGGAACATTGGAAATAGGATCCTCAAAACAGTTCTGAACCTTCTCGGTGATCCCGTAATCCCCGGTGTAATCCCCGTGGTCGCTGAACACGAAGATGCTGGTGTCATCATAAAATCCGTGCTCCTTCAGCTTATCCTTCACCATCCCGAACTGGTGGTCAAACCGCTCCACCATGCCTAAATATACGGCCCGCAGCTCATTGTACTGTTCCTCGCTCCAGCCTGTAAGATTCTGTTTGGAGCGGATGCCCCGAAGCATGGAGGGTTTTCCCTCAAGCTTCTCCACATCGATCCTTCTGGGGGGCAGGCCCTCCCGGGGGATACTGCTAAACCAGGGCTCCTCGCACCCGTAGGGCGGGTGGGGGAAGCTTAAGGTTATGTATAAGAAAAACGGCCTGCCGTCATTTTTCTCCTTCTTCCTGTCCAGATAATCCAGGGCGCTTTTCACGCAGTTCCAGTCAAATGTGGATCCTGCCTGCTCCTTGTCCATCTTTCCTATATAGAAAGAATAACGGTCATCCTGGTCCATGCATTCCGGCCTCTCACAGGAAACCTTAGGGCCCGGAGCAAACTTAAGTCCCGCGTCATCCCGATGATTTTCAAAATCGCCGCCACTGTAAAACTCGTCACAATACTCCGTCTTTGCCCTGTCGGCGGGGATCACATCGTTGCGTCCGATCCAGATCACCTCGTACCCCTGATCCTTCATGGTCCGCAGGATATTGGGCTCCTGGGGCTCCTGAAGAAAATGCATGGTTCTGTGCCCGGTTGTGTGAGGATACCTTCCTGTGAGAAAACTGCACCTTGACGGAACGCACACCGGATTCTGGCAGTAAGCGTTGGCAAATGAAACCCCATCCTCCAAAAGAGAATCCAGGTTGGGTGTCTTTGACGCCGGATTTCCCATATGGGACAGGGAATCGCAGCGCATCTGGTCCGCCACAAACAACAATATATTCGGTCTCTTTTCCATATCTGTCTCCTTTTCTCTTAATCCGCCAGTTCCTGCTCTTCTTTTAAGGCCTGGGTGTCAAGCACCTTAAAGAACGGAAAATAACAGCATATCTGAATCAGCACCAGAACCACCTGCCACACAGCCAGCTTCCAGCCGCCGCAGAGCATCCCGGACAAAACCACAGGCGTGCCCAGAGGAATCTCCATACCGTTCATAACCGGAATCACCCCCAGGAGGGTCATCACATAAGACAGAGTAAAAGTAATCACAGGCGTCAAAAGGAGGGGGATCAGCATAATGGTGTTCAGCACCATGGGAAGTCCAAAGGTAATGGGTTCATTGATGCCGCAGAGTCCTGACGGAAGAGCCAGCTTGCCCAGTGCCTTGTACCTCTGGCTTTTGGCCATAAAACACATGACAATACACAGCCCTAAAGTTCCGCCGGCGCCTCCCAAAGAGGCATACCCGCTCCACGCGGACTTCACGATCATATTGGGAAGCTCTGCCCCCGCGCCGTAGGCGGTTAAGTTCTCCATAGCCAGAGGCATGTACAGCATGTTGATAAAAGGCATAACAATCATTCCGCCGTGAAGTCCGAAGAACCACATGATGCTGCACATGAGAATCAGGACGATCATGGTAAACGGGCTTGCTCCCAGGGCGGAGAGAGGAGCCTTTAACAAGGTGTAGATACAGGTGTTGATGTCTCCAAAGGAAGTCAGAGAAAATCCAAAACGAATCAGAGCAAATATGAGCAAAATCATGAAGGATGGCAAAATTCCCTGGAACGAAATGGAAATCTGGGGCGGAACACTGTCCGGCATCCGGATGACCAGCTTTTTGTCAATAAAAAACTTATAAAGCACTGGTATGGCAAGTCCGAAAATCATGGCCGTAAACAGGCCGGCTGCCCCCAGATAGGAGGTTGACAAAGCCGCTGCCACTGTCACCGTGATCTCATCTTTTGTTCCCGTTACTCCCAATGGAATCATAACAAGAAATACCGCCAATGTCAACAGACCGATACTGTTTGCCTGCTTGTCCATATCAATGCTGCCCGCGGTTGCGCGGGAAATGCTGTATACCGCATAGAGGGCCAGCATGTCTGTGGTGATCTTGGGGACAAATCCAAAGATCTCTTTTAAATGGACCGCAGTGATCATGGACTGGTAAAAGCTGATGTTTAAATTAGCCAGAAGAGTAAACAGCGCCCCCACGATAACAATGGGAAGACAGGCGGAAAAACCGCTGCTGATGGACTTGAGGTATCGGTTCTCGGACAGCTTCTGAGCCAGAGGAAGCAGCGCGTTTCCTAATTTTTCTGTAAATTTCTCCATAATTGAACTCCTTTCAATGGGTATCGGCACGCGCCGCTTTCGCGTCACCTGCCAGGTGGTCATCAGTTTTACAAGCTACAAGGATCCGGTTCCCATGAGCACATCATACCTTATTTTGGATAAAAGTTCAATATAATTTTGGATAATTATCCATTATCATCATATCTGATAAATATTTTGCCGATTTCCACCTATATCACGCATTTTTTTGTGTATATTTCACAAATCCAATCAAGATATCATGGGACTGTCAACGACCTGTCCGCTTTTTCCGGACAATCTATATCCAAAATCGAATTTTTATCTGGATATTTATCCATTACTCTGATAAAATGAACTTAGATTGCTTTATGGGGACAAAATTTTCAAAAGGGGAGGGAACCAATTATGAATCCACTGGAACTTTTAGAAAAACAGCTGCCTGACCTGACCAAATCAGAAAAGATCATCGCGGAATATATCCTGGCAAATCCTATGTCCATTATCCGCTATTCCCTGACCCAGGTGGCCAAGGAGTCCAAATCCTCCAACACAGCCATTATCCGCCTCTGCCAGAAGCTGGGCTATCAGGGATATTCGGAATTTAAATTCTCCATGTCCAGGGCTGCCCTTTCAGACACCCGCTCCGCAGCCGCGGGCTCTGACTCCGGCCCCAGAACTTCCATGACAGATATCGTGGAGCAGTATGTCTTCTATCTCAACCAGATGGCTGCCCAGACGGATATGGAGAATCTCCGGACCATCGCCGCCCTCATCTGCCGGGCCTCAAGAGTTGCCATCATGGGAAGCAACCGCACAGGTTTTTCCGCTTCCCAGCTCTCCTACCGCCTGTCCAAGCTGGGCGTGGCCAACCACCTTCTGACCGACCAGGTGCTCATGAAGGACTACATGGAGATCTTCGGCCCCGGCGACTTGTGCCTGATCTTCTCCATCACCACCACTACCTGTGACTACAAGGAGATCAGCCAAAGGCTGAAAAAAAATGGCGCCGAGGTCATTCTCTTTACCATGAACGCCTCCACGCCTTTAAAAAAAATATGCGGCCACACCGTCTGCCTGCCTCAGATCTCCTACAACAAGAAGATGGGATTTTTAGACGACCAGGCCATCTTCTTTGTGTTTATCGAGGTGCTGCTCAGCGAGATCGCGGCGGTGCTGAATCATCTTAGGGACTGAATCGCATCCGACACGCGCCAAAAACGGGATGCCCTCTTCCTGGGGGCATCCCGCTGTCTGGTCTTTCGTGGGGTCGCAGCACGTTCGCCGGCCGGGCGCATAAGGTTTACAGCATTTCTTCCTTCTTCTCAAGGATCGCCGCCACCGCGCTGCAGGCGGGGCAGTCGCAATATTTTCCTCCCGCGGCTATGATCTCCTCCGCGTGGGCGGCCACCTCTTTTGCCTTCTCCTCCCCGAATACCCCGGCTCCGGCATCGGACTTCGCAAACGCCAGCAGCCCCTGGGCAGTCATAATGTCCATCTCCAGCTCCGCGATCAGGTTTTTGGTCTCCTCTGCCTCTCTGTCCGTGCCCACAGCCTTAAGCCAGTTCTGTCCTGCCTCCTTTGCTTCTTTGCAGCAGCTAGGGGCTTCTGTCATCTCTTTCACTTTCTGAATTACGTAGTCTTTTACACTCTGATCCATGGTCTTTCTTCTCCTTTTTCGATTGCATTTTATTTACCTCTTAATCATACTTCATCTTCCTTGATTACGCAACCTGTTCACAGCCTCGGGAATTTATCACGCCATGAAGCGCGGGCAGTACAAAAGCAGTTATGTTATGTTTTGTTTTCCTCTCTTAACCCAGGTACTCACGGAAGAATCCTTCCAGCTTGTCAAACGGGATCACGTCCAACCGGTCATAGAGGTCGGTGTGGACAGCGCCGGGGATGATCAGCAGCTCCTTGTTCTCGCCGGTCAGCAGAGCGAAGGCATCCTTGCTAAAATAGCAGGAATGGGCCTTCTCGCCGTGCATTACCAGGACAGCGCTGCGGATCTCACCGGCATACTGCAAGATGGGCATATTGAAGAAGGACATACAGCCGGTCACATTCCAGCCACCATTGGAGTTCAGAGACCGGGCGTGATATCCGCGGCTGGTCTTATAGTAGTCGTGGTAGTCCTTCACATAAAAGGGCGCGTCCTCCGGAACCAAATCAGGCAGACCGCCGGCCAGGGCATATTCGCCGCTCTTGTAGTCCTCGACCCTCTGGGCGTTCATGGCCTTTCGCTTTTCATAGCGGGCCTCCTCGCTGTCCTCAGCATCGAAGTATCCCTTGGCATTCACACGGGTCATATCGTACATGGTGGAGGCAACGGTGGCCTTGATCCGGGTGTCGATCGCCGCCGCGTTCAAAGCCATGCCTCCCCATCCGCAGATACCGATAATGCCAATCCTCTCCGGATCCACATTGTCCTGGACGGACAGGAAATCCACCGCTGCCTGGAAGTCCTCGGTATTGATGTCCGGGGAAGCCATATAGCGGGGAGTACCGCCGCTCTCACCGGTGAAGGAGGGGTCAAAGGCGATGGTCAGGAATCCCCGCTCCGCCATGGTCTGGGCGTACAGCCCAGCGGCCTGCTCCTTTACCGCGCCGAAGGGGCCGCAGACGGCGATGGCGGGCAGCTTCCCGGTCTGGCCCTTGGGGGCGTAGAGGTCCGCGGCCAGGGTGATGCCATATCGGTTGTGGAAAGTCACCTTGTTGTGGTCCACCTTCTCGCTTTTGGGGAAGGTCTTATCCCATTCCTGGGTTAAAGTCAGCTTTTCTTTCATGATAATTACTCCTTTTTCTGTTAATTTTATGGCTGTTGATCCTTATCCATCTTGTAAACGAGGTAGTCCAGACAGTCGATCTTCTTTTGTTCCGCATGAACCGCGTCCAGCAGCGTCCTCCTGTGTGTGGCAAGAATCCTCTTCATCTCTGCGGTATTTTTCCTCTGAACCAAGTCCATGCACCTCTGAATGATCTCTTGACTGCATCCGGCGTCAATAAGATTTTGGCGGAGGATGCCTTTTGTATCCGATGCTTCCGGCACGTTCTCACCTCCCTTATGGCAAGAGTATAATACCCCTCTTCTGAAATAGCAAATACCCATTTTCTATTTCAAGATATTCTTGTAAGGAATAGCTGGACCTGCTATACTGGAGCCGGAGGTGTCATCATGGAATTAAGAGTTTTGCGGTATTTCCTGGAAGCTGCCCACGAGGGCAACATCACCCATGCGGCAGAACGGCTTCACATATCCCAGCCCACATTGTCAAAGCAGTTGAAAGAGCTGGAAGGAGAGCTTGGAAAAAAACTGTTTATCCGGGGCAATTATAATGTCCGTCTAACCGATGAAGGGATGCTGCTGCGAAAACGGGCTGAAGATATTCTGGATATGGTCGAAAAAACGGAAGAGGAATTCAAATCTCTGGGGGAAATCACTGGCGGAGATGTTCGGATCGGCTGTGCGGAATCGGACGGAATAAAGTATCTCGCCCAGCGGGTCAAGTCGCTGCAAGAAAGGTATCCGCGCTTCCGGCTCCATCTGTATAGCGGCAACACAGAAGATGTGGAGGAACGGCTGGATCGTGGATTGCTGGATTTCGCTGTCCTGGCTCAGGAAGTAGATCTGTCCAGGTACAACTATTTGAAGATGCCTGAGTCCGATACCTGGGGCGTCGTTATGCGAAAGGACAGCCCCCTTGCAGAAAAAGAAACTGTCCGTATGAAAGATTTATTGAACCTGCCTCTGATTTGCTCCAGACAGGGGATTACAGAGGACTATCCAAGGTGGTTTGGGGAAAAAATCGACACCCTCAACATTGTCGCAACTTTCAATCTGGCGTATAATGCCGGTGTTCTGGTCCGGGAGGGGATCGGGTATCTTATCACATTCGATAAACTGATCAATACCGGCGCGGACAGCGAGCTGTGCTTCCGCCCGTTAGCGCCAATGCTGGAGACAAAACTATATTTTGTCTGGAAAAAATATCAGGTGTTTACGCCGGCGGCGGAGCTGCTGCTCAATGAGATGCGTCAGCACTTTGACAGTTCCTTTGGAAGCGATGCATAAGTGTAAAATGGCGGGGAACTTCCCCGCCAGATTTGGTCTAATTTTTAACTTGAGAAATTTCTACTTTACACCGGTGCTTTTTTGTAGTTTTCTCATAACTAATTCCCACCAGCAGAATCTTCCCCGTATACACAGGCTCCTCCCCTGTCTTCCCCCTAAACCGCAGGTCATATTTTTTCTCTTTTATCTGAGCGAGCGCCTCCTCCGGCGTGCTGTCAACCTTCAGTTCCAGGATGATTGCGTCAAGGCTTCTGTCATATTTTGGGTAAAAGATAAAGTCCACATAGCCGATGCCTGACTTATCTTCCCTCTGAACATCATACTGATCCCTGGCCGAAAGGTAGATCAGATTTACCACAGCGGTGAGCTCTGTCTCATGGTTATAAGTCAAAAGAGGGCTTTCTGTGTTGTGGGCATATTCTAAGATCTCTTCCATCACCTTTGTGTTGCCGGTTATGGTCGCGTTCAGCATGCGGTCCGACGCCCTGGCCAGACGGTAAACATATCCCAGATCCTCCTCTTTCCTCAGCATCTCCTCAAACTTGCCCATTAACTCTCTGTTAGGAATACACACCTTTCCATTGTCATAACTCAAAAAACCATATACCACCATGGCGGAAAAGATCTCATCCTTTGTGACCAGTCTCATGGAGGTGGCGGCGTACTCCTTTATCCGGGTGGGAACAGCCTCCCCCGATATCATGAGGGCCAGGTCATCTCTGACCTCATTTACATTGTTTTTTACGTAAAAGTACAGTTCGTCATAGGGCCCTGAACTGGTCCAATAGTTTCCCAGGTTATCATTGGTCAGAGCCGCCACTACGGAGCGGGGATTGTACAGCCTCTCCCCTGACCGGGTATGATATCCGTCATACCACTCCTTTAACCCCTGCCTTGTTATCCCGGTGTCGGTCCTGTTTTTTCGGTAAGTTTCATACAGAACATCAACCTCTTTTTCCGTAAACCCAAAATAGCTGTCAAAAGTTTTTTCCGTAGCCATATTATATTCCAAAAACATGTTCAGCTCGGAACCGCTTGAGTATTTCGAGATGGGCAGAATCCCTGTCATATACGCAAGGGACACATATGTCCGGCCTTTTAAAAGCAGTCTGAGAAAATTAAGATATTCTTTTTTATCTCTCTCACTGATAAAGTCTTTATGAAAAATGCTGTCCCATTCATCCAGTATAAAGATAAATTTCTCACCTGTCTCCAGGCTGATCCATTTCAGATCTTCAAACAGAGAAGCGTTGGCCCTGAATGGCACTGTCTTGTATTCTCCCCGCAGGTCCCCCTTTAATATGGTCTGTATCTCAGAAATATACTGACTGTAACTGTCGAAATCGCCCACTGCGCTGAAATCAATATAGATCACATTGTACTGATTCCGATGTTTCTCATAAGCCGGTGATTGGGAAATACAAAGCTTATCAAAAAGATCCCCGGAATCACATGCTTTGGAAAAAAAGGCGCCTAACATAGAGGCCATAACAGTTTTTCCAAACCGTCTAGGACGGGTAACGCAGATATATTTTTCCGTGATTCCGATCCGGGGAATCATCTCATCAATCATCTGGGTCTTGTCAACAAAGTACGGATTTCTCACCATCTCCTGATACATGGAGTAAGGCTCGCTGTTGTTTAGATAAAATCCCATTCCTGCCACCTCCCCGGGGAACTGCTGTTAAGGGCGAAGGCCCATGCCTCCCTCCAGGGTAATGGTCTCGCCGGACATATACTTAAAGTCCGGGGAGCCTAAGTGCACACATACCCGTCCGATCTCTTTCTCCGGATCTCCGAACCTTCCCATGGGAACGGCTTTTAAGTTCTTCTCATAGGCCTCTGGGTAGGATGCCTTGAAATTCTCCAGCTGGGAGGTCATGGCCAGGGGGCACACCACATTTACATTGATGTTATCCTTGCCCCACTCTGTGGCAGCTACCCTGGATAATCCCCTGATGCCCTCCTTGGCGGCCGCATAGGAGCACTGCCCCGCGTTGCCGAAGAGGCCTGCCCCGGACGCGAAGTTGATGACAGAGCCTTGGGTTTCTTTCAGATACGGATAACACTCTCTCATGTAATAAAATGTGGCATAGAGCCCGGAATAGATGCCCAGATCAAAATGATCTCTGGTCTGCATGGACAGAGGAATCCCGGAAGCCGAGGCCTGGGCATTATTGATCAGAACATCGATGCGCCCAAAGGTCTCTATGGTCTCTTTCACCACTGCCTTCACCCGCTCCTCCGACTCATCGTCCGGAGTCACCTCGGCCTGCAGGGCCAGCACCTTAATGCCGTACAGCCTCTCTAACTCCTCCTTGGCATCCAGAAGCTTCTGTTCGTTGCGCCCGGTCAGCGTCAAGTTCGCTCCCTCCTTGGCGTAAGCCACCGCGATACCGTAGCCGATGGATTTCGCCTTTCCTCCTCCTGTGATGATAGCTGTTTTTCCGTCAAAAATTCCCATTTTCGTGTGTCTCCTTTTCTATATTTTCAGGACCAATAATGCCGCTGTTAACTCTCCTGCATCCTGTACATTTTTCCCGGATCCAGGCTGAGAATTCACCGTCGTCTTATTTTCCACGGCGAAGATCTCTTTGCGACCTATTGTAACACAGCCTTTTCACACTGTCCATGGGTGTTTGACAGTGAATCACGCCAGTCAATCACACATCCAGTCAGCGGCCGCGCCGTCACTCATCCTCCTGGTCCTCCGAGGCCTGGTACTCATTGACATAGACCAGATGATTTCTGGATTCCTCCACGATCTGCCGGATCTGCTGCCGGGTGAGGCAGGGTTCCTCCGGCTGCAGGGCCAGGCTTAAAGCGCAGGGAAGATTGATGCCGCTGATCAAGTGTCTGTGCTCCGACATGTAGGGGCAGAACTTCTGGTTTACGCTGCCTCCCAGCATGTCGGTCATGATGATCACCTCGTCCTCCGGGGCAAAGGAGGCGAAGACCCGGGCGATCTGTTCTTCCACGTCGCTGTCATCCATGTAGGCGCTGATGTCCGTGATATTGTCCTTGCAGGTGAGAAATTCCAAGGTGTCCCGGAGGCCCTGGGCCAGCAGATGATGGGAACCGATCACAAATCTTCTCATACACAGTCCTCCCTGATTTTTTTCACCATCTGCTCCACATATTCCTCCGCCTCCCCCTGGGGGAATGGGGTGGACATACTCTCATATCCTTTGCCGAACTCATCCTTTTCCACGATATACCCGGCGCTGTAGTTGGCGTATCCCCACACCAGCCTCACGGGGGCTTTCATGTTTTCTTTCATGGTCATGCCGAAGGTGGAGAACAGCTCTCCCGGCACCGTGGCGATCTCCAAGTCTCCCAGGTGGAAGATCTGAGATTCCAGGGTCACGTCCACTTGTCCCTGTTCCATTTTTCGCTTCATCTGGCGGATGCCGGACCACAGGAGTTTTTTCTGGTCCTCGTCAGCGGCCGCATCTAACTTCTTCTGATCTTCCTCAATCTGAGCGCGGAGGGCCTCCCTGTCGTAGGTGTGCCGGATATGGTAGTCCATGGTTTTTACTCCCTGGACTTTCAGCTCCATGGGCCGCTCCTCCTGCCCCATCTCGCGGATCTGGTCCATAATCTGGTCCCGGACCCGCCACAGCTCCCTCTCGTCATTGCCCTGACGGTATTGGCGGTTTCCCATATCCCCGCAGGCCCCCTGCATGGTGATGAAGGTGGTCTGATACCGCTCATCCAGAGCCTTGCCCACATTTCCCAGAAGGTCGGAGCTGATCTTCATATTGTGGATTCCCAGAACCGTGGGGTGGCAGCTGAAATGGAAGATGCCTGCCACCACATGGTTCTCATTGCGAAACAGGATCAGGTTCACATCCTTGTCGCTGGGCTTGTCCTTATAATTCCGGTTGCCGTAGACCCCCTCTATGGTTCCCCGCACCCCACAGGGGGTCACCGGGAGGAATCCCCGGTCAAAGCACTCGTCGGCTGCCTCGAAGATCTGCCCCATGCAGAATTCCCGGTAGATTGCCTTGCGCCTGTTCCGGTCTTCCCCCTCATCCTCGAAGCTGATGTCCGGGCCCGAGTGGGTATGTATGGTGGAAATGACGATATGCTCCCGCGGAATCGAATATTTTGCAGCCAGGACCCGGCGGGGATAGTCGGAGATCTCCTTCTCCAGTCTGCACAGATCCAGGGTGATCCATAAAAATACCTGTCCGTCAATCTTCAGCGCCAGCGCCCTGCAATAAAGCGGGTCCAGCACGCCGATGGATTTGCCTGTACGCATGGCATAACCCCGCATATACATGGGAAACTTTGGGGTAATGTCCCGTTTTGCCGCACTTACTTCAACCATTTTCTTTTCCTTTCTTTCACGTCCAGTTGTTTTATGCCAAGATGCCCAGCGCGGAGCAGATCATGGAAAATACGATAACGATGAGGATGATGGTGGTCACCTTCATTCCCTTTCTGCCTATGAGCTTGTAGAGAGCCCACACTGCCAGCACGGAGATCATGGATGGGAGGATCTTGTCAAGCAGGTCCCCAAGAGGCATGCTGATCTCTCCCATCTGGAACACCAGAGGCGTCTTGGCGGTCACCACAGTGGCGGCCAGAGCGCCCACAACGGTGAGCCCCAGGACGGAAGCGGCGTCGGTGATCTGGGCGATGCGGTTGCCGAACTTGGTGATCAGCTTGGTTCCCTCTTTGTAGCCGATCCACATCAGTTGGGTGCGGATTCCGATGAAGATTAAGTTGGTGAGGAGCCACAGGAATACGCCTACCGGGTTGCCCTCCAGTGCCATATATCCGGCAATAGAACCCATGATGGTGGGAAGCAGGGTCCAGATCAGGGTGTCGCCGATCCCTGCCAAGGGGCCCATAAGGCTGACCTTGATGTTCTGAACCGCGTCGCAGGCGCTGATTCCCTCTTTGTCCTCCAGCGCCAAGGTAGCGCCGAACACCAGGTTGGCTGCCCACGGGTGGGTATTGAAATATTTAAAATGGTTGTTCAATGCCTCAACATAATCGTCGTCATCGGGATAGATTTTCCTAAGAAGAGGCCCGATGCCGAATACAACCGCCGGAGCCAGCTGGGTGTCATAGTTAAATGTGGTTACTGCCATAAGGGACCAGCGGATAGCGCCTTTCACACAATCTTTTTTTGTCAAAACAGGTTCTTTACTCATCTTCTAATCCTCCTGCAAATCCAACATTTGCTCTTGCTTCATTATCCATATAGAACTTATAGGCCAGGGCCAGCCCCAAGAGGGCGATTCCCAGCACCGGCATATTTAAGTAAGCGCTCAGCACAAATCCGATGAGAATGTAGTTAAAATATTTCTTCGCCGGCATGTAGTGGAGCAGCATGGCGATTCCAAGTCCGGGCAGGAGCTTGCCTGCCAGAGACAGACCGCCGGTAACCCAGGCCGGAAGCACATCCAGGATAGCCTGGACCAGAGGCGCGCCCGCTGTCAGGGCGATGGCCGTGGGAAGAGACATGAATACGGCTACCATCACAGGACACAGATAGAGGATCCTGTACATCTTGTTAAACTGGCGCTCATTGGCGTATTTCTGGGCCTTCTGGGCGATAAAGGAGTTGCAGATCTTATACAGCACGTCCATCTGGACGCCCAGCATGCCTACGGGAAGTCCGATGGTCATGCCCACCTCCGGGCCCTGGCCGGTGGTCTTGGCAAAGGCGCAGGCGATGATGGTGGCAACTCCGTAATCCGGCACAGAGGAGCCGCCCAGAGCCGCCACGCCCAGAGACATCAGGGTAAAGGTACCGCCGATATACAGGCCGCTGTTCATGTCCCCCAGGATCAGTCCGCACAGGAAACCTACAATCGCCGGTCTCGCATGTGTCAGAGACAGTCCCCTGCGGTCTAAGTTGATCTCCGCCGCAACCAGTATCAGCAAAATAATTTGCAAAGCAGAAAGTGTCATGTTATTTTCCTCCTATTTTAGACCTATTTCAGGAATCCGTCCAAGCTGATGACGGAATCCGCCGGAACATACTGGGCATACAGCTTTGTGCCTGAGGCTTTGATCTTCTTGTAAGCCTCGATCTCCTCGTCGTTGGCATAGGCTCTCTGATATAATTTTACGCTGTGTTCTCCCTCCGCGGGTTTGGTCGTTCCGCCTACCACCAGCTCCGGGATCTTTACTCCCTCGTCCAGAAGGCGAAGCAGGGTCACAGGACTTTTTACGATGATAAAGACATTGTGGTCATTGTACTTTCCTGCCTTAAAATTGTTGACCGCAACCTCCTCCGTGATGATGGAGACCGCCATGCCCGTGGGCCTTGCCAGCTTCATGCTGGCTTTTGTCAGTTCATTGGTTGCCACCGCGTCGTCGATGATCATGATTCTCTGCGCTCCCGAACGCCCCGCCCATTGGGTGGCAACGATGCCGTGGAGCAGACGGTTGTCAATTCTTGCTAAAACAACTCCCATTATTCGTCCTCCTGACCGGCGGTCCCTGTTTGGGAGCCGGCTCCTTTATTTTTTGAATTCATATTAATATAGTCGTAGATGTAAGCGATCTCGCTGACCGGCAGTTCCACCTTATAGTGATTGGAAATCCCCTGGAAGCATTCTCTTACCTCTCCGATGAAGTCCTGATGGTGTTCCTCAAAATACTCCAGGTCCTGGTAGTTCTCAATGGCGGTTTTGGTCACCAGCCGCTCCACCAGGCAGCACAGATGAACATAGAGGCCGATCATGATTCTCCCCTCGATCCTCTGCCCTGTGATCTTTTGGAGCCGTCTCACCGATTTTTCCACCTCATCCAAGAGCTTGTCCGGATTCAGGATGGTGATGGAGCCCACCACATTGTTCAAGGTGAAATTCTTGATCAGGTTCCGGTTAAAGACCTCCAGCTGCCTCTCATCCAGGTATTCGGAGAAGATGTCATTCAGCTGTTCCGTGGCGCTCATGGAGATCATATCCTCCAGGGGGATAAAGGGAACGCCCTGGATCTGGGGATTGTACAGGCCGATGACGCATTTGACCCGATACTGGTCAAAAACCTCGTCCCTGCTCCCGTTCCTGGCAAGACTCCGGTAATCGCAGGCAATAAAGTGCACCGGGATGGAGGCCTCGGAGATCTTCAGCAGAAGCTCCTTTAACTGTTCCGCGATATCCATGCCGTTTTCGCCGCTGAACAGGATGGCATCCTCCTTCTGCACGTTGTTGATAACCCGCCAGGTGCAGATGTTGTTCTCGCTGGCCCTCTGGAGGATGTCCTCGATAGCCATGTTGCCCAGGATTCCCATGCCGATGTCCACTGCCAGGGCCGTGGAAATGTTATTGATGATGCCGATGTTTACATTGGCTAAATGTTTCATCTCCTGATGAATCTGCTCCAGGCTCCCCATGTCCACCAGCAGGATGATATTTTTGCAGGTCACATAGTACTCCATGTGGCGCTCTAAGGTTCCCACGATATCCTGGCTCTGCATGTCAAGGGGCATGTCGATGGCGTCAAACACCTTTTTGCCGATGATCTGGTTGGCCGCATCCGCGATGCTGGAGGCAGTGGAATAGCCGTGGCTCAAGATGATCCCCGCCGTGGAGGCAAACCGGATCTGCTGATTCTGGCTTCTGATGTTCAGGAGCAGAAGCAGCTGATTTAGGCTGTCCGGCTCAATGTCCAGGCTCTGCTTCACAGCGCTGGTGATCCTGGCCGCCACTGCTGATTCCTTCTCTAAGTTCTGCCGGGCGCTGACCAGCAGGCTGTCTATGGCCTGGCTGTTGTCTTTCTGCCACCGGGTGATGATGTGGTCTCCCCGAAGCTGGATGTACAGGCAGCGGGCCAGGAGATAGCTGTACTTTTTGGACAGGCTGATGCCGTAGAGCTCCCCGGTGCTCTCAAAGATCTGGTTGATCAGCTGTTCGTAGGTGCTGATCTTTGTGTTTACCAGCTTTCTCCCGTAGATCAGGTAGTCATAGTAATCATTGGCATGGCGGTAGCACCGGTTTAACAGCTCCTCAAAGCTCATGGTGCCTTTCTGGTAATCCTGGTACTCGCTTAAAATCATCTGAAAATACTGGACCGTCTGCTCATAGGAGTCGGCCTTGGCGTAACTGCCCATGTGGACGACCCGCTCTTCCCTTTTGTCCGTCTCCACCTTCAAGCCTGACAGGATGTAATCCGGCAAATGGTAGGTGCGGATCACAATCCCGTCCTGGCTTTTTTCCAGATAAGCCCCTGCACAGCTGCTGGTGATGCAGGATTTCAGCTGGTCGATGTTGTTTTCAAAGGGGTATTCCAGGATGCACTGGAAGGCATTCTGGCTGATGCTCACATCCACCCCCATGCGCCGTCCCTCTCTCTTTAAAAACGATACCGTCATCTCCTCTTTCTCGTCAGCTGTACGCTCTGCCAGGGAGGGGACAGGGATCACCATGGGAACCCGGCGGGTGAGGGCCTTGAACATGGCCTCACCCGGAGGTCTCGATGTGGCAAAAACCAGTCTCGCGCTGGAGCTGAATGTCTTTCTCTCCTCATGGATCATCCTGTACTGTCCGGATATTAAATATGAAAAAATCAGTTCTTGTCCCGCGGGTGAGAGACGGTCGATCTCGTCAAAAAACAGGATTCCGCCGTCACCCTGTGACAGCCACCCTTTCCCGTCCTCTTCTCCGCAGAGATTTCTGGCAAATTTATCGGTATCCTGGGAATACTCGGTGCAGTCTATGGCAATGTACTGCCGCTCCTTTCCGATGACCCCCTCATTCTTTCCGTACTCAAACATCAGTCTGGAGAGAAAGGACTTGCCTGTACCGTTGGCGCCGTACAGTAACACAGGCAGGCCGTTGGGCGGATAATGGATAGCGGCTTTGCACTGTTCCACACAGGCCGCAAGGCTCAAGTGATGTCCCACTGCCTTTTGAAAATCTCGTTTGGATTCACCGCTTTGACATTTCAAAAGAAATTCATCCAGGCCTGAAAACACTCCCGTGTCCAGGCTGGTCTGCCAGAACCGTTCGATGCTTCTGCGATGGAAAAAATACACGGGGCGGGAGTTGACCTTCACTGCCTGCTTCTCCTTTACCAGCTCATTGAGATACTGGCTGGCCAGATTTCTGGAGATGTTCAGGGTCTCGCTGATGTCGTTTGCCGTAAAACGCCTCAAATCCCTCAGTGAAAAATCCCTGCTGATCTTTTCCAGATAGCTGTATACCTCTTCCTTCGTGCTGAGCATATCCTGTCTCCTGTCTGAATGAAATTTCCTGGTACGTCTATCATTATACTGAATTTTCTAAAAATTAAAATAGTCCTTTGTGCATTTCGCCACTTTCTCCTGGGATTCATCAATAATTACAGGGAATTTATGACAAATTTGCCGTGATTCGACACTTGTCTCGACACTTGATTGACAGAATTGTGGTATGATATCCTTAGAAAAACCCATATGGCCTCCGGGCCAGATGAAAAAGAAAGGACAACCATCTATGAACAGAAACGGAATCCGGCTGGCTGCCTTGGATTTAGACGGGACGCTGCTCCGCGATGATAAAACCATCTCTGATTACACCCTGTCCACTCTGGAAAAGCTGACAAAGGCCGGCATCCTGGTGGTGCCTGCCACGGGAAGAAACTTAGAGGGCCTGAACGACAATATTCTGCGGGTTCCCGGGATTTCCTATGCAGTCTGCTCCAACGGCGCTCAGGTTTTCCGGATTGACCATCGAAAACTTCTCTGGGAAGCGGCGATCCCTTTGGAAGATGCTGTCGCCGCCATCCGGTATCTCCAGGAATTTCCCACCTTCCTCTATGTCCACACAGAGGAGGGAACTTTTCGCTCCGGCAACTGGCGGGATACGGACTTAAAAAAGCGGTTCCCCTTCATCCGCTTTGAAGAAAATAATGTGCCCGACCTGCCCGCGTTTGTGGAGGAAAAGCAGCTCCGGGTCATCAAGATCGGGGTGTTTGTCCTGGATGACAGGACATTTGGCCGGCTTCTTGAAAAAGGAAGCCCCATGCCCTCCATATCCCAGTTCCGCACCGGCCCCTGCAACTTAGAGCTGAACTCTGCCAGGGCCTCCAAGGCTTATGGGGTGGAGGCTCTCTGCCGCCATCTAAACCTCTCCATGGACCAGGTGCTGGCCGTGGGAGACAATCAGAACGACATCTCCCTGCTGCGGATGGCCGGCGTCTCCGCGGCCATGGGCAACAGCGAGGAGGATGTGAAGACAGCAGCGGCGTATGTCACAGGGACCAACCAGGAGGATGGGGCGGCGCGGTTCCTTGAGGGGTACTTCGGTCTGCCACCAAGAACGTGCTGCAAAGATTGAATCCGGAAAATCTATTCCCAAAGAGCATAAGCTGATCGAGGTATAGAAGTACGGCAGGACGGAAAAAGACCCATCAGCTAGCTTGCCGGCGACTGATGGGTCGAATGATGATTGCATTAGCAATCAGTAATTCACCAAAAAAAGGGCTAATGTCTTATTTATGCGCCTACTGGATCTCCTCCAGATAAAACTCATCCTGACAGCACCGCCCCTGGTTCTTCACCAGAAGCGCGTATTCATCATACCGTTTCATTCCATTGGCCCGTAGGATCTGTCCGATATTCTGTCTGGAAGGGGGAACAATCCGGCTTTGAACCCATCTCATACTCCATTCCGGGCTTACCTTGCAGAGACCACGTTTCCAGAAAGATGCCATAACAAACGGTAGTTCATTGGACACCGCATACTCTGGAATATCAATTGTAAATTCTTTCTTTTCTTCATCATAGTTGAGAACCGACAGAATTTTATTCCGGTCAATCTGATCATTTTTGATTGCGTACCGTTTCAAAATAACACCACCTTTGCCATATCATTTCCCATATTTTTTCTCTACTGATCAAACAATGGGGCCAGCCGCACAGTTTCTGTCTGAATATCCCGCAGTACTTCCCATATCGAAAAAGGCGTCAAATGCTATCTTCTCCTCGTTTTCTTTTCGAAAATTCAAAGATGCGCTAATCCATGTATCCAGTTCCTGGAGACATCTTACGCTGGGCCCAGTCCAAATGTCTGCAGTCCTGTAACTCCAATACAAGGTCTTCCATCTCTCACGCCCTCTTTCCCATTGAACTGCTACAAGATTCTCACTGCTTTATCCGATTTTATCACAAGAACCTGGGGCAGGCAAGGGGATCATAATGGGCATTACTGCCCTCTAATGTGCAGACCTGCCCCAGCCGGGGCATATCTGCATATTTCCTCACCGCTCCCCTTTATAGTTATCCGGCAGGCTCTCCCACCGTTTTTTCAGCAGAAAGGCCGCTGTCTTCGGCTGCCTCTGCCTGGTAAAGATCCCCTTCTTGTTGCCGTTGACCCGCATGATTCCCTCCGTGGTCTGGAAATCCGCGAAGTTCCACACCTGCTCTCCCACCACGAAATCCAGGGAGTCAAAGACCTCATGGATCAGCTCCAGGACCTCCTCCTGATACTCCTGGCTCCACATCACCGAGGGGAGCTTGTGCTCCATGGCCGAGGTGTCTGTGCCGTACTCTGTAAACATAAAGGGTTTGTCCGGCTCCACCTCTTTCCACTGTCTCATCTCCTCCCGGAAATCCTCAAAAGCGTCGGAGATCTCATACCCGCCTTTGATGTACCATCCATAATATCGGTTGAGGCAGATAAAATCGCTGAACTGATGGCATTTACAGGTATAGGGGCCTGAATTTTTGATCTCGGCGAAGGTTCTGGGCCGCTTCTGGGGATCCAGGGCCAGGGCGTGGGCAAACACCTTCTCAAAGTAAGGCACGCTCTCATCCGTGGTGGTCTCCGGCTCGTTCAAAAGGCTCCAGGCCACCACGCTGGGGTGGTTCTTGTCCCTGGCGATCAGCTCCTCGATATCTCTTAGATGGCGGCGAAGAAGCTGGGGAATGGTATCTAAAGAGAAAAAGCACGTCACCTTGCCGTTTGTCACGTCCACAAAATTCTTGGTGCTCTTGAACAGCCCCACAGCCGCCACCTCGTCGATGATCAGAAACCCCTCCCGGTCCGCCATGCGGTAGATTTCCTCGTCGTAGGGGTAATGGGAAGTGCGGAAGGAATTGGCCCCGATCCATTTCATCAGTTCAAAGTCCCTCTTCATCATACAGATGTTAAAGCCCCGCCCCGCCACGTCGCTGTCCTCGTGTTTTCCAAAGCCTTTCAGATACACCGGACTGCCGTTGACGAGAAATTTGGTCCCCTTGATCTCCACTGTGCGGATTCCGATCTGGTCTTCATACTCATCTGTCAAAACGCCGTCCCGATACAGCCGGATCCGCATGGTGTACAGATAAGCGTTCCTCACCTGCCAGAGACGGGCATTGTTCACCAACAAGGTTCCTTCTCTGCCCTGCCCCCTGGCCGCGCGCCTTCCCTCCGCGTCCAGAAGCTCCACCTCCACCTGGCCCTCTCCCACGGTCTCCACCTGGTAGCGGACCCTGGCGTCAGTTCCCTCCAGCTCATAGGCTGTGCTGTAATCAAAGATGTACTCCTCGGGGCAGATCACCAGGTTCACGGAGCGGTGAAGTCCGGCGTAGTTGTAGAAATCAAAATAGGGGGCTGCCTTCTTTTTTCCGTTTTTCAGTGTAATGGTAGCCCCACAGGGGAGGTTGGCCGTGGACAGCTCATTGTTCACTGCCACAGAGATCCTGTTCTTCCTGTCAAATTCCACCAGCCCGGAGATATCTATGGAGAAGGGCAGAAATCCTCCCTCATGCCTTCCCGCCGGATGCCCGTTGACATACACGTCGGCAAAATGGGTGGCGCAGCCGAACCGGAGAAAGATTTTCTTTCCCTCATAAGCCGAGGGAACCATCACGTCCGTCTCATACCACACATCTCCCACAAACTCCCGGATCTCCTTTGTGGTGTAAAAATCCTGGAAACTGGCAGGCACCGGAATCATGTCATAGCCCGAAAGTCCTTCCTGCCACCGCTCCTCCCGGCCCTGACCCTCCCAGTCGATCCGAAATTTCCACATGCCGTCCAGGCTGCGAACCTGGCGGCTCACCGTATTTACTGGATATAAAACCGAATACTCTAACATGCTATCTCCTCTCTTCCTTTTTATTTGCACAGGCTTATCCTATCCTCCTTGGCGGAACGTCTGCCCTGCTTCGGACCGCCGTCAGCGGTCAATGGCTCTGTCCGCGCTTACCTGCTGCCCGCAAAATATTTTTTTCCCTGTCCACGGTTCCTCTTCTCTGCTCCAAAAATCATCTGTTTCCGGAAGCCCCAGAGCCAAAAATACCGCTGTGCACAGATACAGGCTCCCTGTATTGATATACCTCTCCGCAAGTCCTGGCTGTAATCCGCAGACTCCGGGGACCAGCCACCCTGCCTCATCCACAATGCCGCTTTTCATAATCCGCCTGATTACTGCCGTGAGACCGCAGCGAACCTGGGACGGGCTGACACCGTCCGGAAGGCTGTGAAAAAGGGCCATCTGGGAGAGGGTCTGAAACGCACCAAAGCGATAGCACACAGACCTTCCTACCACGGGATACGCCCCCTCCGGGGAGATCAGCCTCTCCAAAACCCCGCCATACCGCCGGGAGCGCTCCAGCACGGTCTCATATTCCTCCTGCCACCTTGGAAACTGTCCCATAATGTCCAGCAGCATAGGCTGTATCACGAAACTGTTATAATAATCCCAGTGAAACCAGGGACCGTCCCCGTAGATTCCGTCTCCCTTGTACCAATCGAGAACCTGTCTCACACTTTTTTCGATCCGTCTCTCATCATAATCCGCGCCTAATACACAAAGTCCTGTTTCCACCATGGCGCTAAAAAGCACCCAGTTATTGTTGAGCGGTTCTATTTCCCGGGACAGATTCAGGCATTTCACCAGATTTTCCCTGACCTCTTTCTCCATAGGTTCCGCCAGCTGTCCGGGCGCCCGCAGGAAAGCATTGCACAAAAAGGCCGCATCCACAAGGGGCCGTCTCTCCCCTTTTCCTCCAAACAGAAGAAAGTCCTCCGATTCCGGGTTCACCCCGTTGGCCAGAGCCCTGTGAAACCACTGCCTGTAAACTTTCTGGATCTGACCTTCCCTGCCAGAAACATCTTTAAGCTCCAACCACGGACTGATTCCATACACGCTTCTTCCGAAGGCCTCCAGACAGGCATTCTTTTGGCAGGCCGGATTGATGTTTGGAAGTGAATCTTTCAGCCTCCCCTCTACCACACAAACAATTCCTTATCTGCCAGCTTAAGTAATGCTTCAATAAAGAAGTAATCGCCGTAAATGAGGGGATGATTGTGCCTGTCGCCCTCAAAAGCTACCGTACAGCGCTCCAAAAGATGATCCGTCTTCCGGCTCCAGCTTAAACACTCCCGGTCCAGAGTCTGCAAAAGCCGGACAGCCCTGTCCCGGTAAAGCCGACAGTCCGCCTCACCCACATACTTTGACAGCTCCAAAAGGCCGCATGCCCCGCAGGCGGCGGCTGAATCATCTTCCCAGCCGCACTCCGGCGGCTGGCGGAAATCCGCTGGGATCAGATTATTTTCAGGAATATTTGCCAGGAAATAGTTGGCGATCCTCTGGGACGTGTAGAGATACTCCCTGTCTCCCGTGTGGATATAGCTCAGCAAAAATCCATAGATCCCCCACGCCTGGCCTCTGGTCCATGAGGACCCCTCCCCATATCCCTGGCCGCCGTGCTCCCTGACAAATTCCCCTGTATCAGGGTCCAGCTCCACGATATGGCGCACCGAATTGTCTTCCCTGACAAAGTGCCTGAGAGCCGTCTTCCCGTGACCATCCGCCACCTGGAGATACCGGGGATCCTCTGTCTCCTCCCAGGCCCAGTACAGAAGAGGCAGGTTCATCATACAGTCAATAATAGCCCAGCCGGTATGCTTCTGTCCTCCCCATTCATTCCAGGCCCTCAAAAAACGGCCTGCCGGATTGTACCGCCCGGCAAGAAGCTGGGCGGCAAGAAGTCCTCGATTCCGGGATTCAGAACTGCCCATTATCCGGTAATCCGCCACCGCGGACAGCAGCCACTTAAATCCGTTGTCATGATCCAGCTTTTCCGCCATAAGAAAATTCCGGTCCAGTTTTTCCTCTGTCTCCTCCGCCGCCTGCCGGTACACTGCTTCTCCGGTCAGGTGATGCATCTGCCACATGATCCCCGGCCAGAACCCGTTGGTCCACCAGTAGACTTTGGATTCTGACATGTCATTGTACACACCGCTTTCCGACAAATAGGGAATCTTGTGAACGTTTCTCACCGCCACATCATACATCTTGGCCTCTATCTTTCCTATGGTCTGGTCAACCCAGATTTTTTGTTCCTTTGTTATCTTCACAATGCCGGTCTCCCTTCCCTCAAGATAAACGTCAGGCGCCGCCGGACGGCAAAGCCATCCCCGCGGCGCCCCGCATCCCGTCTCTTACTGCTGATTCTCAGCCTCCTCCTTGAGGAACTGGTTGTCCAGCATCTTGATAAACGGCATCCACAGAAGGAAACCAAAGGCAAAGGTAACAAACGTGATCACCACTGCCCACGGATTAAAGTTGGTAGCGATCAGCTGCTTTAAGAACGGCGGTGTGGTCCACGGAACATCATAGATGGGAATCGCCCCTGTAATTTTCATCAGCAGGTAAGCCAGTCCGGCCTGAAGGGGCTCGCTTAAAATCCACGGGATAAAGATCGTGGGGTTCATCACTGCCGGAAGACCAAAGACAAAGGGCTCATGGATATTGAAAATAGCCGGGATCAGGATAGTCTTTTTCATGGCCTTGGCCCGCTGGGACTTGCCCAGAACGCACAGGGCCACGATCTCCGACAGCTTACAGTGGTTGGTGTACACACGGAAAGCGGCGGTCATAAGGAAGGGCAGGGCCGCGCCCGCGTTGTAGGCCTCCAAGTTCATAGCCATGGCAACCAGTGCCGCCGGCTGCCAGATGGGCGTTAAGATCAGGTTGGTTCCGTGCAGTCCGAAGAACCACAGAACCTGGGCGATAAACAGCAGGAACATAAACACCCAGATATTGTTGGACAGGTTCAAAAACGGCTTTGTGATCAATGTGCTGATACACTCAGACAAGGTTCCGTATGGCGTCAGCTGGAACAGCAGGCGGATCGCCATAAACAAAAGCACCGTAGCCCCCATGGGGATCATGGCCAGGAAAGGCTTCATCACATTGGGCGGAACCGTGTCCGGCAGCTTGATGGTCAGGTTCTTGTGCTCCAGCCAGGCGAACACGGAGATAGACAGGATCGCTACGATCAGCGCCGGAAATATCCCGCCGGCTCCTAAAACTCCCGTGTCAATGACGCCGGAGACCACTGTGGCGATCTTCTCCTCCCCCACAGCAACCTCTGTGGCTTTCTCGAAAGGAGTCACCAGAAGAAAGCAGATCACCGCCGTGGTGATGCCGTAAAATTTGTCCACCTGCCTGCCCTCGCTGTAATAGTAGGCTGTACCCAAAAGAGCGTACAGAGCGATGATTCCCAGTGTGGCGGCATTGATGGGGCCGAAAAATGTCTTAAAGGCAGCGGACAGCGGCGGACAGAACTGATCCAGATACGGAAAGCTGCTTAGAATCAGCGCCACCGAGGCGATCATGGTGGCCGGAAGCGTGGACATCATGCCGTCCTTGATTCCGGAGATGACGATGTTATTGTTGAGCACTTCCGCCACAGGCGTCATGTATTTGTCCAATGCCGCCTCCAGCTTGTTCATAAACCCATTCATTTGTTTTCCCTCCTGTAATTATCCTGTAATTCCTTGGCAAAAGCCAGGGCCTTCTCCCCGTTCATCTCGCTGTAAATGGACACCGGGATCACGTCTACGGGAATGTTTTTTGGCCCGCAGAGAGCCCTGGCCTTTTTCAGAGCCAGACGGGACTGGGGGCCGAGAAGAGCCACATCCACGCCGTCCAGACATTTTTCCATATCCGACTCCGCGTAAGCCCTGATGTCTATGTCCTCCCCGCCCCTTGCCGCCGCCTCTCTCATGCGGTTTACCAGAAGGCTGGTGGACATTCCCGCCACACAGAACAATCTGATCTTCATCTGGCTCTCTCCTCCTTCCTCCTGTACAGCTCCACGATCTCCCCGGCTAAGTCCCGGACCGTGATGGCGCCCATGAGATGGTCCTGAGCATGGACCATGAGAAGGCTCACGCTGCCCTGCCCCTCCCGCAGATCCTCCTGGAGCAGATCGGTCTGGTCGCTGTGGGCGCTGGCCAGAGTCCGGCTGCTCTGCTCTAAGAGAACCGCCGCCCGGGCAAACTTCCCCTCCCTGGCAGCCTCGATGGCCTCCATGGCAGCGCACCTGGCGTCGCCTCCCTGGATCACCAGTTTCAGAATTCTCCGCTCCTCTTCACTCATGGTCTCTTGCCTCTCCTTCTCATGACTCTAAAATTGCCTTAAAGAATTACCGTACCTGTATTCTACCAAAATCCCACCTCCACCTCCATTGAGGTTATTACCGCTGCGGTTCCGGTAAAATTTCGTTCTGCCTCACAGGCAGATTCTTCCGTCCCCCTGAAACAACCGGTTACTCTGCCTCAAAAAGCACCTTCAGAAGGGTCTCATATCTTCTGCTCCCGATGATTTCTCCCACCTTCTCCGGTGACAAAAGTACTCGGGAGGTGATCTCATAAAACTTCTGCACCCTCTCCTCCATGCTATCGGTGAGAGCCACCAGCACCACCAGCTGCACCTGGTTTCTGGACCATGTCACCGGCTCCTCTAAGACTGCCGCGGCCACAATATTCCGGTCCACCATGACCCTGGCCGGATGGGGGATCGCCACTAAGTTTCCATAGTCCGTGGCCCCCAGCTCCTCCCTCTCCAGGACAGAAGAGGCAAATTCCTTTGGCAGAGGATAATACCTTCGGATCTCCCGGCACATCTCCCGGATAACCTCCTCCCTGGTACTCCCTCTCACATGGGGAAAGAAAAACTCCTTCCGGTAAAACTCCAGAAGGAACTGCCTGTCCCCGTTCTCCAGGGTCCTCCTGGCCGCCAGCAGATCCCCGTACTCCAAAAAATCGTGGATCTCGATGACTGGAACCTGCACCTCCCTGTAGATGGGAACCGTGGCAAAGACATAATCCACCTGGGTCAGATCAAAATCCTCCAGCTCGTACACATTGCACACAAACACCTGATCCAGATAATCCCCGAACTCCTTTTTCAGCTGATACAAGAGCATCTGGGAACTGGCACGGCCGCTGGCGCACACCAAAAGCACATTCTTTTTCTCGGTCCGGCTGCCTCGCTCCTCTAAGGCCAGGGCAAAAAGAAAAGCCAGAAATCCCACTTCCTCCTCCGGTATGTCCCTGCCGTAATACTTCTTCAGCACACCGCTTCCCTGGACAGCCACAGAGTAGGCGAGAAGATATTTCTGCTGGATCCCCGCCAGGAGAGGATTGTCGATCTCGATCCCGTATCTCATGCGGATATCCATAGACACCAGATGCTGGTTCAGCATCATTCTCAAGTTCAGATTATCCCGAAACTCCATGTGAAAGGCCTGATACACGGATTCCAGCATATCCACCACCATGCGGTCGATCCGTTCCGAGATGACAAAATTGCTCTTACCCGAGCCATGAATCCTCTTTCCTGCCAGAAAGATCCCCAGAAACCAGATCTCCGCCTCCCCTGCCGCAATCCCCCTCTCCTCCTGAAGCTTCTCCACGATCCGGGAGGCCAGGCGCCGTTCCTCCTGCCCCAGATCGCCGTGACACTCCTGCAGCTCCCGGATCACAAACCCTCTCTCCATCCGCCCCGCCGCCACATGGATATACTCCAAAATGCTCTCAAATGACATCTCCGAAAACCGGATATGTTCCTCCCGCATCTGCTCCAGCAAAAACCGCGCCATATCCTGATCCTTGATCCTGCGCTTTCTCTCCTGTTCCGTGTACTGATCCTCCACCCTCTTCCGGTTTTCCATGATGCACCGCCGGATATCAAACTCTTTTCCCCGGATCCGGACTCCGTAAGCCGGCTTTCTCTGGATCTCAATGTGAAATTTCCCAAGCCGGGCCTCCACCTGCTTCATCTCCCCGGACAAGGTGCTTCTTGATATGTAGAGAAACTCACAGATATCGTCGAATTTAATATAATCCTCCCGGTTTAAGAGCATGGCCAGAAGATACTCAATCCGACCCGCCGGAGTGTCGGGAAGCCCCTTTTCCTCCCCCGCCTTCAGCTCCTCCAGCCATTGCCCAAACCGCCCCGGCTCCTCTGCCTGAATCCGGAAGCCCTGTCCCTTTTTGGAGATCAGCCGCCCGCCCCGGCTCTCGATCTCCGGCTTCATCTCCTTTAACCGAACCCTGACAGTCTTCTCACTGACCCCCCACAGCCGGGCCAGCTCTCCGGCTGTCCGAAACCCTTCTTCTGCCAGACACCGCAAAACCAGGATTTTCCCGTCCCCCATCGCTTTCACCTCACGCCAGTCCGTGTTTCTTTGGTCTTCTGAAAATACTATAGCAAATACGGAAATTTTCTGTTAGAATAAAAATATATGAATTAGAAATATTCTACGATACCATTCAGAAAAAAAAAGGAGGCCCCCATGACACTCCCTGAAGCCTGCTCCTTTTTGCAGGACCTCACCCAGGTCCCCGCCACCCTGCTGTCCGGCGAGAGACAGCAGGCCCTGTTTTGTTCTGCCTACCGCTTCCACCCTGTTCAGAACTACTTAAACCCCCATGCCCTGGAGTCCTTTCTGGCTCACTTAAGCCCCGGCCGGATCGTCCACCTCACCGATCCCCTGGGAATCCATTTTTTCTTCACAACGGCCGACCATGTCCCTGTGGTTCTGGGGCCCTTCTGCACGGAACTTCTCACCGTGGCCGACTGCCACGCCATCTTCCGGGGCCTTGGCCCTCTCCGCCTTCCGGTCAACGACTACCTGGCCTACCGCAGCCCCTTTCCCGTCATCGAGGACAGGCAGGTCCTCCACCTGACCAGGTGCCTTCTAAAGAGCCTGGGCATTGCCTGCGACGATTGGGAAGTTCTGGCCCTGAACTGCCAGGCCTCCGACCCTCCTGATTCCGACGACCGGAAAATTTACCGGCCCTACTCCGAGCTGGTGGTGGAGCGCTATGCCGCGGAGCAGCGGCTTATGGAAAATATCTCTCTGGGAAACCGGTTCGCCGCCATCGCCAACTGGCGGGATCTTCACAATTACGTCGCCTACCGGAGAGACCCGAAAAATATCGGGTATACCATAGAAAACGCCAGACTGTCGGCCGCCATCACCAGAACCGTCATCCGCGTGGCGGCCATAAAAGCAGGGATTCCGGCTGTCCTAAACGACAAAATCTCCGGGGAGAGCGCCGCCATCATAAGAAACGCTTCCTCCATCGAGGAGATCAATAAAGAACACGAGCGGCTCATCAGCGAATACTGCCGGATCATCTACGACCACAGAACCATGGGCTACAGCGGCCTCATCTTGAGCGCCATCTACCATATGGAGCACCACTATTCCCAGCCCGTCACCGTGGCCGCCCTGGCAAAAGAGCTGGAGGTCTCCCCCAACTATCTGACCAGCCGTTTCCACAGAGAAACCGGCCTGACCCCCACGGCCCGCCTCACCCGGGTCCGCATGGGTCAGGCTGCCTGGAATCTGGCCAACACCAGGCTCTCCATCCGCCAGGTCAGCGAGCAGGTGGGGATCCTGGATTCCAACTATTTTGTGAAGCTGTTTAAGAAGGAATATGGGGAGACTCCCAGCAAGTACCGGGAGAGGATGGGGCTGTAGATCGGCATCTTGATAAAAGAAATATTTTGACTTGATATAATTCGGAGAAGTGCATATAATACAATTAGCTAAGTTAGTCAAAATGTTTGCATAAGAAATCATGATTGGAGGAATCGATATGACTCAGGTAAATATGTTGGAAGCGAAGACCGATTTATCAAAGCTGGTAAAGCTGCTTGAATCGAAACAAGAAGAGGTGATTTATCTGGCGAGAAACGGGAAAGCAGTTGTTCAGATGACACTGATCCCAAAGAAACCTGTATGCAAGCGAATCGGCGTAGCAGAAGGACAGTTTAAGGTTCCAGATGAGTTTGATAAATGGGATAAAGAAATTGAGGATATGTTCGGAGGAGAGGTATGAAGATCTTGTTGGACACATACATTCTTCTATGGGTGATTTCCAATGACATGAAACTGCCGGAAAAGGCAAGGAAATTGATTGAAAACGAGGAGAATGAAATATATTACAGTATTGTTTCTCTATGGGAAGTGGAGCTGAAAAGACTGGCGCATCCTGATGCAATGCCTGTCTCCGCGGAGCAACTGGCAGAATACTGCGATCGGTCAGGATTCCAAAGGATATTGATCAGAGAAAAACATATTTACGCTTTGGCGGGATTAAAACGGGATGAAAATGCCCCGCCGCACAAGGATCCATTTGACCGAATGCTGATTTGCCAGGCTTCTGCCGAAAATATGATGTTTATCACACATGATTCACAGATACCAGGCTATAATGAGCCTTGTATTCTGGCCGTTTAGAGCCTCAAAGATGGGCATCTTTTTCCGTTTTTGGCCCAAAGCAATGGAGTAGGATTGTAATCGCCCTGGTATTTCAGTGCGTGAAAGCCTTCTGGATGCCCCACGGCCGGTATTTTGCGTTCCTCTCCGCTTTCCGCCGGTATCCCAAACTGGCCGTTCTTTCCTGCTGCTGCGCCGCCGGATGGAGAAGCTGGACGGCGTGGAGGTTGGCATTGACCCCATGGGATGCGAGATCGATTTCCGCTATTTCGGGATGGATTGGCCCAAAATGGAGAAATGGTATGTCTTTAGGGGGGAGGCGGAATAGGGGGCAGTCGGCCATTTCTTTCCCCGCCATTCATTTCTTTCCCCCAAAACTTTCTGTAGTATTATCCAAAAGGTTGTGATAAAATCATAGTATAAAAAAGACCGGGGAGGTGTTGCTGTGGCCGGGGTCAGTGTTCATGTAAAACCGGAAATCATCAGCTGGATCCTAAATACTGTTCAGTTTGAAGAAATCACAGGATCCGCCATGGAATTGTTACGTAAATGGCAGACTGGGGAAAAAATTCCTACCTTTAATCAAATTGAAGATATGAGCAAAAAAACAATGATTCCTTTTGGCTACTTTTTTCTTGAAAAGCCGCCAGTGGAGAAATTCCCACTTGTTGAATATCGCACAATCGGCAGTACCTCTGCCTTAGAGCCAAGCAGAAATCTTATTGATACCATTGATTTAATGACGGATGTTCAGGAGTGGATGGTTGACTATGTGACCACAAATGGGCAGGAGAAACTAGAGTATGTGGGAAGTGCGGCAGGTGTCACAGATATCCTGACCATTGTAAAAGATATCAGGAAACGATTGGATATCAATGTCTCCTGGTGTGCTGACAGGCAAAGCGCAAAAGAAGCTTTTCGCTTTATTAGGGAAAAAATAGAGAATATTCATATCCTGGTTATGATGAGCGGGATCGTCGGGAATAACAGCCGAAGAAAGCTGAATGTGGACGAATTCAGGGCCTTTACTCTTGTAAATCCGTTCACACCATTAATTTTTATTAATTCCTGTGACAGTGATACAGGAAAATTATTTTCTATTGTCCACGAACTGACCCATGTATGGATAGGAGAAAACAGTCTTTATAATGCCAAGAACAACGATTATTTTATAGATCATGGAACAGAAAGGTTTTGCAACGCGGTCGCGGCAGAGCTACTAGTTCCTACAGAACTCTTTGAAGAGAAATGGAAAAATAGCGGCAGCACAACTGCCGAAAAAATTGAAAAAACAGCAAAAATTTTCAGATGCAGCAGGCTGGTGGTGGCACGTAAAGCTTTCGATTGCGGAAAAATATCCAAAGTTGTCTATGACCAGACTATAAAAGAGCTGACAATAAAATACAAAGAATGGCAGGAGCGCCAAAAAAGAAATAAGGATTCCGGCGGAGATTATTATCGAAATCTGGCCAGTAAAATAGATAGAAATTTTGTCACCGCATTGGCAAGAAGCATCTATGAGGGAAGAACACAATATACAGAAGCATACCGGCTTACGAATACAAATCGCAAGACTTTTGAGAGGCTTTTGGAGGCAATTAGCGACTAATTTAGAGCTGGATTCCGTATATCTTTTAGATGTGGCTAAGTATGAAATAGCGAAAGGTGAGGATAAACTGTCTCTGTGGTTTGACTCACTTTCTCATGTAAATACAATTGACAGAAGGAATTCAGAAATTATTGCCAAATACAAAGAGATATTAAGTTTTTTGCAGAATAGCCCATTGTATTCAGAGAAAGCGCTAAGAAATTGGGCAAACATAAATGTAGCTGACCCATGGCTCATTGCCGCGTCAAGCGCATTGGGATATACACTGGTTACCTTTGAAACCTCTGCGGGAACGATCTCTGTAAATAGTCCAAGCGGTAAACCCAAGATACCAGATATAGCGTTGAAGTTTAATGTAAAATGTGTAAATTTGTTCTATTTTATGCGGAAAATGGGGATTGTATGGGCATAAAAAACCTATCGGACGTGAATACCGTCTGTTCCCTGCCCGCCTCCCCCCCGTTCTGTTCCCCAAATCTTCCGAATTTCATTATTCAACCTGTTGCGAAACCCCCAAATACATATTATAATTACTATAAAGCTCTATGGCCGCAGGCGGTCTGAATCCGGGGATACTTTATGGCTCGGAACACGCTCGCTCCGGGGGAGTCGGCGCCCGCCATAGTTCACGCGCGGCGGTGTATCTGCTGCCGGGCGCATAGGGTATTATGAAGGTCTGCCAAGGGGCAGACGCCACAAGAAGGAGAGATGTTTATGAGGGGGAAAGTATATGCGCTGTCAGATCTTCACGGACATTATGACGCCCTCTGCGCCATGCTGAAAAAAATAAACTTCAGTGATGATGACACGCTGTATATATTGGGGGACTGCAACGATAGAGGCGAGAAAGCCATGGAGATCTATCATTTTATCCAGCAGCATCAGGACAATGTCTTTTTGTTAAAGGGAAACCACGAGCTGATGATGCGGGATTTTCTCATAAAAAATGACTGGACGTGTCCCCAGGGAAGGATCTGGCAGTGCAACGGCGGCGACAAGACTATGGAACAGATGGATCAGTTCCTGAAAAAGGGATGCGAAAACAAAAAAGACTTTGAGTGCAAAAGGACGGAATTTAGAGGCTGGCTTATCAAATATGTCAACTCCCTGCCCAGCTACATTGAAGTGAATGTGGGCGGTCAGGCCCTGGTGCTCATCCATGCGGGGATTGACCCGGAACGCCCTCTTCACGAACAGGACGAAGAGATCTGCGCCTGGATCCGGGAATGGTTTTACATGTCACCGGCCCTCAAGGGCAAGACCATCGTGTTCGGCCACACACCTCTGTGCCATCTGAACGGCGGCGAGAATTTCGATGTGTGGTTCGACCCTTACTATCACGATAAGATCGGCATTGACGGCGGTCTTGGGCCATTTGACAACGGGCAGCTCAACTGCCTCTGTCTCAATGACATGTCAGTGACAGTGATTAAGAAAAAAGATCTGGAAGTGAAAAAGGAGGCTGTGTGATATGGATGTGCTTTTGGCAAGGATTCTCAAGTATTTAAACGGAGCCCTGTTCTACGACGACTACTACAAATTCTGCACCTACATCGTGGACCATTATCTGGAGATGGAATCCGTGACCAAGGAGAGAATCCTCTCTGAGACCGGAATTGATGAGAAGAATCTGGATGATTTTGTCCGCCGTTTAGGCCATGATTTTGACTGGGAGACCTTTCACAGGACTTTTGTCCAGCACCACCTCACCCGCTTAGATCAGATACGGGGGCGGATGGTAGGACTGCGGGCCGCTGACCTTGTGAAGGATATGAAAAAAGATATGACCGATGAGGAGATGTTAAACTATATCTCCGTGATCTGTGAAGAGATTGAGTTCCACAAGCGGATTGTCATCGTGGGGGCTCTCTACCCCATGTCCATTGCCGTGGAGTTCCAGACAGACCTGATCACTTTTGGGAAAAATGTGATTCAGTTCCACACCTTCGACCCCACTATGATGTTCACGGAAGACGACATGCTGATCTTCATCTCCGCTACAGGAAGAGCCATGAAGGGCTTCCTCAAGGACAGGGGCAACTTAAACCCAGACGCGGCCACAAGCCTTCTGATCACTCAGAATCCCATTTACACCAGGCCCGAACACAGAATCAGCAGTTTTGTCCTGCGGCTTCCCGGAAGATATGACGGGCTGGACTTCAATCATCAGCTGATGCAGATCTTTGACCTGATCCGCATTCAGTATTATCAAAAGTATTATTTGGGGATGTAAGGATTACAAATATGAAAACCAGGGGGGTATTATATGGACCAAGCATCAGATAACACTTTGATTCAACAGTTCAGACAGTGGGTGCTGACTCAGACCAGTTCTCATTATAAGCTCTACATAAATGAAAAAGACAGCAACGTGATTGTGATCGAAACCAGCTACTGCCGGGGGGAGGTCACCTTCTTTCCCATGGATATTATTCAGTTAAGCGTTCTGAACCTGGTAACGGACCGCCATGAATTCTATCTTCATTTTCAGATGCACACCTTAGAACATGCCATGAAGCTGTTTCGGGAGATGCTGGAGAGTGTAAAGGAGCTGTCTGTCAAGCCGCCTGTCCGCATTCTTCTGACCTGCACCAGCGGCCTCACTACCGGATTTTTCGCCCAGAAGCTTAATGAGTCCGCTGAACTTCTGTCCCTGAATTACGAATTCACCGCAGTCTCCTACGGCAACCTGTACCATGTGGCCAGCCAGTATGATATCATCCTTCTGGCGCCTCAGATCTCCTATATCTACGAGACTGCCAAAAAGATCCTGCACAACAAGAAGGTTTATCAGATTCCGCCCAAGGTCTTTGCCACCTATGATGTCAAGACGGTATTTGCGGACTTAGAGCCTCTTCTTTCGCCGCGCAAGCATTCCGGACGCCCCTATATCCGCCAGCTTCCCCTGAAAAAACAGGTGAAGTCCCATGTAAAGATCTTAACCATCGCCCTCATCCGGGAAGACGACCATTTTCTCCTGTCCTCCAGGATCTATACGGAGAACAACGGAATCATCTTTGACGAGGTCAGCATCAAGCCCCAGATCAACATGGACGATGTGTGCGATGTATGCGACACGGCCTTTGCCATCTATCCCGAGATCAATACCGTAGGCCTGTCCATGCCAGGGATCATTGATGAGGGACGTCTCACCCTTCTCGCCCAGGGGTTTGACGAGAGCAATATCCTGGACTCTATGTCAAAAAGGTATTCCCGAAAATTTGTCCTGGGCAATGACGCCAACTGCATTGCTGTGGGCTACTATTCTTCCCAGGATCAGTACCACTCCATCTCCGCCCTGTTCCAGCCCTTTGTGGCATCCACAGGCGGCCTTGGCAGCATCCACAACGGCCAGCTGATCGAGGGCTACCGCCATGTGGCCGGGGAGGTCCAGTTCCTCCCCATCAACAGCGAGATCAGCAACAGCAATCTCATGCCTTCCCTGAGGATGACCCCGGAGGGCACTCTGTCCTGGGCCGCCCAGACCATTGCCTCCATTATCAGCATCTTAGGGCCGGAAGTCATCCTTCTGTCCTGCCGCCTTATTGTTCAGATCGACGGCCTTATACAAGAACTGGAAAAATATGTGCCGGGAAAATATATCCCGAAGATCGTCCAGATCGACAGCGTAAAGGATTACATGCTCCTGGGCCTGATGATTCTCTGTACAGAGGCTATCGAGGAACGGGAGGAGTGCTGACAAACGGACAGGGGCCCATATATCCTTCCCTGGATATATGGACCCCTCTCTTCTACCGCAAGTAGCGTTTGACTCTTCCCAGCATCCGCACCTTTTCCGCATAGTCAAACAACCGCTCTATCTGCCTTTCTCCGCTTTTGCGGTAGTTTTCTATGATCAGGTCAAAGAGATCATCGCCGATGCTGTCCTTAAAACGGATACAGTCACAGACGCTCCTGTCCAAGTCGTACACCCGGTACATCCCTAAAGGAGTTGTCACCTTCTTAACGCTGTCTTCAAAATAACTGTCCCCAAAATAGTGCCTGCATGTGGGGAAATTCACTTTCATCTTGCTCCGGTCACTTCTCCTTGTGGCTACGGACAGGCGTTCCGGCTCCACATCAATCAGTCCCAGATAGAAGCAGGCGCTGTCCGCGCAGATTACGGCGCCGGGATTGGTGATACACACTTCAAGCGCCTTGTAGTCTCCAGGCTTCTCATGCCTCTCATCCACAAACCAATAATGTCCATGAGATACCTTCTCCAGCATTCCACTTTGCACAAACGCGCCGATCTGACGGTTCGTCACCTTCCCTTGCAGCAGTTCCGCAGTTGTAATATACCCTGAGTATTGTTTTGATAAATTTTCCAGTCTCTTCACAGTACTTTCCAGCATACACGTTCCTCCTGATAAAAACTCGGGCCAGTGTTATCTGTTTTCAGTATATCATATCCGGTTAACTTCTTCAATGACCGGCTCGTCCGTTTTCCACAAAAAAAGGAGATAGTTCTGGACTTTCCTCTCTTTCTTCATTATACTAAAAGGCAGAGGTTCTTCTTATACTATACTATGGAGGTATCATTTTATGAAACTGTTTGGAAAAAAGCCGGCGCCCCGAACCAGCTCCAGGCCTGTCAGCCGTGAATCTGAACCCAGCGCTCCGGCAAATGTCTCCCGGAAAAATTCCTGCTATGAATATCTGGATGGAGTCATGTCCAACCCTGACCGGCGCAACAGCGGAACCGCCCTTAAGATTTATATTGAAAATTTTAAACGCCTCAACGAGGTTTTCGGCTACGACTACTGCGAAGAGCTTCTCCAGCAGATCCTCACCTATTTAAGGCAGGTGACGGGAAAAAAGCTTCACCAGTTCATCGGTGTGGAATATATCGTTATCCTGGAGCACACCACAAGCGTTCAGGCACAGGCTGTCTGCCAGGAGATCCTGGACCGTTTTGAGCATGTGTGGACCGTCGGGGAGATCGATTGTGTCTGCTCTGTTCAGATCGGCATCTGCGGCTTTCCCACCTATGCCTCCACAACGGACCAGCTTCTGGAATGTTTGGACACCGCTGTGTCAAAGGCTTCCGAGTACGGCCCCAACCAGATGGTGGTCTACAACAGCACCCTCCGGGAACATATGGCCAGACGCCACGTTATTGCCATGTATTTAAATGAGGCCTTTGACCGCCAGGAGATCGAGGTCCGCTACCGCCCCACCTACAATATCGAGAAGAAAAAGTTTTCCCGCGCGGAACTGTACCTGCGCATCTTTGTCAAAGGCCTGGGGTTTGTAGGTGCGCCGGAGTTCACCCCTGTAGCCGAAGATTCCGGACAGATCCGCACCCTGGAATACTTTGCCTTAGAGCACTTGGGAGCCTGCATCGCCCAGCTTCTGGAGCGGGGTATTGAATTCGAATCCGTGAGCACCCGGATCTCCCCCATGATGCTTCTCCAGGGGGATCTGCTGGAAAAGGTCAAGGCCATCTTGAGCCGCTATCAGATTCCCGCAGGCAAGCTGGCCCTGGAATTCTCCGAGAATGCTTACCTCACCTCTCAGCTGAACATGACCATGACTCTTCAAAGCCTGTCGGAGATGGGTGTGGAGGTGATCTTAAATGACTTTGGCTCCGGCTTCTCCAGCATCTCCAGCCTTCTGGAGCTTCCCGTAGACACGGTGAAGTTCGAGCGCCTGTTTATCTGGCAGCTGGAGAGCAATCCCAAAGCCCGCATCATGGTAGACAGCCTGACCCAGATGGCCAAGAACTTAGGGCTTAAGATGATCGCCGAGGGAGTTGAGACCCAGCATCAGCTGAAAGTGCTCAACCGGGCAGACTGCATCTACCAGCAGGGCTTCTACTATGCGCCTACCATGGAAAAAGACCTCCTTTTCCAGCTTATGGACTGCTCCATGGAAGAGTCCAAGGCTGTTCTGGAGAAAGCACGGGAAGCTGTTCGAAGATAAGCCAAACCCTAACCGCGGCTTTCCTGTCTGCCGCCGGAGCCGGAAGCCCTTGTGCCCGTTTTCGAGTACAGGGCTTTCGCGCTGACCCCCGGCACCCTCCCAAGCCTCCCTGACAGCGCGCTGATCTTGTCCAAAGGGGCATCCACCACCACGCTGATGATGTTCACAGACCTTTTCTCATAAGGCAGACCCATGCGGCCGATAATAAACTCTCCATATTGGTGAAGCAGCTCATTTACCATGCCCACCGCTGCCTTGTCCTCCACGATGATCCCGATGACCGCGATCCTTGTCTCCTGTTCCATGCCTCCTCCTTCTTTGGAAACGGCACGCAAGCACGCGCCGCGACCCGTCACCTGCCAAGTCGTCTTTTCCGTTTAATTTCCGCCATATTTAAAGAAATAGGACAGCGCGCCCAAAAGATTGGCGTCATTTCCCCTCTCACAGGCCACGATCACAGGCATGAGATACTCCTGCTGCTGCCCCTTCACCAGCTCTCTGTAGGTTCGGTTGATCTCCTCCATAATCCAGGGGTTGGCGCTGATCCCCCCTCCTATGGCGATGATCTCCGGGTCATAGGCAAACTGAAGGATAAGACAGCCCTCTGCCATGTAGTGAAGGAACTCGTCCACCCTCCTGGCAGCTTCCTCGTCTCCTCCTCTGGCCAGCTCCACCAGCTCCTTTCCATCCACTGTCCGGTGCTGTTCCTCGGAATATCTCTGGGCTTCCTTCTCCAGAGTAAAGCTGCTCCAGCACAAAAGGTTTTCGTCTCTCTTTCCGCCCATCAGGAAGTTTCCGATCTCCGCCTTATTCATGGTAGTCCCCGGATACAGCTCCCCGTTCTCGATGACAGCGCCGCCTACGCCGCTTCCCACGATGGCAAAAGCGATATTCTTATACTTTCTCCCCACGCCCAGCCATGCCTCTCCCAGGGCAGCCGCGTTGGCGTCATTGACCATGGTGACCTTTTTCCCGCCGCACCGCTGGGAGATCAGCTGTTTCAGAGGACACTTGTGGAGATGCTCCACCGCGCTGATGCCGTAGATCACGCCCTCCTCACTGTGCACCTCCCCGGGAAAGCTCCCCGCGATCCCCTCTATGGGCGCCGACCTCTCATAGATCGCCTGTACCTGATCCAAAAATTTCTCCAGGGTTTTCCCCACAGCCTCCTTTCCCGCTGACAGGATCTCCCCTTCCCCGCTGCACACAGCGTACTTTACACTGGTTCCGCCAACGTCCAGACACAGATATCGTTTCTCCATTTTTTTAATCCCTTCCCCTCTATTTTTGATATATTTCTATTGTACTGAGATGTTATAAAACTGTCAATCTCTGCCTAAATATCCTCTTCAATATAGCCTGTCTTTTGTATCAGCCTTTTTCCCCAGCGAATCTGATATTTCCTATTTCTCATCCTCATTCTGTAGTTCCAAAATCCTGTCAAAATCATCATTAATGACTTTTGAAATCTCATCGATCCTTTCATTTTGAATCATATGGATTTCGCTGTCCATACAATTTTCAATAGTACCATCTTTGACAAACCAAGAATCAAATTTATTCCTGTCAATCCAAAGAGATTCCGGAATAATTGCGTTTACTTCTTTTACGTTCCGTAACTGAACGGTTCGCGCATATAACAAATTATTCAATGTCCCTAAGACATATGGGCTGTGGGTTGTCAATACGACCGAATGCCCGCAATTATTAACCAGAGCGATCAACTCTGTAATGTACTTCTGAGATTCGGGAAATAGATGTGACTCCGGTTCCTCAATAATAAATAAAATCTGTCTATCCCTCAGCAGATAATAAAATAATAAATTCAAAATCCATACACATTCCTGCTGTCCGGAAGAGGAAAAATTAAGTTTCACATATTTTCCGTCATCAAGAACAATCTGGTCCTCGCCATTGCTATAGCGATACGTGCCTCGCAGGATCAATTTTATTAGCTTTAATGCCTGACCAGTCACTTCCGACGGCAAAGACGTTTTCCTGGAGTAAAACGCAAGAAGTCCCCGCAGCCCGTCTGAAAATTCCGGCTTAATACGCAATATCAGTTCAAGATAGTCTTTTGTACAGCTGTCTAAAGAACGCTTTTGAGAGTCATCCATCTTTGCGTAAATATAGCTCAGTTGTTGTGACAATAATGTTATCATACTGCGCCCCGCGGGAATATACACCGCCTGGCAGTGGTCGTCAAACATTTTGTAAAGTTCCGCCTTAAAGCGCTTTAACTCCTCCTCCGGTATGCCTAATGGAGTGATAGAAAAACAATTATTTTTTCTCCTCAAAAATCCGTTCAGTTCTTTACTAAAAGTGAGCCATATATAATTAGGCGTTTGATATTTGTTGTCAGTCTTAAGTGAAACCCTCACCACACAAGTTTCTGAGAACTTATATTCAATATACATCTCATCCGGCATGCCCCATGAAGAGCCAAAGGTATTCAAAAATTTCTCCCGCAAGTGATTCTCTAATATTTTTTTCAATTCGCTTTTTCGTTCCGAATCAAACGTTTCCTGAAATTCGGCGGCAGAAATCTTATTTAGGGCCTGTCCCTTAGCAAGCTCCACAATATCGTCCTTTATCGTCCTAAAGTAATAAATCACCTTGGCAATCGTACTTTTCCCTGATGCCTGAAATCCTGTTAATGTCATAAAAGGAGAACATTCTAATTCACAATGCTCAATGGGACCAAGTTTGTTAACTATCAGCTTATGCACAGCAAATCACCTCTTCCTTAAACCCTTTGACTGTTCTATCATGTAAACATGCTAAAATCAAGGGGCTGTTTTCTGCCCCTTGATTTTATTAAAAGCCCTTTTGACCCTGGCATCTTTACATAAAGATTTACCGCACTACCCATGCCCCGGACCCGTCTACGAAATATCCGTCCGGCGTCCTCTCGCTGCAGTACATGGAGCCATAGGGCCTGCCGGCCTCTGAAACCGGACTCAGATAATACCATACCGCCCCTGCCTGCTGCCATCCAACCAGCATATTCCCGTTAACAAGGTCCAGATAATACCAGAGACCGTCCACATCCTGGTACCATCCAACTCTCATTCCTGAATTAATGTCAATGTAATACCAGAGATTTGTTCTATGATCCAATAACCAGCCTTCCTTGGCATAACCGTCCGCCCCAAAGGCCCACCAGGCGCCGTTGATCACCTTCCATGAGACATATTCCCGTCCCTCTTCCGTTTTTCCGGCTTCACAGGAGCCGCCTGCGTACTGATAGCGCCATCTCCCGCTGTCAGAGACCCATGCGCCGGTGCTTCCCTGGTTCGGTCCGCCAGGAGCGCTGGGACCGCCTTTCGAGCCGGAACCTCCTCCCGAACCGGAGCCGCCTCCCGAGCTGGAACCTCCTCCTGAGCTGGAACCTCCTCCCGAGCCAGAGCCGCCCCCTGAGCCGGAACCTCCTCCTGAGCCGGAACCTCCCCCCGAGCTGCTCTGTTTCGCTTTATACCCCACAGCTATGGGCGACAGGCTGTAGACCTTAAATCGAAGTCCATCCGCGGTTTTCTCCAGGGATGGGGTCTCAATTTCTCCCGCGTGATCGCCGGTGGTAAACATATGGGTCACAATAAAATCATACCTGGCCTGCGTTGTCCCTGACGGATAAGGCAGGGTGACTGTGATCCCTTCTTCCGGGAACGTGCTTTCTGTAGCCTTTGTCCAGGTTGCCCCGCCGTCAGTGGTATACATAAGAGTTACGTCATAGACCAGCACATGGTCTGCCGCGACCCCGGACATGGTCTGCTGTACGTGGGATTTCATCTGCGCCTCGATCTTCTCCGGCGTGTTCAAATCCGGATGATCCCTCAATGCATCAGGAACCTGAGAGATCCCTTGTTCCCGCTCTGTTTTATATCCCGGCGCGGAAATAATGGTCAAGGTTCCCGGAAGCACGGTCACCTCATAATTTGTGTCAGGGTCAGCCGTGCCTGTGATCTCGTAAGTTCCCTCTTCGGAGTCCGGCGAAGCCGCGGTAGACAGGGTGACCCCCAGCATCTCAACGGTGTCATCTCCTGCCAGCACTCCTTCCTCCGGCGCTTCAAGGGTCAGTTCCGGGTTGTCCCTCCCCGCAAGCCTGACCTTGTCCGCCGCCTTTACGGTCACAGGCTTCTTCGCCACGGTTATATCAATAGAAGAAGCTCTGCTGTCATTGTAATTCTCGTCGCCCTGCTTTATGACGCTTACTCTGGCAGTTCCCGCTCCCACGGCAATGGCCTGATTTCCGCTGACAGAGAGAACCCTGCTGCCCTCTGACACAAAGAATACCATCTGTCCGTCTCCGCTTCCTCCGAATGCCGCCAATTCAAAGGGAGCATCCCCGTAAATTTTACCATCCACGGAGTTTATGGTCACAGGCGCCTGGCTGGCTTTCTGAATCTGCCATGGAATCGTGACAGACGATCCCTGACCAAAATCCCAGACATATTGGTCCGGATCTGCCAGGGCGATCTCTGCCTCATATTCTCCTGCGTTGACTCCCCTGCCGCCTTTCATGATCCGCATAATATCTGGATCAAAACCCGTCAGGCTTACTTCTATCTCATTTCCCGTATAAACATAGGTTTTATCAGGCGTCAAAGCAGGCCTGGCCACTGTTATCTTATGGTTCTCCGGGGAAACCACCGACAGCCTTCCCGGAAGGATTGTAACCGCGTAGTTGCGGGAATCAGCCGTTCCCGTGATCTGATAAATGCCTGACTGTGAATCTTTCCTCGCTGTGGTGGACAGGCGGATTCCCAGGGCCTCTATGGTGTCATCTCCCACCAGCGCTCCCTGGTCCAGACCCTCTATGGTCAGTTCCGGATTATCCTCCCCCACATATTTTATCTTGTCCGCGGCTTTCACTGTCACCGTTTTTTTAGCAATGGTCACGTCCGTGAACACGGCGGCGCTGTCCTTGTAATTCCCGTCTCCCTCTCTCACGGCCTTCACCCTGGCAGTCCCCGCGCCCAGGATCGTTCCTTTATTTCCGCTGACGGCAAGGACTCCGCTGCTGTCTGATACAGAGATCACAATCTGACCGTCCCCGCTTCCTCCCGCGGCCTTTAAGTCAAAATCGGGATCCCCATAAATCTTATTTTCTATGGCCTCCAAGGACAGGGGCGCCTGATCGGCTTTCTGGATCTGCCAGGAAATGTTTACGGACGCTCCGTCCTCATGTTCCCAGGCATAATGAGCCGGGTCCGCCAGCCGGATTTCGGCCGTGTATTCTCCCGCGTTGATGCCTTTGTCTCCTCCCACCATGCGCATGAGCCCGGAATCAAATCCCGTCAGGCTCACCTGGATCTCCCGGCCTGTATAAACATAGCTTCTTCCGGCCTCCAAAACAGGTTCTGCCACCCTTGTTTTGAGAGTGGTAATGGACACTGCCTGGGATACACTGTCCTCATAATTTCTGCTGTTAAAGATTCTTACATACAGATAATATGTAGTCCCGCGGTTCAGCCCGGAGAATACAGGGCTTGCCTGCCACTGGATATTCCCTTTTCCGCTGTCTGGGGCGATTCCGTATTCCACGGTTCCCGTCCCGCCGGAACCAGGGCCTAAGTCCGCGGGCTTAAGGACAATCTGGCTGTCTGTAACGCTGTCCGCCTCAGGCGTCGGCACAACCAAGGCTTTTTCAATGGTAAATATTCCAGGGTTAAAGGTAATCCTGTAGTTCGGATTTTCTTCATCCGTCAGGGTTCCCCGGCCGATCCCGTACCCACCGGCCCTTACGTCCTCCCCTGCCTCCCTGGCCGGAGCGCCGTTTAAACGATCCCCCTGGCAAAGGGGAGTGGAGGCATCTACTTGATAGGTCAATTCCGGATCAGGATTTCCGTAAATCTTGTTTTTGTGGTCTGCCGTCACCGTGACCGGACGTCTTTCTATGACCATCTCTTGGCTGGCAGAGGCGGCCTGGATATTCGGACTCTCCTCTACAGACGCAGCCAATACATAGGTTCCCACGCCCACCGGAGCCTGAGTCAGTCTGTTTGACTCCGCCACCTTGTCCCTGTACCAGGTAAAATTCACAGAGTCAAAAACAGTTTCCAAAACAGTCATATCTTCCCGGCCTGGCAGTTCCAGGGGCGTATTGTCGTAAATCTTAGATGTTGGGTATGATTCCTCAAAAGCCAAAACAGGTTTCGCTTTTTCAATGGTCAGCTTCAAAAGTCCCGCTCCTGCCCCATGAGCTTCCGTTGCGGGAACATAGGCCCGCACCTGATAAATGCCCGCGTCTCTGGGAAGACCCGGCGTATAGGACAGATCAGCAGTATCGTTGAGTCTGTAGGAGTAAACAGGCTCCTCATCTAAGAGACTGCCATCCTCATTCTTATAAACCGCCTTTCTGCGAAAGGCACCGATGGGGTTATGAAACCCG
>CAMTAF010000005.1 GCA_947066955.1 uncultured Hungatella sp.
TCCGATCTGGCAAAATAGATGGCGCACACGATGATCTGAACCACAGTGGACATAGGGATGGCGAGCCCAACCTGGAACAGGGACACGCCGGGCTGTCTGCTCATGAAGTAGGACACGGGGATTCTGACGCAGAAGGCCCCCATGATCCCCTGAAGCATGACAAAGGCGGTTTTTCCGCATCCGTTAAAATATCCGGTAAAACAGAAGAGGAAGGACACCAACAAGGTGTCAATGGCGTAGGCCCTTAAGTAATCCGCCCCGGCCAGGACGATCTGGCTGTCTTTGGCGAAAATGCCTGTCAGCAGGGTTCCGTGGAAAAAGGACAGGTAGGACAGGATCAGGCCAAAGCCAAAGGATACGGCCATGCCGCAGACCATGCCCCTCTTGGCCCGGTCCATCTTTCCGGCGCCGAAGTTCTGGGACACAAAGGCGGACATGGACTGGCTGAAGGCAGAGGGCATCATCAGGATAAAGGTGCACAGCTTCTCCGCCACCCCAACCCCGGCGGAGGCGATGACCCCCAGGCCGTTGATGATGGCGATGATTACCAGGAAGGAGATGCTCACCAGAAGATCCTGGAGGGCAATGGGAAATCCCAGGACCAGGGTTTGGCGGATCAGCTTTTTGTGAAACCGGATATTTGCCCGGGAGAAGGCAAAGGGGAGCTTCCGCCTGCGGATAATGAGCAGGGACAGGATGACGCTGATCCCCTGGGCCATGACAGTGGCCAGGGCCGCTCCTTTGGAGGCCATCCCCAGAACCGCCACAAAGAAGAGATCCCCTATGATATTGAACACGCAGGCGATGAACACTGCCAGCAGGGGAGTCCTGGAATCCCCGATCCCCCGGAAGATGCTGCCCAGCACATTGTAAGCGATGATAAATACGGATCCGGCGCAGCAGATGCGGACATAGGCAGTGGTTTGGTCAAATGCCTCCGCCGGGGCGCGCATGACCCGGGACAGTGCCGGAGCGCCTGCCACCATGACCAGGGTGATGACCACGGCCGCTGCCGCGAACAGGCAGATGCTGCCTCCGATCACGTCTCCAGCCTCCTCTTCCTGTTTCTGGCCGATCTTCTGTCCCAGAAGGATGGTGGTTCCCATGGCCAGGCCGGTGATCACGGAGGTGACGGAATGCATAACCTGGCTTCCCGTTGACACGGCGGACACGTCTGCGGCAGAAGAGAACTGACCGACAATAAGCAGGTCCGTGCCGCCGTACATGGCCTGGAGAAGAAGGGCGAAAAGCACCGGGAGCGCGAAGCGGAGCAGAGGCGCCAGTACGGGGCCTTCCGTAAATAAAAGATTCTGCTGTTTTCGTTTATCCATGTGTGTTGCCTCCTGTTTTCTTTATCTTTATGGAATGTGTCAGCAGGGGATAACTGTGTCCTGTATGAAAAAACGGATAAGGCAGCAGGCCAAGACCTGCCATCTTATCCGGCAAAATACTTTCAGCAGTAGATTCCCCTCCGATGAACAAATGGGATTATAACAGAGGCTTTTCCTGTTGTCAAGAGCGGCTTCCCGCAATAATTTAGAAAAAACTAATAATTTGTTCACACCATCTTCAGAGCTGCAAGGTATACTAAAACCAGGTCCTGCACAGGGCAGGGCCAACATCAATCACAAGGAGATTTTATGAATATATTGTTTTTTCTCACACCTAAAAGCGAGGTGGCTTTTATCTACGACGACCAGTCTCTGCGCCAGGCCCTTGAGATCATGGAATTTCACCGTTACACGGCCATCCCCATAATCAATAAGCTTGGAAAGTACATAGGGACCATCACAGAGGGGGATCTTTTGTGGGGGATCAAAAATGAATACAACTTAAGCCTGAAGGGGGCCGAGCAGATGCCGGTGACCACCATCCCCAGAAAATCGGACAATGCCCCGGTGTCCATCGATGCTACCATGGAGGATATGATCGACAAAGCTCTGAACCAGAATTTTGTCCCCGTGGTGGATGATCAGGGGAATTTCATCGGGATCATCACCAGGAAGGATATTATCCGATACTGCTACGAGAACATGAGAAAGGAAGGCTGAACGGTGAATTTTGGACAGCCGGACAGTTATAAAAAGGCGGCGGAGCAGGCCTGCCTCTGTTACCCTTTGGAGGACTCCGTGGATGTAAGCCTCCTGTATCTCTCGGAGAATGCCACATTTGTCCTGAGAAGGCTCTCGGACCGCCGGCCCTGTAAGGTTATGAGGGTTGCCAGGACAGGTTACCGTACCAAGGAGGAGATCCAGGCGGAGATCAGGTGGCTGGAACATTTAAGCTGTCAGGACAAGGTAAAGACGGCGGGCCTTGTAAAAAACAGGAGCAATGGTTTTCTCACTGTGGCAGAGGCAGGAGGGCAGACTTACGCCTGCCTTATGTTCGAGTACCTGGAAGGCGCGCACCCGGATCTTTGTGACGGACCGAGGGCCTGCGAGGATTTTTATCAGGTGGGCCGGATCGCTGCCCTTCTCCACACAGATACGGAAGAATGGAAGGAGAGTCAAAGCCTTGCCAGGCCCTGCTGGGATTACGGCCATATGATCGGGGAACAGGGATTGTTCGGCGACTGGAGAAACTGCGAGGAGCTGTCCGCCAACGACAGACAGACATTGGAGCAGGCCTGCGGCCGGATCCGGGGCAGACTTTCCCGATATGAGAGGTCCGGGAGAAATTACGGCCTGATCCACTCAGATCTGCGGGCAGCCAATCTTCTGAAAACCAAGGGCCAAATCCAGGTTATCGATTTCGACGACTGCGGGTTTGGCTGGCATCTGTATGATCTGGCGGCTTCTATAAGCTTTGTGGAGGATCATCCCTGGGCCGGACGGTGGGCGGAGGCGTGGCTTAAGGGCTATCAGACCCTCCGCCCCTTAAGAAGGGAAGACCTTAATGAGATTCCCACTTTCATTATGGCCAGAAGGATCCAGCTTCTGGCGTGGATCACCAGCCATGAGGACTCGGATCCGGTCAGAAGCCTGTATCCGAAATTTGCCGAAAACACGGCAGATCTGGCGCGGCGGTATCTGTCAGGCCACCGCCCGCCAGGGTACCGCTGACCTGGATGTGGGCCAGCGGCAGGGGCTTTGACGGGAAACGGCGTGGATATCAGTACACCAGGCTCATGACGATCCCCTGAGGGAAGTCGCCGTATTTTTCTCCGAATATATTGATGCCGCCTACATGGGCAGCGTCTTTTTTTATCTCGATCTTTAAGGCGATATAGGGCTTGGCGCAGATATCCAGATCATCCAGGGTGACAGAACTGTTCACAGGCTGCCCGTCCAGATAGCTGCCGTTTTGCCGCACAGAGAAGGTTTTTAAAAGACCGTACTGGGTCCTGCCGTTGGGCCAGGCCGCCGGCGTCAGGCGTCCCCTCCGCGCGCCGAAGTCCCCGGGGGAGCAGTAGGTGGCAATCTCGCGGCCATTGATGGAGACGGTGATGTCGGAGGGCCATTCTTCCAGGAACCCCGGGGCCTCGGAGCAGATCTCCATCTGGAAGCTGAGAGCGTGAAGCTCCAGAAGGGGATTGGCCAGGTTGGGAAAGCGGTATTCCACATACCCCTGCTGGAACCACAGAAGCTGGGCTTTGGTGTGCAGAGGCGAATAGAAGGAACGGATATTGTCATAGATATCCAGGATCCCGTTTTCGTCGGCCAGGCCGCAGGTGGGTTCAATGTCCACTTCGTGGTAATTTCCCACAGGCATGTCCAGGGTAATGGTGTTGTCGGCAATGTCGGCATCCGCGTCAAAAGTCTCCAGGTGAAAAGACTGCATGCTGCAGGTACAGACCCTCATGGAACCGTGGAGCCCGGGCTGGGTTTCGGTGACAATGAGCCGGGCCTCCTCCAGGGTTTTGATATGCAGGGCAGTGGAGGAGACAGGCAGATGGAGGATGTTTGCGATCTCCTGGAGGGACAAAGCGCTGTTTTTCAGAAGATTCAGGATATTCAGGCGGATAGGCGAGGAAAGAGCCTTTCCGATCTTCACAATATGTTCGTGGTGGTTCTCGTTGCTTAAATGCAGTTCAATATCTCTCTCTCCGATAATCTTTATAGGGGTTTTGGCTTTGCCGGGCATAATAGAAACTCCTTTCCTATAGCAAACTAGAAATTAATTACATATAAAATATAATGAAATATATTGACGAATCCTGCGAAAAAATGGTAGTATAAATCATAGCAGACCTCCATGCGCCCGGCAGCGGATAGGCCGTTACGTGCGAAAGTCTGGCGCGCGTGGCGTACCCAGGGACATGCCGTAATACAGGCTTTTGCGGAGCGGGCGCACTCTGTGCCGTATGGAAGATGCCGCTTCGCGGCCCTGTTTTTCCACAGCTCAGAAGCGCTGAACTTTCAAAATAGAAATATAGCTGCGGAATGTTGCATATTTATTATAATAAATCGAGAACAAAATTACAAGCAGAATAATTCGTATTTTGTCATAAAAACTTAAATAGATAAACGGGCGCCGCTGGTGTATAATAAAGACAGTGTAAAACCATGGAGGAAGATTTATGAAGAGACATTGGATAGTGTTTGCGGCAGCTATGATAGCTTTTGGTATTACTGCCTGCGGAAGCGGGGATGGGATCGTGATCAACGGGACAACGGCGGCAGAGGCAGGCGGCAGCCAGGAGGAGACTTCCGGCCAGGTCTCTCAGGAGACGAAAGCCGGGACCATGATCGAGATCGTCACAGATGAGACGTCTCCGGTGCCGGAGACAGCGGCCCAGTCCACGGAAGGGTACAGCCAGGAGGCGGCCACAGAGCCCGCCGCGCAGCCGGAGACAGCGGCAGTTCCCCAGACCACGGCTTCCACGCAGGCGTCGGTTTCCCAGACCACGGCCTCCGCGCAGACGTCGGTTTCTCAGACCACGGCTGCTCAGACAGCCGGCGCCGCCAGGCCCGCGGAGACAACGGCGGCCAGAACCTACAAGGTGACGGATGTAAAAAAGACGATGTATGCCACGGCATCGGTGCGGGTGCGTTCCAGCTATTCCACCAGCTCCAGCGTGCTGGCAGGACTGTCTGAGGGTGAGAAGGTGGAGGTTACAGGCGAGTCGGAGAACGGCTGGCTTCGGGTCAATTATAAAGGCAATGTGGGCTATGTGTCCAAGAGCTATCTCACGGAGCAGGTTCCGGAGAGCACTGCCCAGGTAGCGTCAAACGGTCAGTCCTCAAGGGGCAATACAGGGACCGGAGGCTCCGGAAACACCTCCGCAGGGGGTAACGGCGGGGCCGGACAGACATCCCAGAGCGGAACCGGGACAGGCACAGGCACCGGGGCGGGCAACACGACGTCGGGAGGAAAGACAGGACCGGGGGGCAGCTCCTCCGGCGCCGGATCGTCAGGCAGCCCGGCGGGACCGGGAGGAAGCGGAGGCTCGGCGGGGCAGGGCAGTTCCCCGTCAGGACCGTCTGTCTCCGAGAGCAGCTCATCCGCGGGGAACAGCTCCTCGGGAACAGGCAGCAATTCAGTGACAGGAAGCGTCACGGCCCTGGATCCGTCAGGCGTCACTATCCAGACCAGCAACGGCACCACTTACCAGTTTGTGTGGGGCAGTGATGTCCCTGCCCTGGCGCCCGGGGAAAAGATCCAGATCTTTTACGAGACCACCAGCACAGGGGAACGGCGGGTGGTAAGCTATTCCAAGTAGATTGATTCCATGTCCATATTTTTATAAAGTGAGGTGCTGACAATGAAGATTATCTATGCGATCGTAAGCTCCGATGACGGCAACCGGGTCACAGAGGCCCTGAACGAACACCAGTATATGGTTACAAAGCTGGCTACAACAGGAGGATTTCTGAAAAAGGGGAACTGTACCTTGATGGTGGGCACAGAGGCAGAGAAGGTTGATCATGCCATTGAACTGATCAAGGAGACCTGCGGCAAAAGACAGAAGATTACCTGCAATGTGCCGGCCCCCAACATTTCGTCCATCTCAGCCGGGTATATGATGATGCCCATGACAGTGGAATTAGGCGGAGCCACCATATTTGTCACAGATGTTGAGCGGTATGAGAAGATTTAAGTTCCTAAAAAGTAAGGGAAGCATCCGAGATAGGGGATGCTTCCCTTTTTTATGCGCAGGCCCGTGCAGTGGAAGTTTGCCGCTAAAGCGGCGCACGGGCCGCGCGGCGAGTAGGGGAAAAGACCTCCCCTACTCGATTGCGCACGGGGCAGAAAGGAAATGTGGCCGCTTGCGCGGCGAGTAGTGGGGAAAGCCTTCCCTACTCGATTGCACAGGCCCGTGCAGTGGAAGTTTGCCGCTAAAGCGGCGCACGGGCCGCGCGGTGAGTAGGGGGAAAAGACCTCCCCTGCTCGATTGCGCACGGCCTCGAATATTCGGAATAAATGGATTAATTTTTGGAATAATTGCAATCAATTAATGCAATTTAAGAATAAAATAAAAATTTAAATAAATTGCAAAAAAAACATTGACAAATATGGAGAGGTCTGGTAGAATAAAGACAACAAAAGAAACACCAAGCCAGAGAAGATACCTGATCAAAAGGATTCAAGAACTGGCAAATAGGAAAGAAGGAGGTACGGACCACCGAAAAGTTAAATTTTGTTTCATTTATCACACAGAGCGGCAGGCTTTGAAAGATTGATGAGACCAGGATTCCTCCCGAACCTTGTTGAGTACATGGGTAAAAGACAGGGGGAAGGAAAGAGATTAAGGAAAGTGAGGTACAGTCCAGTGGACGAGATAGCGTGAAGGCGGATATCGATACGAAAGGGATCGGTATCCGTCTTTAGTTTGTCCTGATATCTGTCAGGCCCTTCCGTGTGCGCCTCCCTCTAAGGTGTGACCCCCTCTAAGTCAAAGGGCGGGGTGTATTCTTCTTTGGCGCTGCTTTTTTTCTGCATGTAGCCCTTCGTCAAGCCCAGTTCCAGGGCAGCATCCACCACTTTTTCATATTCATAGGAAGTAACCCTGCGGTTGAGCTGGGGGAAATCTTTGGCATTGTCTCCAAGGTGGGCCGGGGTGTACTGGCTCAGAAGGCTGATATAGTACCGGGATCGAGGCAGAGTCTCGGCCATCCAGTGAAGGAGCCTGATGGAATCCTGTCTGGCTCCCGGAAGAACCATGTGCCGGATGATTACCCCTGATTTCATGATGCCGTTATGGTCCAACACAGGCTCTCCGGTCTGCCGGATCATCTGGGTGATGGCCCTGGAGGCCCAGAAAAAATAGTCGCCGGCCCCGGAATAGGGGGCGGAGAGGGCAGAGTCCGAGTACTTTAGGTCGGGAAGCCAGATGTCTACATAAGGTTTTAAAGCCTCTATAATTTGCGGGTCCTCGTAGCCGCCGCAGTTGTAGACCACGGGGATGGACAGGGCAGGACGGGCAAGGCGCAGGGCCTCTGTGACAGAGGGGAGATAGTGGGTGGCTGTAACTAAATTGATATTGTGGGCGCCCTGGTCCTGGAGGCGGAGGAAGATGCGGCTCAGCTCCTGGCAGGACACCTCCCGGCCAAAGCCCTCCCGGCTGATCTCATGGTTCTGGCAGAAGCAGCATCTTAAAGTGCAGCCGGCAAAAAAAACCGCGCCGCTTCCGTTGACGCCGCTGATGGCGGGCTCTTCCCAGTGGTGGAGAGCAGCTCTGGCCACTTTGGGGGTGACGCCGCTTTGGCAGAAACCTTGCCCGGCGCGGCGGTCCGCGCGGCAGTGCCTGGGGCACAGCCGGCAGCAGTCATAGGAGAAGGGAAAACTGTTATCCTGGTTCATATTCATTTGCACTCTCTTTCGTTGACAAAACATGGGGAAAAGGCTACAATCTATGGTATCCAAAAAAAGGGAAAAATGCAAGGGGAAGCAGAGGAATGAAAGAGAATGAATAAGGAAAAGACAGCTGCCCTTAAGTATGGGTTTCCCAGAACAATTCCCGTGATGGTGGGGTATCTGTTCCTGGGGACAGCTTATGGGATCTTGATGAAGGTAAACGGGTTCGGGATCTGGTGGGTCCTGGCCATGAGCGTGCTGGTGTACGCGGGAAGCCTGCAGTATGTGGGGGTGACTTTTTTGGCCTCCATGGTGAGTCCGGCGTACGGATTTCTCATGGGCCTGATGATCAATGCCCGGCACCTGTTCTACGGCATCTCTGTGCTGGAAAAATACAGGGGCCTGAAAAAATTCAGGGCCTACCTGATCTTTGCCCTGACGGATGAGACATTTTCCATTGTCTGCAGTGAGCGGATCCCTGCCCGCATTGACAGGGAGTGGGCGTACTTGTGGATTTCCCTTCTCAATCATATCTACTGGGTGACCGGGAGCGCTGTGGGAAATATCCTGGGAGGTTTTATAAATTTTGACACCAAGGGCCTGGATTTTGCTCTGACGGCTCTGTTTGTGGTGATTTTTACGGACCAGTGGAAGAGCCAGAAGGATCACAGGCCCGCGCTTGCAGGGGTGTTCTGCTCAGTGGTCTGTGTGAGGGTGTTCGGGTCAGGGGCATTTATCATCCCCGCCATGGCAGGGATTCTGGCTATATTGAGCCTGTGGTACAAGGGAAAGAAAAAGAAGGAGGCAGAGAGTCTTGGATAAAACCGCGATTATAAGAGGAGCCTTGATCGTGGCGGCTCTGGCGGCGGCTACGATGATTACCCGGTTTCTCCCGTTTCTTATGTTTCCCCGGGGAAAGAAGATCCCCGGCTATGTAGAGTACCTGGGAAAGACCCTGCCCTGCGCTACCATCGGCCTTTTGGTGGTGTACTGCTTAAAGGATGTGGATGTGTGGTCGGGAAGCCATGGGCTGCCGGAACTCATAGCCGTAGCTGTCATTGTGGTGCTCCACTGGTGGAAGGGCAGTTCCCTCCTGAGCATCGGCGTGGGGACGGCGGTATATATGGTGCTGGTTCAGACAGTGTTTGTGTAGAGAAATCCAGGGATCCGGTGCAGCCGGGCAGGGAGGACAGATCTTCCCTGCCCGGCTGCGTATGGGCCGGATTATTTTCCCTCCGGATTTTTGCCCTTTGGGGGAGTCATGAAGGGGTAGATATCCTCGTAGGATTCCACCTGGGAGTCTGACTGGGGGAGAGCCGGGATCAGCCCGGTGCATTCAGTGGCCGAGGCCACGGGAGTCCCCATAAGGTCGTCCTCTTCATCGTCTAAAAATATATTCATCTCTGTTCACCTCGGGATTAGTGTGGCCAAAACAGAGCAAACTATACTTAAGATTTCTGCGCAGCGTATTTTAAGGCAGCTTCAATGAATCCCCGAAATAGAGGATGAGGCTTGTTGGGGCGGGATTTAAATTCAGGGTGGGCCTGAGTCGCCACAAACCAGGGGTGTTCGGGAAGCTCGATCATTTCCACGATCCGCCCGTCCGGGGAGATGCCGGACAAGAGCATGCCGCTGGCGGACAGAGTGCTGCGAAAATCATTGTTTACCTCATAGCGGTGCCTGTGGCGCTCATGGATGGTCTCCTGACCGTAGAGCTGACGGGCTTTTGAGTCGCGATCCAGGACGCAGGGGTAGGAGCCCAGCCGCAGGGTGCCGCCGATATTCTCCACTCCGTCCTGTTCCGGCATAAGGTGGATGACAGGGTAATGGGTGGAGGGGTCCAGCTCCACGCTGTGGGCGCCGGTGAGTCCCACCACATTCCGGACAAATTCCACGATGGCCAGCTGCATTCCCAGGCAGAGGCCAAGGTAAGGAATTTTCTTTTCCCTGGCATATCGGATAGCCGTGAGCATGCCGTCTATGCCCCGGCTTCCGAACCCTCCGGGAACCAGGATTCCCTGGACGCCTGCCAGAAGTTCTTCCACATTTTCACGGGTCACGGTCTCCGAGTCGATCCACTGGATGGTGACCTTGGCATGGTTGGCCACGCCGCCGTGTTTTAAGGCTTCCACCACGGAGATATAGGCGTCGTGGAGCTGGGTATATTTGCCTACCAGAGCCACGGTGACTTCTGTCCTGGGGTGTTTCCAGGCGTGGATCATGGCCTTCCACTCTGTCAGATCAGGCTCCGGACAGGGGAGGTTCAGGCACTGGCAGGCCGCCTGGGCTAAGTGTTCCTCCTCCATGGCCAGAGGGGCCTCATAGAGAAGGTCCACATCCAGGTTCTGGAGCACATGGGTCTGGGGCACATTGCAGAATAAAGCGATCTTGCCGCGGATCTGGTCGTCTAAAGGATGTTCGGTGCGGCAGACGATAATGTCCGGCTGGATGCCCATGCCCTGAAGATTCTTTACACTGGCCTGGGTGGGCTTTGTCTTCAGCTCTCCGGAGGCCTTCAGATAGGGGATAAGGGTGACGTGAATCAGGACGGCGTTGTCAGAGCCGACATCGTATTGGAACTGGCGGATAGCCTCAAGAAACGGCTGGCTTTCGATATCGCCTACGGTGCCGCCAACCTCGATGATGGCGATCTCCGTGTCAGTGTCAGAATAATTGCGGTGAAAACGGCTTTTGATCTCATTGGTGATATGGGGGATGACCTGGACGGTGCCGCCGCCGTAGTCGCCCCGGCGCTCTTTGGATAAAACAGACCAGTAGACTTTTCCGGTGGTGACATTGGAATTTTTTGTCAGGTTCTCGTCAATGAACCGCTCGTAGTGGCCAAGGTCCAGGTCCGTCTCCGCGCCGTCATCGGTCACGAATACCTCTCCGTGCTGGACGGGGTTCATGGTTCCGGGGTCAATGTTGATATAGGGATCAAATTTCTGCATGGTGACTTTGTAGCCGCGGGCTTTCAGCAGGCGTCCCAGGGACGCGGCGGTAATGCCCTTTCCCAGGCCGGAAACAACTCCGCCGGTGACAAAAACATACTTCACAGACATAATCTACAACCTCCTTCAGCATTTGGGGTGCAAAAAAATAACTTCCCAATTATACAACGATGCCTGTGAGAAATCCAGAGTTTTTTTCAAATATCCTGATTACGAAAATTTATAATTTTTTTAGGACACTTTCCTTGATTTATGGGGAGACTGACACTATAATAGTAAAGTATACCCTTAAAGCAGGAAGGCGGCACGGCGCGTGCCGATAAAGAGGGAGGCAGTTTTTTGAATAGGAGAATTGGGATTTATGGACAACAATAGCAACAAAGGCGACGGCAGGAATTCCGGCCAGGGGCAGACCATGCTGATCATACTGATCGCGGCGCTGATCACATTTGTCAGCATCTTTAAGATGGGAGACTACTTAAACGGAAAGCGGAGCACCCAGGAGATCCCCTACAGCGAGTTTGTGCAGGCGCTGGAGGATGGAAAGGTAAAGGAGGTCCGGGTGAGCGGTTCTGAGGTGTACTTCAGGACCAGGGAGGACGCGGATGGGTACCGGCCGGGCATTGAGTACATTTCTGTCAGGATGGAAGGAGGAGACCAGCTGACCCGCAGACTGGTGGAGGCGGGAGTTGAGGGACGCCAGGAGAATGCCAGCAACAGCGTGTGGCTGGAGAATCTCATCAGCTTTGCCCTGATGTTCGGTTTTTTGATCTTCTTTATGAATTTTATGATGAAGCGCATGGGCGGCGGCGGGATCATGGGCGTAGGCAAGAGCACGGCCAAGATGCACATGCAGAAGGAGACGGGAGTCACTTTCATGGATGTGGCCGGTGAGGACGAGGCCAAGGAATCTTTGGTGGAGATCGTGGATTTTCTCCACAATCCGGGAAGATACACCCACATCGGCGCCAAGCTTCCCAAGGGCGCTCTCTTGGTAGGCCCTCCGGGAACCGGCAAGACCCTTCTGGCCAAAGCTGTGGCAGGGGAGGCCAAGGTGCCCTTCTACTCCCTGTCCGGATCCGATTTTGTGGAGATGTTTGTGGGCGTGGGAGCTTCCCGGGTCCGGGATCTGTTCAAGCAGGCCCAGGATAACGCCCCCTGCATTATTTTCATCGACGAGGTGGATGCCATCGGCAAGAGCCGGGATTCCCGTTACGGCGGCGGCAATGACGAGAGGGAGCAGACCTTAAATCAGCTTCTGTCGGAGATGGATGGCTTTGATTCCTCCAAAGGGCTTCTGGTGCTGGCCGCTACCAACCGGCCGGAGATCCTGGACCCGGCTCTTTTGCGCCCGGGCCGTTTTGACAGGCGGATTATCGTGGATAAACCGGATTTAAAGGGCCGTGTGAACATCCTGAAGGTACATGCCAAGAATGTGGCTTTGGATGAGACGGTGGATCTGGAGGCCATCGCCCTGGCCACCTCCGGAGCCGTGGGCTCCGACCTTGCCAACATGATCAATGAGGCGGCCATCCTGGCGGTGAAGAACGGCAGGGCGGCGGTGAGCCAGAAGGATCTGTTTGAGGCAGTGGAAGTGGTGCTGGTGGGAAAGGAGAAGAAAGACCGGGTGCTGAGCAAGGAAGAGAGGCGCATCGTGTCTTACCATGAGGTGGGTCATGCCCTGGTCAGCGCCCTTCAAAAGGATGCGGAGCCGGTGCAGAAGATCACCATCATCCCCAGGACCATGGGGGCTTTGGGATATGTGATGCAGGTGCCGGAGGAGGAGAAGTTCCTCAACACGGAGAAGGAACTGCGGGCCATGCTGGTGGGATGCTTAGGCGGCAGGGCGGCAGAGGAGCTGGTGTTTGAGACCGTGACCACAGGCGCGGCCAATGACATCGAGAAGGCGACCAAAATCGCCAGGGCCATGGTGACCCAGTACGGAATGTCGGAGCGGTTCGGCCTTATGGGCCTGGCAACCCAGGAGGATCAGTACTTAAGCGGCCGCATGGTGCTTAACTGCGGCGAGGCCACTGCGGCAGAGATTGACCAGGAAGTCATGAAGATGCTCAAAGCTGCCTACGAGGAGGCCAAGAGGCTCCTGAGGGAGAACCGGGCTATCATGGACAAGATTGCGGAGTTCCTGATTGAGAAGGAGACCATCACCGGCAAAGAGTTTATGAAGATCTTCCACGAGTGCAAAGGAATCCCGGAGGAGAGCCGGGAGGCCGGGGAAGAAGAGAAGAAGGAAATGCCCTGTAATACAGAGCATTAAAAAGCGGCGTGATCCCTATAAAAGGGGTTACGCCGCTTTTTATGCGCACGGGCCCCGAGAGGAGGTTTGTCAGCAGAGCTGACCGGGGCCCAGCGCGGCGAGCAGGGGGCGGGCTAGGCTATTTGGCAGCTGCGGATGCGTTCTGGCCGGCGATTCTTCCGAAGGTGAAGATATCGGCTTCCGCGTTGCCGCCCAACCGGTTGCCTGCGTGGATGCCGCCTGTGACTTCACCGGCTGCCCACAGGCCCGGGATCACGTTGCCCTCTGTATCCAGAACAGCGGCATCGGTGTTGATGACTACGCCGCCCATGGTGTGGTGGAGGGAGGCTTTTCTCGGGGAGATGCAGATGCCCACGGTGTCGTCCGCTTCGATGGCTTCCAGGTCGATGGCGCCGGAGAGGACTTCCTTGCCGAAATCGTCATCTTTCTGGGCCTCCACATAGCTGTTGTAGGTCTCGATGGTGGCCCGGAGGGCTTCCTCTGTGAAGGCAGGGGCAGCGCCGCCGGCAGAGGTCTTGGTGGCTTCCGCCAGCTCGGCCAGGGTAGAGCCGTACCAGATGTGGCCGTTTTCCACAAGCTTTGACGGGACAGCGCCGAAAGTGGCGGGTTCGTCGTAAGCCAATCCCTTGCACACGCCGTTTTCGTCAGTGGGACCGGCATAAATAATATAGAAGATGCCGTTTTCCTGCTCCAGGGAGGCCAGGGTGAGAACGTCTCTCTCCGCGTACTCATTGACAAAACGGTTTCCGGATGCGTCGATCCAGATCTGTTCAGAGGCATCGCCCCACAGTCCGTCTGTCATGGTTCCCTTGAGGGCCGAGGAGGACGGCATCATCTGGGCGATCTCCAGGCCTGTGGTATCAGCGCCGATGTCGGTGGCCATAAGGATGCCGTCGCCGGTGTTGGTGCCCACGTTGGTGGTCAGAGTGTGGTCGGACAGGCTGTCGCCCCAGTATTTGTCATATTCTTTTACCATAGGCGCGTTGGCGCAGTAGCCGCCGCTGGCCAGGATGACGCCCTGGGAAGCATTGATGGTGACCTTGGTGCCGTCGGCCTGGACAGCCTCAGCCCCTGTCACTTTTCCGCTGTCATCGGTCAGAAGGGAGACAGCCGCGGTCTCGGTGTAGATCTCTACGCCCTCGGCCTTGGCAGCCTCGGAGAGAGAGCTGATGAGAGAGGTGCCTGCCGGGAAGGGATGGGTCCTGGGCCACATGGCTCCCAGAACCGTGAACAGGGGAGCGCCTGAGCCGCTGCTCACATCAAGCCCCAGGGTCTTCAGCCAGTTAAAAGTCTCAAGAGAATTTTCCGTCAAAGTCTTTGCGAGATCAAGGTCAGAGGCGATCCAGGTGCCGTCGTTGAGCTGGCGGAGGCCTCCGGTGTAGATGTGCCACATATGTAAAGCAGTGGAGTCAAAACCGGGCATATCCGCGCCTGGGGTCTTGCCTTCATTGGCTGCATAGAAATCCTTGATATCTGTCTGAAGCTGGGTCAGAACCTCCTCCCACTGGGGGAACTGGTCAAAACGGAGAGACTCATCCCCGGGATCCAAAGCCAGGTAAGAGTCCAGGGTGTTCTTCTGGGCCTCTGTGAGAACCGCGGTCTCCTGGGCCTGGGGATCAACGGTGTTGTAGGCACCCCCGGCCATCATGGTGTTGCCGCCTAAGAAGGAACTTTTCTCAATGAGAATGACTTTGGAGCCGTTCTGGGCCGCTGTTGCCGCAGAGCTTAAGCCTGCGCCGCCGCCGCCCACTACCAGGATGTCCGTATCCCATATCTGGTTGACGCCGGGCTGGGCGGTGTAGGCATTAGCCTTGAGCACATCCATGTCAAGACCGGCCTCTTTGGCCGCGTTCTCGGCTGCGGCCATGATGGCGCGGCTGGCGAAGGTTGCCCCTGTTACTGCGTCTAAAGTGGTTGTCTGGTGGTTTACGATCTGATTGGGGATCCTGGCTACGGCAACATCGGCAACCCCGGCCGTCTCCTGATGTTCTGTGACAACGGCGTTGGTGATTACGCCATCCTTGATGGTCAGTTCCACGGACACGGGCCCCTGCATGCCTGAGGAAGTGCCGGTAAATGTGCCGGAAATTCCCGCGTTGGGGGAAGCCGTGGTCTCCGGAGGCGCCGTGGTTTCCGGGGCCTGAGCCTGGGACTGGGCCTGAGTGGTGTCTGCCGGAGCGGTATCGGCAGCAGTGCCGGAGGAACAGCCGGCCAGGCTCACGGCCATGGTCAGGCACAATCCGGCAGATAGGATTCGTTTCTTCATGATTGATCTCCTCCCTTTATCGATTGATTATAGGTAAATTATACCTTATGAGAAGATATGCGTCAACTTCTGGTTTTCCCCTTTTAAGCAAAGGAAATCATCAGGCGATCAAGGACCGAATTTATACAAAATCGATAAATGAGAGCCTGAAAATTGCCTTTAATGCAGAAATTTGAACAATACATGGAGAAAACGTGACATTTAAAACATAAATAATATAATAAAGTAAAAATGTAGATAAAAATGTAATGATTTAGTTGTGATAATTTAACAAAAATATAAAAAAGAATAAGTTTATTAGTGACAAATAGCCCAATATTATGCTATACTAATTATGAAATAAAAAAGTTTGTCACACTTTACAGTGATAAACCAGACGGCCGGATTTCATATATTACATTTTTATCGTAATATAAAATCTCAAAACGCAAATTAAAAAGGAGAGGACAACATGAAGAAAAGGATTTCAGCGTTATTGGCAGCAGCTTTACTGGCAGGAGCTTTAAGCGGGTGCGGAGGCAGCTCTTCTGATCAGGCAGGCACAGCAACAGGAGGACAGACCTCATCTGCGGCAGGCGGGCAGACCTCATCTGCGGCAGGCGCCGGCGAGTCCAAGGCAGAGGCCTCCGGGGACAGAGTCACCATCAAGTTTGTCAACGGCTTTACAGGCGGAGACGGCGGCTTTATGACCAAGATCGTGGATGGATTTAACGAGTCTCAGTCCCAGTATTTTGTTGACCAGCTGATCACTGACGATCACTACACCAAGTTTAAGTCTGACAAGTTCGATCTGGTGATCATGCACGCGGACTGGCTGAGCACTTATATTCCCGACGGGCTGATCCGCCCTGTGGACGATCTGTACGAGAAGGCGGGGCTGAGCATTGACGACTGGGCCGAGGTTACCAAGAGCTATGTTCAGGTGGACGGCAAGCTGTGGGCGTTTCCTCTGGACAACTTCGGATATGTGATGTTCTACAACAAACAGTATGTGGACACGCCGCCTACCAACTATGAAGAGCTGAAGGCCCTGTCCGAGAAGCTGGATTCCGCTAACACCAACGTGTGGGCCATGGGCATGCCGCTTGCGGGCGAGACTCAGTGGACCCTCATGAGCCTGCTGGCGCAGTATGACTATGATTATATGGGCGACGGATATCTGGACTTCAACAGCCCGGAGGCAGCGGATATTCTGATGAACGTGCACAAGTGGATCTACGAGGATGGCATCAGCCCGGCTAATTTGGGAGTTGACGACCACTGCAACCTGTTTATCACCACGGCGGATGCGGACACCATGCAGATGGCTCTTTCCCTGACAGGACCCTGGGATTACAGCAACTTTGCGGCAGTGTTAGGCGACGACCTTGGCATCGCTCCAGTTCCTGTATTCGGCAATCATCAGGCAGTCAACGGATCCGGACACAACTTCGCGGTATCCTCCGCCTGCGAGGATGAGGCGGTTCTGGACGGCATCGCGGCGTTTATGAAGTATGTGTACCAGCCGGATGTCCTGCTGAACTGGGCGGACGCGGGCCAGGCACCCAACTTTAAGGCAGCCATGGAAGCAGTAAAGGCACAGCCGGACAAGTATGCCACAGCCGTGAATACCTATAAGATCATCAACGACATCAAGGTTCTCCCTTCTTTCTACAATGTTAGAAACCAGGTGACCAATTTAAAGGAAACCGTATGGACAGAGATTGTGACCAATCCGGGCCTGACCTCTGAGACCCTGCTTCCGTTCCTGGAGAAAGCTACCAAGTACGCCGAGGAGATGGCGGAACAGTAAGTGACCTATGCCCGCGCGCCGCAGGGATGCGCACGGGCTTTGCTTTTACAGGAGGATTCAAGGACAGGATTATTCAATTTACACAGGCAAGTCAAACGGAGGGATCGCGTGAAAGTTAAGAAGAGTACCGCATTTGCGTTTGTAGTTCCATTTCTCGTCTTTTTTATGGCATTTTGGGTAATTCCATTTGTCTATGGACTGTATATCAGCCTGCACAAGTACAGTTTCGCCGTGGGCAGGCAGGAATTTGTAGGATTAAAGAACTATGCCAGAATTCTCGCCGGGGATTCCATCCACAAGGAAGCCTTTTACCTGGGCATGGGCAACACCATTAAGTTCGTGATCTGCACGGTCCCCATCCTGGTGCTGGGAAGCCTGGCCCTGGCTCTGATCGTCAATGAGCTGCCGGAGAAGGTAAAGAAGTACTACAGGGCAGTCTATTTTGCTTCTTATTCGGTATCTGTAACAGCGGTGGCTTCCACCTTTGTGTGGCTGATGAAGGGAAACGGAGGTTATCTCAACAATCTTATGAAGAAGCTGGGGCTGATCAGCGAGCCTATATACTGGCTGGAAAAAGAGCCTTTCGTGTGGATCACCCTGACGGTCGCCACCATCTGGTGGACCGTAGGGTACAACATGATGCTCTACATCAGCGCTCTCAACGAGATCGACGAGCAGATGTACGAAGCGGCCAGAGTGGACGGCGGAGGATATTGGAAGACCCTGATCTACATTACGCTGCCCAACATCAAGTCAACCTTTTACTTCATCCTCATGACCACGGTGATCGCGTCATTCAACGTCTACGGCCAGACAAGGCTGATCACCCAGGGAGGGCCGGGAGAGTCCACCAAATCCGTGATCATGGTTATAAACTCCACCATATTGACAAACAATAACTTAGGCATCGGGACCGCCATGGCTATCCTCATGGGAGTGGTGATCCTCATCTGTACCCTGGGACAGAACTGGCTCACAAGAGAGCGGGACAATTTATAGGAGGACACCGGAATGATGAGTAAAAAAAGACTGAATACAATCATATTGGTTTTTGTGGCATCCGTGATCGCCTACCTGTTTCTGCTCCCCTTTATCTTTATGGTGTTTACCAGCTTTAAGGAGCTGGAGGATTCGCTCACAGCCACATCGTTGTTTCCCAAGCGCTGGACCATGGAAAACTATGTGGAGCTGTTCCGCAATACCAACAGCTCTCCTGTAGTGCGGTGGCTGGGCAACACTGTCCTTGTGACGGTCACAGGAACCGCGCTGAGGCTTTCTGTCAGCACCACTGCGGCTTACGCCCTGTCCCGTCTGGATGTGCCGGGAAAGAAATTTATCGTGGGCGGTCTGGTGTGGGGCATGGCCATACCGGAGATCGTAACTTTGTTCCCTCTGTTTTACATCTTTAAGCAGATCGGCATGATCAACACTTACTGGCCTCTGATCCTGCCATCCGGCTCCGGAGTCATGGTGATCTACTATATTTATACGTTTTTGCAGGACTTTCCCATGGAGCTGGAGGAGGCGGCATACTTGGACGGCGCTTCCATCATGAAGATCCTGCGCTACATCGTGCTGCCGTCTATCCGGCCGGTGCTGGTGACCCAGGGCTTTATCACATTCCTGGGGCTGTACAACAACTTCCTGTGGTCGTCTCTTGTGGTGAACCAGACCAAGATGCAGACCGTGACCCTGGGACTGGCAACCCTGACCCTTGGAGAAAATGACAACAGGCCGGGGCTGATGATGGCTGCCACGGTTGTGGCCGTGCTTCCGGTGCTGCTGGTGTTTCTGTTTGCCAACAAATATATTGTGAGAGGATTTACCCGTTCCGGAATCAAGTAGGGGGGTAAGGTAACAAGACATGGAACATCAAAAACTGATCGTGATTTCCGCGGACGCCATGGTAGAGGAGGATGTGGAGGAATTTCAAAAACTGCCAAACTACAGGCGGTGGCTGGAAGGAGGGAGCCGGATCCGGAAGGTCCGGTCCATCTATCCCACGGTAACCTATGCCTGCCACACTACCATGGCCACGGGGAACCTGCCCTGGCGCCATGGGGTGGTGAGCAACTCCGACTGGACCCGGATCGGGGAGGCGAAAATTCCCTGGAATTTTTTCCATGGGGCAGTGAAGACAGAGGATATCTTTGACGCCGCCAAAAAGGCGGGGCTGTCCACTGCGGGGCTGTCCTGGCCTGTGTGCGGCCGCCATCCGAACATCGACTATCTCATAGCGGAGTATTGGAGCCAGTGGCCTGGAGATACCACTCTGGACGCCTATAAAAGGTCCGGTTCCAGCGACCAGGTGATGGAGGTGATCAAAAAGAATCTTCACGCCCTGGTGGAGAAGACCCACCCCATGTGCGACGAATTTCATATCCTCTGCGCCTGCGATATGATACGCAGGTGGAAACCGGACCTTATGATGATGCATCTGGCCAACTTGGACGACTACAGGCATGAGAACGGGGTGTTCAACAGGAGGGTGACGGAAGGGATCCATGAGATGGACCGATGGCTGGGGATGGTCATGGATACGGTGGAGCAGGAGGGCCTGCTTCCGGTGACCAACTTAGTGATCACCAGCGACCACGGACAGCTGGATATTAAGCGGTGCGTCAATGTAAATGTATTATTGGAGCGAAAGGGATTTTTGATCGCCGGAGAGCAGGGCGAGCCAAAGGCCTGGGATGCCTACTGCCTGTCTAACGGGCTGTCGGCTCTGGTGTTTTTAAAGAGGCCCGAGGACCCGGTGCTTGTGCGCAGGGTGAGCCGGTATCTGGAGGAATTGCGGGATCAGGAGGTTTACGGGATTGAGGAAGTCCTCACTGCCGGGGAGGCCAGGGAGAGGTATCGCCTGGATGGAGACTTTTCCTTTGTACTGGAATCGGACGGGTACACGGCTTTTGGTACAGCCTGCAGCGGCCCCCTGGTGGTGCAGCCGGATGTCCGGGACTACCGCTATGGCAGGGCAACCCACGGACATGAGCCGGAGAAGGGGCCTCAGCCCACATTTCTGGCAAAAGGTCCCGGGATCCGGGAGGGAACCGTGCTTGAGAGCGGAAGGCTGGAGGATCAGGCGCCTACTTACGCAAAGCTTTTGGGAATTCCTTTTCCCGAGTGTGACGGAAGACCCTTGTGTCAGATCCTGAGAGAATGAGGCAGCCAGACTCAGACTGCTGCCTTCCAACAAAATATTTCCAACTGCCCTGTGAGAAACAGGCAGCATAAAAAACGAGGGAGGATGAGCAATGAGAAATGAATATCCTCGTCCAGAATTTGAAAGACATCAGTGGATGAGCCTGAACGGAACATGGGATTTTTATATTGGACAACAGGGAACCGAGAGACGAGAGATTCAGGTGCCTTTTGTGTGCCAGTCTGAATTAAGCGGCATAGGAGAGAGGATCCGGGAGGACTATGTGGTGTACGAGAGGACCTTCACCGTGCCGAAGGAGTGGAAAGGCAAGACGATCCTGATCCATTTCGGAGCAGTGGACTATCGATGCCGGGTGTATGTGAACCAGCAGTTCGCCGGCGAGCACACAGGAGGGCAGACCCCGTTCGAGTGGGATATCACCCTCTATCTTGGCTGGCAGGAGGAACATGTGCGGGTGGAGGTCTGGGATCCTCTTGGGGACGAGACGATCCCGAGAGGTAAACAGTACTGGAAAGAAAAGTCGGAATTTATCTGGTATACTCCCAGCACGGGGATCTGGCAGAGCGTGTGGCTGGAGCCTGTGGACAAGACACGGTTTGACCGGATCTGGTTTACCCCGGATATTGACGAGGGCACGGTGACTGTGGACTATGTGCTGTCGGAAGGCAGCAAACTGCCCTGTGAGGTCGGGCTGGATATCACTCTGGGCGGAGAGACCGTGTATCAGGGAACCATGGAATGCAGGGAGCGGAGAAATACCATTGCCATCGACGTGTTCCGGAAAAAGGCTCTGGCGGGGGCTTTCCATTTTGTGGGAAATTACTGGTCCCCGGAGAATCCGGTGCTGTATCAGGTCACTGCCAGGATTTTGGATGGCCCAAAGCTCTTTGATGAGGTGAAGACCTACTTCGGCATGAGGAAGATCCACATCGAGGAGGGGAGGATCTACTTAAACAATCAGCCCTACTATCAGAAGCTGGTGCTGGATCAGGGTTACTGGAAGGAGAGCCTGTTGACAGCCCCCTCCGACGAGGCCTATGCGGCGGATATCCGGATGGCCAAGGCCATGGGATTTAACGGGTGCAGGAAACATGAGAAGGTGGAGGACCCAAGATTTTTGTACTGGGCGGACCACTTAGGATTTCTGGTGTGGGAGGCGATGAGCAGTTTCTGGTTCTACACCCCTGAGGGAGTGGAGTCTTTTGCCGGAGAGTGGATGGATGTGATACAACGCGATTACAACCACCCATCCATCGTGGTGTGGGGGATGCTCAACGAGAGCTGGGGCGTCCAGCGCATCTACAGCAACTCCCAGCAGCAGTGCTACGCCCGGGCCCTGTACCACTTAGCCCGCAGCCTTGACGCCACCAGGCTTGTGATCTCCAACGACGGATGGGAGATGGTGGACACGGATATCTGCGCAGTCCACAGCTACAAGCACGGGGAGAAGGATGACTTAAGGCAGCAGGAGATCTTTAAGGAATGCCTAAAGAGCGTGTCGGGGCTGCCCCGGATCGTGGAGAAGCTTCCCTTTGCCAAAGGCTACGAATATCAGGGCCAGCCGGTGGTGCTGACGGAATTCGGGGGAATCTCCATTGACAGGAGAGCGGCGGACCGGACCCCGGAGGAGGAAGAAGGGAGCTGGGGCTACACCAGCGTAGGCGAGGAGGAGTTCCTGGATGAGTACGAGAGGATTGTGGATGCGGTCTACGAGTCGGATCTGGTCCAGGGCTACTGCTACACTCAGCTCACGGACGTGGAGCAGGAGATGAACGGCCTGCTGGACTATGAGCACAAGCATAAGTTCGATCCCGCTCAGATCAAGCGGATCAACGATAAAAAAGCATAGGAGAGAGATGCCGGAACTGTGGAAAGGTGACAGGATGCCGGCATCTTTTTTTATGCGCAGGCCCGTGCTGCGGAAGTTTGCCGCTAAAGCGGCGCACAGGCCGCGCGGCGAGCAGGGGAAAAGCCTCCCCTGCTGGATTGCGCAGGCCCGTGCTGCCCCGTCCTGGGGGATGGGGCAGCAGATGGGGCGGGAAAAGACAAGTACTTAGTCGTTGATTTTATTCGTTTTTTGAAGTAGAATTATGCTAGTATGCAATCCCAAAAAACATTGAGGAGGCTGCGCGAGATGATTTTATACCACGGAAGCAAAGTGATTGTTGAATCACCTGAAATTCGGATTCAAAAGTACAACAAGGATTTCTACTTTGGGTTTTACTGCACGATTTATCCGGAGCAGGCAATCCGCTGGGCTACACGTTTTGATGGAATCGGTTATCTTAATGAGTATGAGTATACACCAAACGAATCCTTGAAAATCAAGCAGTTCCCGGAGATGAGTGAAGAGTGGCTGGATTTTATTGTGGCCTGCCGTTTGGGCCATTCCCATGGGTATGACATCGTGGAGGGGCCTATGGCCAACGACACAATTTTCAACTATGTGCAGAACTTTGTGGATGGGAAAATCAGCCGGGAGGCTTTTTGGGCGTTGGCAAAATTCAAAAAGCCTACGCATCAGATCAGTTTTCACACAGCGCGTGGGCTGACGACCTTGGATTTTGTGAAAGGAGCGGAGGTTCATGATGAAAAATAACAGTTCGCTGTTTTATACTTGCAGCCTGATTGAGTTTATCGGGCGGGAGCAGAAGCTGAAACGCTCGGAGCTGGTAAACCTGTTGGGAAGGAGCACCATTGCTCGTATCTACCGTTATGCGGATGTGTTCCATTGCGAGCCAATTGAAAAAACAGCCGGGGATTTTATTGAGAATAGTAATATCCCGCAAGGCAGTTTTGATAATGTGGCCTCTTGCCGCTATATGGTGCCGGATTACTGGACGATTGGCGAAGTGTACGAGCGGCTGATTGAAGACGTCTGCGGTGAAGACCAAGATCATGTGGCAGAGCGGCTTATGGAAGTATACACATCGTGGATTGACGATGCCCTATCCAATTACAACACGGATTTCTATTATCAGTCGCGCGGCTATATCTACCAGTGTTATAAAGAAGGGAAAATCTGTGATTAAAAATTATGAAAGACCGCAAGGTGACGGAGGGAAGATGGATATGTATCTCATTAAAAATGCAGGAGTTTATGCCCCGGAGGACTTGGGAGAATTGGACGTGCTCACAGGCGGCGGACAGATCTTGAAGATCGGAAAGAATCTCCCGGCTGAGGAAGCCTACGGCGTGGAGGTCATCGACGGCCGGGGAAAGGTGCTGATGCCCGGGCTTATCGACGCCCATGTGCACATCTTAGGCGGAGGCGGGGAGGGCGGCGCCAGAACCAGGACCCCGGAGCTGATGCTGTCGGATGCAGTCAGCGGAGGCGTGACCACGGTGGTGGGATGTCTGGGAACCGACGGCTGCACCAGGACCATGGAGAATCTTCTGGCCAAGGCAAAAGGGCTGGAGGAGGAGGGAATTACCACCTATGTGTACACCGGCTCCTATCAAGTGCCTGTAAGAACCCTGACGGGAAGCGTCATGGACGACATCATCCTTCTTGAGAAAGTGGTGGGGACAGGGGAGATCGCCATATCCGACCACCGCTCCTCCCAGCCCCGAAAGAAAGAATTTGCCAGGATTGTGGCGGACACAAGGGTGGGGGGCATCCTGTCAGGCAAGGCGGGGCTTGTGAATATCCATATGGGAGACGGGGAGGACCGGCTGAAATTCCTCAGGTATGTTGTGAAAAAGACGGAGATTCCTCCCTCAAACATGCTTCCCACCCACATCAACCGAAGCATGGCGCTGATGGAGGAGGGGATCGACTACGCAAAGACCCTGGGCGGGTATATTGACTTGACCACCAGCTCAGACCCGGAGCACTTGGACCCCGACGAGGTGAAGGCCAGCGCAGGGCTTAAGATGGCGCTTGAGGCGGGAGTGTCCCCGGACCATGTGACCTTTTCCTCTGACGGCCAGGGCAGCCTTCCGGTGTTTGACGCTGAGGGGCGGTTTGCGGGCCTCGGGGTGGGGAAGGTGGCTTCCCTGTACCGGGAGATGAAAGACGCGGTGCTTGAGGAGGGCCTGTCCCTGACCGACGCTTTGAGGGCAGTGAGCAAGAACCCTGCGGCGCTTTTGAAGCTGCCCAACAAAGGAAGGATCGCGGAGGGCGCTGACGCGGACCTGGTGCTGGCGGACAGAGACACCCTGGCCATTGACACGGTTCTGGCAAAAGGAAGGGTGATGATGAGAGACGGACAGGTTCTGGCAAAGGGAACCTTTGAGAGGTGACAGGCAGCTTAAAACCGCGTTTCCGACGACATGGCAGGTGACGCAAAGCGGCGCGTGCCGATACCAAAAGGAGGAAGGTAAGACACTATGGAGAAAAAGAAACGATCTTTTCAGATGCCTCACACATTTATTATCATCTTCGGGGTCATCCTATTTGCTGCTGTACTGACCATGTTTATCCCCCTGGGGCAGTATGACACAAAAGAGATCACCTACATGCAGAATGGTTCCGAGAGGACAAGGACAGTCCTGGATCCGGACAGCTTCCGGTATGTTTTAGATGACAATGGCAACAAGGTGACAAAGATCGCTCCTCTGTTCGGCACCGAGGATTTCGGAGGCCAGGGGATCTTGAACTATGTATTTGAAGGAATGACCGTAGGCGACAAGAACGGCACCGCTGTGGGGATCATCGCCTTCATCCTGGTGGTAGGCGGCGCTTTCGGCATCGTCATCCGGACAGGGGCAGTGGAAAGCGGCATCATGCGGGTGATCGCCGTGACCAACGGGAAGGAGATCCTACTGATTCCGATTCTGGTAGTGCTGTTCTCCTTAGGGGGAGCGGTGTTCGGCATGGGAGAGGAAGCCATCCCCTTTGTGATGATCCTGGTGCCCATGTTTATCGCTCTGGGCTATGACGCGGTCGTGGGAATCATGTGCTCCTATGTGTCCACCCAGATCGGCTTCGGATCCTCCTGGCAGAACCCTTTCAGCCTTGCGGTGGCCCAGGGAATCTCCGGCCTTCCGGTGATGTCCGGCGCCTGGTTCCGCATCCCCATGTGGATCTTTTTTACAGGCCTTACCATTGTGTTCACCATGCGCTACGCGGTGAAGGTCAAGAAAAATCCGGAGCTCTCCGTGGCCTATGAGTCTGACGAGGCTTACCGGAAGGAATTTTCCAAGAAGGGAAACGATCTTCCGCCCTTTACCCTGGGACACAAGCTGGTTCTCCTGACCATCGCCGCCTGCATGGCCTGGACCATCTGGGGAGTGGTGAGCCAGGGGTACTATATCCCGGAGATCGCCTCCCAGTTCTTTGTCATGGGGCTGGCGGCAGGCATCATCGGCGTGGCCTTTCACCTAAACGATATGAAGCTCAACGATATCGCCACATCCTTTGAACACGGTGCAGCGGACCTTCTGGGTGCGGCCATGTGCGTGGGAATGGCGCAGGGGATCATCATCATCCTGGGCGGCACCAGCGCCACCGACGGTACGGTGCTCAACACGATCCTCCACGGCATCAGCCAGGGCATGCAGGGCTTCCCGGCAGTGATCTCCGCATGGCTGATGTATGTGTTCCAGTCGGTTTTCAACTTCTTTGTGGTGTCCGGCTCGGGGCAGGCGGCCCTCACCATGCCTGTCATGGCGCCCCTGGCGGATCTTGTGGGAGTGGAACGCCAGGTGGCCGTAGTGGCCTTCCAGCTGGGAGATGCGTTCACCAACTTTATCGTGCCCACCTCCGGGTGTCTCCTTGGGGCCCTGGCGGCGGCGAAGCTGGACTGGGGCAAATGGGCCAAATTCCAGATCAAGTTCCAGGCAGTGCTGATTGTATGTGCTTCCGCTACCGTAATACTGGCAGTGGCGCTGGGATTGTCGTAAGCTTGATCCGGCGGGCCGGCGTCACAGACGGCTGGTATCTCAGCGGTCACAGCGGTTAAGGGGAGAATCGTTGAAAATGATGGCAGAGGGGCTGTCGCGAAATGACAAACGTCGTTTCACGACAGCCCCTCTGCTATGGACAGGAGGAAGGCAAATGGGTCGCGATGGTTTAGAAAAACAGTATGCGGATGAGATTGATAAAGAAGAGGATGCCAATAAGGGCAATGGTGATGCGAAACTGCTGGTTTTTCTGCTCCATGCTCTGACGCAGAAGCTCTTTGCCTTCCTCATCTAAGGGTATATACTGGATCTCTGTTGCGGTTCTCACTTCAGTGTATCTCTGTCTGTGCGGTTCCAGTTCCCTGCTGAGCCGGTCCATCTCTTCATTGATCTGTTCCATGGTCTTTACCGGCTTTTTGCGCTCTTCGTCATAAGCCCTCCGTTTTTCCGGATCAGACAGGATCTCATAGGCTGTGGTGATCTCTCTGGCATTGATGCCCAGGAATTTTTGTCCCTTCAATTCACAGGCCTGCTTGATCCTGCGAAAAGCGGCGAGTATCTCTTTCTGGTCCGCGTCAGGACTTATGTTCAGCAAATCATAGTAATAGGTATTTTCCTTTCCCATAAAGATCCCCCCCTTGTCACGTTGTTTCTCTTATTTTACCATATTATTGAAGCCTCTGCTATGAAAAAGGATTGACTTTTGAAAAATTTGTGATAATATAAACATATGAATAATTGTTCATATAAAGAGAAAGGATGGAATCCTATGACAGAGCATGAGAGAATCGAACAGGAAGTGCAGGAGGGTGTCTGTGAATTTATGCATGTCCACCAGGAGATCGTGGATAAGGTGGAGAAGGTACTGCCGGATGAGCAGCAGCTTCTGGATCTGTCGGAGTTTTTTAAAGTGTTCGGCGATTCGACCAGGATCAAGATCCTGTATGTTTTAAGCCAGTCGGAGATGTGCGTCTGCGACATCGCCACGCTGCTGCAGATGGGGCAGTCCGCCATCTCTCACCAGCTGCGGGTGTTAAAGCAGATGAGGCTGGTAAAATTCCGCAGAGACGGGAAGACTGTATTTTACTCCTTATCCGACGACCATATCCAGACCATCCTGGCTCAGGGTATGGAGCATATCAGCGAGTAAAGCCTTTGTGCGCCCGGCAGCTGATATACTGCTGTATTAGGAAAAGTTTGGCGCGCGCACTTGGCATACCTGAATACAGATCGCCTTTGGCGATGGAATTATCAGGGGAAACCTTTGTGCGCCCGGCAGTAGATATGCTGCTGTAAAGAAAAGTGAGGGGAATATTATGACAAAGAAGCAGAAAAAGATGATTAGAAGGCTGATCATAAGCGCGGTATTTCTTGTAGGGGGAGTGGTGACAGAGGGGATGCACCCTGTGGACTGGGTGTTATTTCTTGTATCCTACTTAGCTGCAGGGTATGACATTCCTCTGAAAGCCCTGAGGAATATCCGCAACGGGCAGGTATTTGACGAGAATTTTCTTATGACCATAGCCACCTTCGGGGCCATCGGAGTGGGAGAGCTGGAGGAGGCCGTGGCGGTCATGCTGTTTTACCAGGTTGGGGAGTTGTTCAGCGACTATGCGGTGAACCGTTCCAGAAGGTCCATCACGGACCTGATGGATATTAACCCGGACTTTGCCAACGTGATCCGGGATGGGGCCGAGGAGCAGGTGGAGCCTGACGAGGTGGAGATCGGGGAAAGGATCCTGGTGAGGCCGGGGGAGAAAGTGCCTTTGGACGGAGTGGTGACAAAGGGGAATTCCAGCCTGGATACGAAAGCCCTGACAGGGGAGAGCATCCCTGTAGAGGTGACGGAGGGGGAGCCGGTGGTCAGCGGTTCCATCAATTTAAGCGGGGTCCTGGAGGTCCAGGTGACAAAACTGTTTGACGATTCTACGGTGGCAAAGATTCTGGAGCTGGTGGAGAACGCCAGCTCCAGAAAGGCCAAGGCAGAAAATTTTATCACCCGGTTCGCCAGGGTGTACACGCCTGTGGTGGTGGTGCTGGCGCTGATCCTGGCTCTGGTTCCACCGGTGATTCTGGGGCAGTCCTGGTCAGTGTGGGTGTACCGGGCGTGCAGCTTTCTGGTGGTGTCCTGCCCCTGCGCACTGGTGATCTCTGTCCCCTTAAGCTTCTTCGGGGGCCTGGGAGCTGCTTCCAAACAGGGAATCCTGATGAAGGGCAGCAACTACCTGGAGGCTATGGGAAATTTGGATACCGTGGTATTTGATAAGACGGGGACCCTGACTACGGGGAAATTCCAGGTGACAGAGGTGGAGCCGGCGGGAGCCTGCGGCGCCGGAGAGCTTTTGGAGCTGGCCGCTTATGGGGAATACCATTCAAACCACCCCATCGCCTTGTCGGTGAAGGAGGCTTATGAGAGAGAGAATCAGGGAAAAGAGCTGATGCCCCATAGGATCCTGTCGGTGGAGGAGATCGCCGGCCACGGGATGCATGTGAGGCTTGAGGAGGAAGGAGGAGACCAAAAGTCCGGCGGCCAGAGGGATCTCTATATTGGCAATGAGAGGCTGATGGAGCGCCGGGGACTCTCTGATTTCCCCAGAGGGAAAGCCCTGGGAACCACTCTCTATGTGGCGGACCAGGGGGGATATCTGGGTTCCATCATCATTGCGGACACGGTGAGGGATGATGTTCCCCAAGCCCTGAAGGGGCTGCGGGCAGCAGGCGTCAGGAGCCTGGTGATGCTGACCGGAGACCGGGAGGCCGTGGGCAGGGCAGTGGGTGAAAAGCTGGGGCTTGACAAGGTGTACGGAGGCCTTCTCCCCGGGGACAAGGTGCAGAAGGTGGAAGAGCTCCTGGGCCAAAAGCCGGCAGACAGGACCCTGGCTTTTGTGGGAGACGGCATTAACGACGCCCCGGTGCTGGCCAGGGCCGATGTGGGGATCGCCATGGGAGGCATCGGGTCGGATGCGGCTGTGGAGGCGGCGGATGTGGTGATCATGAACGACGAGCCCTCCAAGATCGTGGACGGCATCCGGATCGCCAGGAAGACAGTGGGAATCGTCCGGCAGAATATTGTGTTCGCCATCGGGGTGAAGGTGCTGGTGCTGGCGCTGGTAGCCTGCGGCATGGCCTCCATGTGGGCGGCAGTGTTCGGCGATGTGGGCGTGTCGGTGCTGGCGATTTTGAACGCGGTGCGGGCGTTGGATTAGAACATGTACACAGAGGAGGAGACAACGGATAAAAAATTAGGAATTCCCTTGTGCAATCCCGATCCAGCATATATAATAGAAATAAGCAATACCGATACAACAGGACAACACGGAGGAAATATTTTATGGATACAGTCGCGGTTCAAACCCCCGCTTTGAACAGGGAGCTTACCATCGCCGTAGCGGGAACCGGCTATGTGGGATTATCCTTAGCAGTGCTTTTATCCCAGCATCACAAGGTCTACGCGGTGGACATCGTGCCGGAGAAGGTGGAGAAGATCAATGCCAGGATCTCGCCGATTCAGGACACTGAGATTGAGGAGTATCTGGCAGAGAAACCCTTGGATCTCACAGCCACTTTAGACGGGGAGGCGGCCTATGGGCAGGCGGATTACGTGATCATCGCGGCCCCCACCAACTATGACAGCCAGAAGAACTTTTTCGACACCTCGGCTGTGGAGAAGGTGATCGAGCTGGTGATGGCTTCCAACCCGGAGGCAGTGATGGTGATCAAGTCCACGGTGCCTGTAGGTTACACCGAGTCTGTGAGGAAGAAGTACCATACGTCAAAGATCCTGTTCAGCCCGGAATTTTTGAGGGAGTCCAGGGCATTGTATGACAATCTCTACCCCAGCAGGATCATCGTGGGGGTTGATGAGAAGGATGAGAGCCTTGTGAGGGCAGCCCACACCTTCGCCGGCCTTCTGAAGGAGGGGGCTTTGAAGGAATCCGTGGACACGCTGTTTATGGGCTTCACGGAGGCCGAGGCGGTGAAGCTGTTCGCCAACACCTACTTGGCCCTGCGGGTTTCCTATTTCAATGAGCTGGACACCTACGCGGAGATGAAGGGGCTTGACACCCGTTCCATCATCGAGGGGGTCTGCTTGGACCCGAGGATCGGCTCCCACTACAACAACCCGTCTTTCGGCTACGGAGGCTACTGCCTGCCAAAGGACACCAAGCAGCTTTTGGCTAATTATTCCGATGTGCCGGAGAACTTAATCGAGGCCATCGTGGAGAGCAACCGCACCAGGAAGGATTTTATCGCGGACAGGGTGCTGACCATGGCAGGTTACTACGATTATTACAGCCGCAACGCTTACGACGTGAGCAAGGAGCGGACCTGCGTGGTGGGGGTATACCGGCTTACCATGAAGAGCAACTCCGACAATTTCCGCCAGTCCTCCATCCAGGGCGTCATGAAGAGGATCAAGGCCAAAGGCGCCGTGGTGGTGGTCTATGAGCCCACCCTGGAGGATGGCAGCACATTTTTCGGAAGCCAGGTGGTCAATGACCTGGAGAAATTCAAGTCCATGTGCCAGTGCGTCATCGCCAACCGGTACGACAGCGCTTTGGACGACATAAGCGAGAAGGTTTACACCAGAGACTTGTTCCGAAGAGATTAGATTCACAGTGCCCCCATGCCCCGTTTTTTGCGGCTTGGGGTCGGGGCGCTGAGCTTTCCGGTACAAAAGACAACATAACATATTGACAGCAGGCCGGGACACCGGCAGTTACAGCGAAAAGAGGATGATTATGCCCGTATACCGTTTAAGACAGAATGAAATCAGTTTTCCGGCCCCAACCCTTGCCAGGGACGACGGTCTTCTGGCTGTGGGCGGGGATCTCAGTGTAGACCGGCTGCTGCTGGCCTACACCCACGGCATTTTTCCCTGGTATAATCCGGGGGAGGAGATTCTGTGGTGGTGTCCAAAGGAACGGTTTCTCATTTTTCCGGGGGAGATCCATATATCCCATTCCATGAAAAAGCATATCCGGAAACATGAATTTAAGATCTATTTGAACCGGGATTTCCAGGATACCATGCACCACTGCCGGATGAAGAGAGAGTTTGAAGAGGGAACATGGATCAGCGACGAGATGGAGGAGGCCTTTCTGGAGCTGCACAGGGAAGGGTATGCCGTCAGCGTGGAGGTATATGAGGAAGGAGACTTAGCCGGAGGACTTTACGGCGTAGCCATAGGAAAGTGTTTTTTTGGTGAGAGCATGTTTTCGGAGAAAAAGAACGGCTCCAAGGTAGCGCTGATCGCGTTTTCCAGATTTCTGGAGCAGAGAGGGTTTCTTTTTATAGACTGTCAGTTCCACACAGATCATCTGGAGAACATGGGAGGGCAGTACGTGCCATGGGAGACCTTTGAGAGCCTTTTGCAGGAAGGAATTCACGTTTCCTGTTGACAAATTTCGAGCTTGCTGTTATATTTTACAGGTGGACGAGGACGTTATAAGGCAGTCATTGGGGACAATGGCTCTTGTAATGTCCTCTTTTATCATATATCATAGCATTTGAGAAGGAGAATGTGGGATGGGAAGATACACCAAGGAAGATATTATTCGGCTGGTGGAAGAGGAAGACGTGGAATTTATCAGGCTTCAGTTTACCGACATCTTCGGGATGCTGAAAAATGTGGCAATCACCTCGGGGCAGCTTGAGAAGGCTTTGGATAACCGCTGCATGTTTGACGGATCCGCCATCGAGGGGTTTGTCAGGATGGAGGAGACGGATATGTACCTGTATCCGGATCTGGATACATTTGAGATATTTCCCTGGAGGCCTCAGCAGGGCAAGGTGGCAAGGCTGATCTGCGATGTCCACTGCCCCGACGGAAGTCCCTTTGAAGGCGACCCCAGGTATGTTCTGAAAAAAGTGCTTAAGGAGGCAGAGTCCATGGGCTACCGGTTCAATGTGGGGCCGGAGTGCGAGTTTTTCCTGTTCCACACGGACGAGCAGGGACTGCCCACCACCACCACCCACGAGATGGCGGGATATTTTGATGTGGGCCCCATCGACTTAGCGGAGAATGTGCGCAGGGATATTGTGCTGAACCTAGAGGATATGGGGTTTGATATCGAGTCCTCCCACCACGAGATCGCTCCGGCCCAGCACGAGGTGGATTTCCTCTATGAGTCAGGGCTTAAGGCCGCGGACAATATCCTGACTTTCAAGATGGCGGTGAAGACCATTGCCAAGCGCCACGGCCTCCACGCCACCTTCATGCCCAAGCCCAAGGCAGGGGTCAACGGCTCCGGCATGCACATCAACATGTCCTTAGACGATCTGTCAGGAAAAAACCTGTTTGCCGATGACTCTGACGAGAGGGGGCTGAGCAAACTGGCTTACCAGTTTCTGGCGGGGATTCTGTACCATATAAAATCCATGACCATATTGACCAATCCCCTGGTGAACTCCTACAAGCGCCTGATTCCGGGGTACGACGCCCCCACCAACATCGCCTGGTCCACGGCCTCCAACAGGGGGCAGCTGATCCGGCTTCCCTCGTCGAGGGGGAGCAGCACCAGGATCGAGCTCAGGAGTCCGGATTCGGCCATGAATCCTTATCTGGCTTTGGCTGCGTGTCTGGCGGCGGGCTTGGACGGAATCAAAAAAGAGATGACCCCTCCGAAGCCTATCAGCCGCAATGTGTCGGCCATGACAGAGGAGGAGATCAAGAGCCTGGGCATCAGCTGTCTTCCTGAGACTCTGGGGGAGGCGATCGAAGAATTTGAAAATGATTCCTTTCTCCGGGAGGTTCTGGGTAAACATATTTATACCAAATATCTGACAGCGAAGAAAGAGGAGTGGGATCAGTTTCGGTCCCAGGTGACGGACTGGGAGATTCAGCAGTATCTGTACAAGTATTGAGCTAAGTAACAATTCAGGGGCTTATCTGAACGGTTACCAGCATAACGCGGTTTACCTGGAGGTGAGGGGTGTGACGAACATCATTGTAGCGTTTTCCAAGCAGGAGGACGCGAAGAGCATTAAGAATATCCTTATGCGCAATGGCTTTCAGGTAGTGGCAGTCTGTACCTCCGGGGCCCAGGTGCTCAACAGTGTGGAGGATTTAAACGGAGGAATTATCGTCAGCGGTTACCGGTTTGAGGATATGCTGTACCGAAGCATCCGCGAGTATATGCCCAGGGGCTTTGAGATGCTTTTGGTGGCCTCGCCCAATCGCTTCGGGGGAGAGATGCCCAGGGATATCATGTCTCTGCCCATGCCTGTGAAGGTCTGCGACCTGGTGAGCACAGTGGAGATGATGTGTCAGGACCAGATCCGGAAAAAGAGAAAGCAGCGGCAGCAGCCGGCCAGGCGCAGCGACGAGGATGCCCGGGTGATCGCCAAGGCAAAGGAACTGCTCATGGACCGCAACGGGATGACAGAGGCTGAGGCTCACCGTTACATCCAGAAGTGCAGCATGGACAACGGCACCAACATGGTGGAAACGGCTCAGATGGTGATCAGCCTTAACGATATATGACGGAGGAGCCAGAGATGAGATTTACAAAGATGCAGGGGGCAGGCAACGATTATGTGTATGTCAACTGCTTTGAGGAGACGGTGGAGGACCCGGCGGCAGCAGCTATCCTTGTGAGCCACAGGCGTTTCGGCGTAGGCTCTGACGGCCTGGTGCTGATCTGCCCTTCCGACACTGCAGATGTGAAGATGAGGATGTTCAATGCCGACGGCTCCGAGGGGAGCATGTGCGGCAACGCCATCCGGTGTGTGGGAAAGTATGCCTGGGACCACGGGCTTGTGTCCTCCCCCAGGATAACCGTGGAGACATTAGACGGACTCAAGGCGCTGGACATGGAGACAGAGGATGGCAGGGTGGTCAGTGTCTCCGTGGATATGGGGATACCCGAGGTCACCTCCAAGGTGCCGGAACCCATCACGGTCCTTGGGGAGGAAAAAGAGTTTGTGGGAATCTCCGTGGGAAATCCTCACGCAGTATACTTCTGCCAGGACATTGATTCCCTGGAATTAGAGAAGATCGGCCCGGCCCATGAAAATCACAGCCGCTTTCCGGGGCGGGTGAACTCTGAGTTCGTCCAGGTGGTGGACAGAGGCCATATCCGCATGAGAGTGTGGGAGAGAGGCAGCGGCGAGACCTGGGCCTGCGGCACCGGGGCCACAGCCAGCGCGGTGGCCGCCGCGCTCATGGGCTACACAGACCGCCAGGTGAGAGTATCCCTCAAAGGCGGTGATCTGGTGATCACATGGGACAGAGAGTCCGGCCATGTGTTCATGGCAGGGCCTGCCGTTGAAGTATTTTCAGGAGAGATCAAGGTTTAGGAGGAAGACAAACGCGCAGCGTTTTTAGGATGTCTTCCGACGACGTGGCAGGTGCCGCAGAGCGGCGCGTGCCGTTACCGAAAAATTAGGAGGAAGACCAAATGGTTCGAGTAAATGAAAATTATCTGAAACTGCCGGGAAGCTACCTGTTTTCTGCCATCGGAAAAAAGGTCAGCGCCTATTCAGAAGCCAACCCGGATAAAAAGGTGATCCGTCTTGGGATCGGAGACGTGACCCAGCCCCTGGTCCCGGCTATTGTAGAGGCCCTGCACCGGGCGGTGGATGAGATGGGGAGGGCGGAAACCTTCAGGGGCTACGCGCCGGACCTAGGATACGGATTTTTGAGGGAGGAGATCGCGAAAAAGGATTATCAGGAAAGAGGCTGTGCCATCAGCGCGGATGAAATCTTTGTGTCCGACGGGGCAAAAAGCGACTGCGGAAATATCCAGGAGATTTTTGCCGGGGACTGCCGTGTGGCGGTCTGCGACCCGGTGTATCCCGTGTATGTGGACTCCAACGCTATGGCGGGGAGGGCGGGGGATTACGATGAGAAGGCCGGCATGTGGAGCAATATCATCTATATGCCCTGCACCGCAAAGAACGGCTTTGTCCCCCAGCTGCCCGGGGAGCGGCCTGATCTGATTTACCTGTGCAATCCCAACAATCCTACGGGAACCACTTTAAACCGCAGCCAGCTGAAGGTGTGGGTGGATTATGCCAGACAGGCAGGGGCGGTGATCCTCTACGACGCGGCCTACGAGGCTTACATTTCAGAGGAGGACGTGCCCCACAGCATCTACGAGATTCAGGGGGCAGAGGACTGCGCTGTGGAGTTCCGGTCATTTTCCAAAAATGCCGGATTTACAGGGATCCGCCTGGGCTTTACGGTGATCCCCAAGGGCCTTAAGTGCGGCGGAGTGTCCCTCCACGGCCTCTGGGCCAGGCGTCACGGGACAAAGTTCAACGGAGCGCCCTATATTGTGCAGAAGGCGGCCATGGCCGTATATTCTGATGAGGGGAAGGCCCAGTTAAAAGAGCAGGTGGCCTATTACATGAACAACGCCAGAGTGATCCGCGGCGGTTTAGAGAGCGCTGGGTATCAGGTGTACGGCGGGGTCAGCGCCCCTTATATCTGGCTGAAAACGCCGGATGGCATGAGTTCCTGGGATTTCTTTGACTGGCTGCTGGAAAACGCCAATGTGGTGGGCACCCCGGGAAGCGGCTTCGGCCCCAGCGGGGAAGGATATTTCCGGCTGACGGCATTCGGGACTTATGAGAATACGGCAGAGGCCATGGAGAGGATCAGAAGATTGAAGAGATCATAAGGAGGAGGGACAGGGAAATGGATGATATTGACAGGAAGATACTGAAAATTTTACAGGACAATGCCAGGACATCGTTAAAAACCATTGCGGAGAAAACGTTTTTGTCCTCCCCGGCAGTGTCCGCCAGGATCGAGAAGCTGGAAAAAGACGGGATCATCGCAGGCTATCACGCCATGGTGGATCCCATGAAGCTGGGTTATCATATTATCGCGTTTATTAATCTGGATGTGGTTCCGGAGGACAAGCCCAAGTTCTATGCTTACGCGGCGGAGATGCCCAATGTGCTGGAGTGCAACTGCGTTACAGGGGAGTATTCCATGCTGATGAAGGTGGCGTTCCAGAGCACCATGGAGCTGGATATTTTTATCGGGCAGCTGCAGAAATTCGGAAAGACCAGCACCCAGATCGTGTTCTCCACCCATGTGGGCCCAAGGGGGGTGGATGTGGAGAGCGACGGGCTGGCGTGAGGCCTGCCGTGGGAAAACGGGCACAGATAATGCCGCCGCAGCCAGGGAGAAGGCCTGGAACGGCGGCATTTTTCTTGGGGCTTACGGGGCGTGTTCCCGGGAGGGACAGGGGGAGATGCCCAGGAGGCCCGGGATTTCTTTCAGGCTGCTGATCTCCATGTGAGCCAGGGAGCGGTCAAAGCCGAACCGGTCGTCTATGAGGGCGGCTATGACCATGCCGGCTCTGGAGGCGGCAGTGATGCCTAAGGTGGAATCCTCGATCACCAGACATTGCCCGGGATCCACACCCAGCTGAGCGGCAGTGTAATTGTAGATCTCCGGGTTGGGCTTGCTCTGCTTAAACTGGCCTCCGCTGACAACGGTGTCAAAATAGCAGGCAATCTGGTTTTCCTTTAGGACCCGCTGGATAATATCCATCTGGGTGGAGGAGGCCAGAGCCAAAAGGTATCCCCTGTCTTTGAGAAGCTTTAGAACTTCTAAAGACTCAGAGCGGAAGATGGCCCGATAGTCCATGTGTGAAAATACATCAATTGAGGCTTTGTACTCGTTCTTAAGCTCCTGCCAGGTCTGGCCGTTTCCCACTGCCCGGGCCAAAACCTGCCAGGAATCCTCCCTGGAGGCGCCCACCATCCCGTAGAGCTGTTCAATGGCGACCGACGGGTTCTTTGTGCGGGCAAAAGAGAGGACATACTGCAGATAGCGCATCTCGCTGTCAATGAGGACACCGTCCATATCAAAAATCACTGCTTTTATGTCTGTCATAAATAACCTCTCATCTCAAGATAGCGGCGGATCAGGGCTACCGTGTTCCCGCTGCCCAGGGTGGCGGTGTTGATGGTAAGGTCGTAATTTTCCGGGCTCTCCCAGCTGCGGCCGGTGTAGTAGCGGTAGTAGTCCCGGCGCTCTTTGTCTATCCGCTTAATATTTTTTGGGACATCGGCGGCATCATAGTATTTGAGAGCGGTGATGCGGTTGATCCGGTAGTCCAGATCAGCGTAGAGGAAGACGCGGACCAGGTTCAGGCCGTCTATGCCTTCCAGGACATAGCTGGCGCACCGGCCGATGATGATGCAGGACTCCTCGGCGGCCAGCTTGCGGATGACCGCGGACTGGAAGCGGAACAGGTTGTCCGAGGAGATTAAGTCCGACCCAAAGGAAGGCTGGGTCAGTTCCGGCTTTAGGGTATTGATGATGCGGTAGAGCAGGCGGTCCCCTGCCTTTTCGTCAGCCAGGTGGAAATAGCTCTCCTTTAAGCCGCTCTCCTGGGAATTCATGCGGAGAATGTCTTTGTCATAAAATGGGATGGAGAGGGACTTGGACAGCTGCTGTCCGATCTCACGGCCGCCGCTGCCGTACTGGCGGCCGATGGTGATGATCAGATGGTTGTGGGGACTTGTCATGGTATGGATACCTCCTTTTGTGTGGGGCACAGGGTTGGCCCGGTGCTGCTGCTCACTGTCTATAGGGACAGTATACATCACTCTCCCGGACAATTAAAGTGGTATATCCGGAATTTTTTAATTCCTGTTCCATGCGGGCGGCATTGTCCAGGTTTAAGAAGGCCCCCACCCGCACCTTGTGCAGGTTGTTGTCGTGAATCTGGAAGGCCGGGTAGCCCTGGGACAGAAGGCTCTCAAGCTGATCGGCAGCAGCCTGTTCGTTCCGGAAAACCCCGGTCTGGACCTGATAATACTGGGGGCAGGCCTGCTGCTCCTCCTGGATAGTCTTTAGGATGCCGTCGGCAATAGCCTGGGCGACGGCATCAAAATTGCGGTCAAAAAACTGGTTGTCAGCGTCATTGTCAATGAATCCCGCTTCCACCAGCACCGCGGGCATCTGGGTCCGGCGCAGCACCACAAGGCCGGGGCGCTCAATAACCCCCAAGTTGGCAAAGCCGGCCTGTTCCATGGCAGAGTTGATGTTGCGGGCCATGAGAGCCGGGACTCCGCTGTCCTGGTAGACAAGGGTCTCTGCCCCGGAGGCGGAACCAGGAACCGGCATGGCGTTTCGGTGGATCGATACAAAGTAATCAGCTCCGGACCGGTTGGCGATCTGCGCTTTCTCATAAGGGGTGTTGTAAACATCCGAAACCCTGGTGTAGACCACGTCGATTCCGTGCCGTGCTAGGATATTTCCCACAGCCAGCGCCAGGTTTAAGCTGTCGTTTTTTTCCTGCCTTCCTAAATAAGTGGCCCCAGGCTCCGGGCCGCCGTGGCCGGCATCTAAGATGACTTTTACGTTTTCAGCCAAGATGAAGAACTCCTTCCGAAAATAGATTTCTGTTATTATGGATATGTGGGGAAGCCGGGATGGTATACTCCTTTTTCCTCCGGAATATCAGCAAACCGGTCAGGCAAGCTCCGCGATCCTTGTGATGCCTACGTAAATGTGAGAGATTTTGTACCAGGTGGGAAAATCGGTCACTCCGGTCTGGGGCAGGCCGAAGACGGATTGAAATTCCCGGACAGAGGCAGCGGTGTTGGGGCCGTAGAAACCGTCCGGGGCCACCCGCGGTATAGCGCTGTAGACTGTGGCGATGGCGTCAAGCTGTTCCTGGAGCTGCATAACCTTCTGGCCCGAGGAACCGATGGTCAAGTTCTCCCCGGGCCAGGAGGAGGGAATCCCTGAGATCTGTTCGGCTGTATTGATGTAGATGCTGGATCCGTAAAAATGGCGGAGAATCTCAATGGGGCTGTAGCCTCTCTCGCCCAGGGAGCAGGAACCCCACTGAGTCATCCAATTAGGACACGTAACCTGCCTTCCGTCACAGTACTGGGTTAAAATAGGTTGCTTCACCCCGGGCCTGGAGAGGTAATTGTCAAAAATCTCATCCACTACCAGGGAGATGCTCTCATAGATATTCCGGCCATAGATCCACTTGTGGTCGTAGGCTGTGGAGGATGTGATGGTGAAGTCGTAGCCCTGGTTCCGGTACCACTCCGTATAGACCCTGTTCAAGGTAAAGGACATGATGGCCAGCACATTGGCGGTGATAGTGGCCTGAGGCCAGGTGGCATAGATCTCGCTGGAAGCCACATTTTTAATATAGTCCCGATAGGGCACATAGTAGTTGGGGGCTGATGAGTCAGTGGGCGGCCCGTCGTGAACCACGATGGTCTGGGGCACCACCACGCGGCTTAAAACAATCTCCCCCGATTCTCCCATGGGCTTGACTTCGGCCTCGGCGATCTTGGGAGGGTAATTTCCGTACAGAGTGTGTTCCGGGATGGTGATAGACTGATCCAAAGGCTCAGGATCGTCTTCAGGCTCTAAAGTGACGGGCTGGATAGCGGTGGAGTCGGGGAGGATCTCGGTGCCGGTGATGGTTTGAGGCTTGAAGCCGGGAGCCGAGATCTCTAAATTGTACTCAGAATAGGGACGGTTATCGCCGGGGGTAAGGCTGTACTCCAGGGGCGGGGCGTCTAAGGCAACCTGCTCTGTCTGGCCGGAACTGTTGGTGACCACCTCTTCTATGGTGCTGTCAGGCCGGTCAGAGTTTACAATCCGCACCGTGGCGTTTTGAATAGGAAAATTATTGATAATGGACACCACATTGACCTGGAGAAGGCCGTGGCTTCCCGCCTCCGTGGCGCAGGCGGAAAGGCTCTGCCGCTTAAGACAGGGGGACGGCTGGAAGAGAATATTGTTTTTCATAGAGGGTCCTCTTGGAAAATGGTTACTGTCAGTGTATTCTCGGGAGGGGAAAATGGTTCATAAAAAACCCATTGAATCAAAGCCGAAACAATGATATGATAAAAGGCGATACGCTAAGTTTAACAAAACACACCAAAGGAGCAGCCGCGAGATGATAATGACCCTGTGGACCCTGCTGTGGCCCATGGTTTTTTACGGATTGTCCGTTGACCTGTTCTGTCTGCTTTTCAGGCAGCAGGGCGCATTGGCAGGCACCCTGGCAGGAGCCCTGGCAGCAGCGCCGTTTCTGCTTCGGGAATATATAAGGGGCCCGTCTTTTGAAAAATGGAGTTTTGAGGGCGGCAGGAAGGCAGCGGTTTTCTGGGTTTTTATGGGAATAGCGGGCTGTCTCGCAGTGAATACTCTGATTAAAGCGGCCGGTATTTTTAGACTATTTCCGGCATTTTCCCAGACAGCGGCCGGGCTGTATCAGTCGCCCCGGTGGCTTTTGACAGCGGCAGTGGGGGTGGGAATCCCTGGGGCGGAGGAGCTGGTGTTTCGGGGGCTTTTGTTTGCCAGGCTGAGGGAGCGCATGAGCTTTTTCGCGGCAGCAGGCCTGTCCGCGGCGCTGTTTGCCCTTTACCACGGCAATATTCTCCAGGGAATCTACGGATTTTTCATGGGACTGCTGTTTTCTTGGGCCATGGAGAGGGAGAAAACCATAGGGGCGCCTCTGGTGATGCACATGGCAGCCAATTTTACATCTTTGGCTGTGACAGCAGTTCAGAGTATATTATTATGATACTAGGAGGAAAGAGACGTGAAGCTGCTATCGGTAGCCATTCCGTGTTACAATTCCAGCGACTATATGAGGCACTGTATCGAATCCCTTTTAGAAGGCGGAGACCAGGTGGAGATCCTGATCGTGGACGACGGTTCCACAAAGGATGATACAGCCGCCATTGCCGACGAGTATGAGAAAAAGTATCCCGGCATCTGCCGGGCTATCCACCAAGAAAACAAGGGACACGGCGGAGCAGTGAACACAGGGCTTAAAAATGCGGAGGGGGTCTATTTTAAGGTAGTGGACAGCGACGACTGGGTGGACCGGGGAGCTTACTTGGAGATCCTAAAGACTTTAAGGCAGCTGGCGGACCAGGCGGAGCCTGTGGATATGCTCATCTCTAATTTTGTGTATGAGAAACAGGGGGCAAGGAGGAAAAAAGTCATGAATTACCGGACCGCCCTTCCAAAGGATCAGGTGTTTACCTGGAAGGATGTGAAGGTGTTCATGCTGGGGCAGTATATCCTGATGCACTCTGTGATCTACCGCACAGAGCTGCTGCGTCAGTGCGGCCTTAAGCTGCCGGAGCACACCTTTTATGTTGACAATATTTTTGTGTACCAGCCTCTTCCCCATGTGAAGACCATGTACTATCTGGATGTGAATTTTTACCGGTATTTTATAGGCAGGGATGATCAGTCGGTGAACGAGCAGGTGATGATCGGAAGGATCGACCAGCAGATCCGCGTGAACAAGCTGATGATCGACTACTTTGTGGAGGCTAAGCTGCGCTGGGGAAAGCTGCGCCATTATATGATCCGGTATCTGGAGATTATGATGGTCATCTCCTCGATTCTGGCCATCCGCTCCGGCACTGAGGAAGATATGGCCAAGAAAAAAGAACTGTGGCAGTACGCCAGAAAGAAAAACCTGATGATGTATTTAAGGCTCAGGTTCGGCTTCCTGGGGCAGGGCATGAATCTGCCGGGAAAGGGAGGCCGGACCGTGTCGGTGGCAGGGTACAAGATCAGCCGCAAATTTTTCGGGTTCAATTAGGCCGGCCACAGGAAAATCATTGTGGCGATGCCAAGGGGAATGGTGTTTGCAATTGCTGCTGACCTGGGTTATATTGGTTTTGAAAGCAGGAATGCCCAAAAACTCAAAAATTAGAGGGGCATGCCTAAAAAAATAAAGAAACAGGAGGCAGCAGGAAGGCTGTGCCTGTTGTCGGCATGGCTGATTGCTGAAGGGTCATGACAAAAGAATTTAAGAGTCCGGTGATGAAAACCTTGTGGGAGTATGGGCTGATCACCGCAAGCATCTGGATTATGGTAGTGGGAGTGTATTTTTTCAAGTTCCCCAATCATTTTGCCTTTGGAGGAGTCACCGGATTTTCCACCGTGGTCAGCGCGGTTACCAGATGGTCGGCAGGAGGGTTCACTTTTGCGGCCAACATGGTGCTGCTTTTGGTGGGTTTTTTGGCAGTGGGCCGCCAGTTTGGGGTGAAGACGGTGTATGCCAGCGTGCTGATGTCCGCTCTTCTGGCACTTTTGGAGAAAGTGTGTCCCATGAACGCGCCTCTGACTTCGGAACCTGTGCTGGAGCTGGTCTTTGCCATCTTCCTGCCGGCGGTGGGGTCGGCCATTCTGTTTAACATCGGAGCTTCCAGCGGCGGGACGGATATCATCGCCATGGTGCTGAAAAAGTACACCAGCTTTAATATCGGGACAGCTCTGTTTCTGGTGGATCTCTTTGCGGTGGTGTGCTCGTTTTTCATCTTCGGGCCCGCCACAGGATTGTTCTCCAGCTTAGGGCTTATGGCCAAGTCCCTGATGGTGGACGGGGTCATCGAGAATATTAATCTGTGCAAATGCTTTAACATTGTCTGCGACGACCCGGCGCCTATCTGCGATTATATTATCAACAGCTTAAACCGAAGCGCCACGGTCTATGAGGCCCAGGGGGCATTTACCCACCACAAGAAGACAGTGGTGATGACCACCATGAAGAGAGGGCAGGCGGTGAGGCTGCGCAATTATATCCGCGCCGTGGAGCCCACGGCTTTCATGATGGTGACCAATTCCAGCGAGATCATAGGAAAAGGTTTTTTAAACGGCTGAGCAGGGCATACGTTAAAAAACGCATCCGGAAGGATGCGTTTTTTGTGCGCAGGCCCGTGCAGTGGAAGTTTGCCGCTAAAGCGGCGCACGGGCCGCGCGGCGAGTAGGGGGAAGCGCCTCCCCTACTCGATTGCACATGGGGCGGGGCCCGGAGCAGGTATTGGCAGGATTTGTACCCATGGTATCAGAATGCTCTTGTATTTTTTCGGATTTTTCTTTATAATATAAACTATATATTCAGAATTACCTAGAAGTCATCATTTGATTGAGGAAGGAACCAAGATGAGCAAGGAACAACAGTTTAAACAGAAAATACTGATCGCGGACGACTCTGAGATGAACCGGGCGATCCTGGCTGATATGCTGGAAAGCGAATACGAGATTATCGAGGCTGAAAACGGAGTTGAAGCGATTGCCGCTATCCAGAAATACGGCCCCGAGCTTTCCCTGATTCTGCTGGATATTGTGATGCCTGAGCTTGACGGCTTCGGAGTGCTGGAGGTGATGAACCGGCACCACTGGATCGACGAGATCCCGGTCATTATGATATCGTCGGAAAGCAGTTCTTTCCATGTGGAGCGGGCGTACAAGCTTGGAATCACGGATTACATAAGCAGGCCTTTTGACGCGGTCATCGTCCACCACAGGGTGGTTAACACCATAGTCCTGTACGCTAAGCAGAAAAAGCTGGCAGCTCTGGTCATGGAGCAGATTGACGAGAAAGAGAAGCAGAGCAGCCTGATGATCGATATCCTCAGTCATATAGTAGAATTCAGAAACGGCGAGAGCGGCCTTCATGTGCTTCACATCCGCTCTCTGACAGAGCTTTTGCTGAAGCATCTCAACCAGGTATCAGACAAATACCGTTTTACGAAAGAAGAGATCTCCATGATCTGTATCGCGTCGGCGCTCCACGATATCGGCAAGATCTCCATCCCCGGAGAGATTCTCAACAAGCCCGGGCGCCTGACAAAGGAAGAGTTTGATATCATGAAGACTCACACCACCATCGGGGCCGAGATGCTGGAGAAGCTGTCCTTCCACCAGGAGGAGCCTTTGGTGAAAGAGGCCTACGCCATCTGCCGCTGGCACCACGAGCGGTATGACGGCAGGGGTTATCCTGACGGGCTTAAAGGCGACGAGATCCCGATCCACGCCCAGATTGTGGCCCTGGCCGATGTCTACGACGCGCTCACAAGCGAGCGTGTGTATAAAAAGGCCTTCCCTCACGAGGAGGCGATCCGCATGATCTGCAACGGGGAGTGCGGCGCGTTCAATCCCCTGCTGCTCCAGTGTCTTCGGGAGATCGCCGACACCCTGCAGGAGAACCTAAACAATACCAAGACAGGGCAGATCGACGAGCAGGAGCTTCAGGATATCCTGGAGGAGAAGCTTCATCCCAAGGATAATCCTGTCTCGGAGAGGACGATCCAGCTTCTGGAGCATGAAAGGATGAAGAGCAGTTTCTACGCTTCCATGTCAGAGGAGATCCAGTTTGAGTACAGCATTACGCCTCCCATGCTCACTTTGTCAGAGTGGGGCGCAAGGCGTCTGGGGCTTCCGGAGCTTATTATGGATCCCCTGGGGGATGAGAGGGTGACAGCCATCATGGATCCGGAGGATATCAAGAAGCTGGGGGATATTCTCCATAACACATTTCGGAAGAATCCTGTGGTGAAGTATGACTGCAAAGCCAACACAGGCGGCGAGGCAAGGTGGATAAGAATTGTGGCCCAGGCCCTGGAGTCTTTGGAGGATCCGCCGGTGTACACAGGAGTTATCGGAAAAGCTGTTGATATCCATGAAGCCCGGCTGCGCCTTGACGCTCTGGAGAGCATGGTTTCTCACGATGCTCTGACAGGGCTTTTGACCATAGAATACGCGGAGAAGAGGATCCGGGAGCGCCTGGCCATGAGCGCGGGAGAACGCTATGTGCTTTTGCTCCTGGATGTGGATCACATCAAGGAAGCCAATGACAGCCGGGGAAGGATGTTCGGAGACCAGATCCTGGCCCATGTAGCGAATATTGTGCGTTCCAGCGTGGGGGAGGAGGATGTCGCCGCCAGGATCAGCGGAGATGAATTCCTGATTCTGGTAAAGGGCAGGTCTGATGAGAAAGAGGCGGCCCGGTGGATCATGTCGGCCCTGGAAGGGGATTACGAGGGATTCAAGGTTTCGGTATGCGTAGGAACCGTTGCTGTGGAAGAAGGGGAAGCGGATTATGATAAACTGTTTAAAAAGGCAGACAAAGCCCTGCTGATGGCAAAACGGGGCGGTGCGGGACAGTACCGCGGCTATAATGACTGTATGATGGAGGAGAAAAACCTATGAGCTTAATAGATTGTTACAAATCTCTGGAAGGGGATTACGATGATGTGCTGGGGCGTCTGCGCAGCGAGAAACTGGTTCAGAAATTTGTTCTCAAGTTTTTAAATGACGGAAGCTATGACCTTTTGTGTTCTTCCCTTGAGGCAAAGGATTATAAGGAAGCGTTTCGGGCTTCCCATACCATAAAGGGGGTCTGCCAGAACTTAAGCTTTACGAAGCTGTACCGCTCAAGCCATGAGCTGACAGAGGCCCTCAGGAACGGCTGGAGCCCGGAGGCAGATCCGCTGGTGGAGCAGGTAAAAAAAGATTATGAACAGACGGTAACCGCTATCCGGAAGCTGCAGGCTGAGGTGGGAGGCTGAGAGAGGTCTTGCCTGCCTCGGGGCATCAAGGCTTGGAGATTTTGATATGAGAGATAAAATAACCCGATTTTTAGCGGTCAGCGTTGTAGGGTTGACGCTCCTGTGCGCCGCGGTATTTGTTTTCCTGGCACGGTATATGAACAGCACCAGTGCCCAGACCATGCGAGAAGTGGGAACGATCTATATGACAGGGATGAACGAGCGGATCTCTATGCATTTTCATACCATGATCGAACAGCGTCTGGCGCAGGTGGAAGCCTTGCTGGAGTTTTATGGGGCGGATGGGAGCGACAAGCAGGCAGTGGACAGAGAGCTGGCTTACGGGGCAAAGGCCAGAGGGTTTGAGAGTCTGGCGCTGTGTTCGGATGACGGCCGGTTTGAGATGCTCTACGGGAACGCCATAAAGATTACGGATCCGGAACCATTTATGGAGTCTTTGAGGAACCAGGAGAAAAAGATAGCAGTGGGAACGGACGCTGACGGAAAAAACATGGTCTATCTGGGGGTTCCCGCAGCCTATGCCATGTCCGGCAAAGAGACCGGCAGGGCTCTGGTAGCCGGCCTTCCCGTTGACTATATCAGAGACATGCTCTCCCTGGACAAAAGCAATACCCTTGTGTATTCCCATATCATCCGGAAGGACGGCAGCTTTGTCATCCGGGGCGGGGAAGCCTTCCGGCAGAGCTACTTCCAGCGGATAAGGGCTATTGTGGAGGAAGCGGGCGGCAGCAACGGGGAACAGTATGTGGAGGAGCTGTCCGCGGCCATGGCGGAAAATCGGAATTACTCCCAGGTGCTGGAGATCGGAAAGGAGCGGCGCCACCTGTACTGTGCCAAGCTTCCGTATTCAGAGTGGTATCTGGTGACCATTATGCCCTATGACACCCTCAACGAGACCATCGGACGCCTGAACCGGCAATGGGGGTACATGGTTTTTTTGAGCTGCGGCATTGTCCTGCTGAGTCTGCTCCTGTTCTTTGTGAGATATTTTAAACTCACCAGAATGCAGCTTAGGGAGGTGGAGGAGGCCCGCCGGGAGGCCGTGGAGGCCAACAAGGCAAAAAGCGAGTTCTTGTCTAATATGAGCCATGACATCAGGACTCCTATGAACGCTATTGTGGGGATGACGGCCATCGCCATCACAAATGCGGATAATCAGGCTCAGGTTCAGAGCTGTCTCAGGAAGATCGCCATGTCCAGCAAACATCTCCTGGGACTGATTAACGATGTGCTGGATATGTCCAAGATTGAGAGCGGAAAGATGACCCTGAACATGGATCAGGTATCCCTCAGGGAGGCCATGGACAGCATTGTCAGCATTGTGCAGCCCCAGATGAAAGCCAAGAACCAGCAGTTTGAAGTGAGAATCTATGATATCTCCGCGGAGCATGTGTGCTGTGACAGCGTTCGGCTGAACCAGATTCTCTTAAATCTTCTGTCTAATGCCATCAAATTTACGCCGGAGAAGGGGTGTATCTCTCTCTCCCTCTGGCAGGAGCCTTCTCCCAAGGGAGAGGACTACAGGAGATGCCACATTGAGGTGGCGGACAACGGGATCGGCATGGCGCCGGAGTTCAAGGAAAAGATCTTTGAATCCTTTGTCAGGGAGGACCGCACCAGGGTTCACAAGACGGAGGGGACCGGACTGGGGCTGGCTATCACCAAGTATATCGTGGATGCCATGGGCGGGACGATTCAGGTGGAGAGCCGGCAGGGCGAAGGATCCCGGTTCTGTGTGATTCTGGATCTGGAGAAAGCAGTGGTCCAGGAGGTAGACATGGTTCTTCCCAATTGGAGCATGCTGGTGGTGGATGATGATCATATGCTCTGCCGCAGTACCGTATCCACCTTAAAAAGCATCGGGGTGGAGGCGGAATGGACTTTGGACGGGGAGAGCGCCCTTGACAAGATCGAGCAGCGCCACAGGGAGCATCGGGATTATCAGATCGTGCTCATAGACTGGAAGCTTCCGGGAATCGACGGCATCGAGACAGCCAGAAGGATCACGAGGATGCTGGAAAAAGAGATTCCCATCATCCTGATATCCGCCTATGACTGGAACGACATTGAGGAGGAGGCCAGGGCAGCGGGGATCGACGGGTTTATATCCAAGCCCCTGTTCAAATCCACCCTGTTCTATGGTCTGCGGGACTATATGGGGATGGCGGAGAAGAACAAGGAGGAGCCGGGCAGGGATCTTAAAGGCTGCAGGGTTCTTGTTGCGGAGGATAATGAACTGAACTGGGAGATCGCTTCCGAGCTTCTGTCGGAGCTGGGTCTGGAGCTGGAATGGGCGGAGAACGGGCAGATCTGCGTGGACAAATTCAAGAGCTCTGCTCCCGGCTATTATGACGCTGTGCTGATGGACCTGCGCATGCCCGTGATGACAGGCTACGAGGCGGCCGATGCCATACGAAGGATGGACAGGCCCGACGCGGATATCCCCATCATCGCCATGACCGCCGACGCTTTTGCCGAGGATATAAAACGGTGTTTGGAACACGGGATGAACGCACATATGGCAAAGCCCATCGACGTGGGGGAGACTGCCAGGATGCTGAAAAAATTTATCAAATAAATAAGACCCGACGGTTACACTGCGATCCGGTAGGGGGAGGTTTTTCCCCCCTACTCGCCGGGCCCCGGCCAGCTTTTGCTGGCAAATTTCCTCTTGGGGTCCGAAAGTCAGGGGCAGACGAGCGAGCGCTCCTTATTTGGAGAATGCACACCTTTGGGACAGACTTAAATACAGCACCAAAAAGGACGGACAGAAAAAGACCCATCAGTGAGCTTGCCGGCGTCTGATGGGTCGATTGATGATTGCACAAGCAACCGTTGATCGTCCAAGAGTGGCAGCAACACCGCCACCCTTTTTACAACTTCATCTTAGCACGATAAAAAAAACAAAGTCAACCGAAAATTAAACTGCCTTTTCAGCATTTTCTAACATAGTTCCCAACTGCCCAACATAATTTCTTCATGTCCGCTGTCAGTAACATAAATAAAATGCACGCAAAAAAGAGCACCTTTCTCTCAAATGTGCTCTTTTTAGTAGCGGAAGGGAGATTTGAACTCTCGACACCACGGGTATGAACCGTGTGCTCTAGCCAACTGAGCTATTCCGCCTTATTAGATTGATATCAATACCCTTGCCGTCTTCGCGACTGCTTTGTTAGTATAATTGATATTGGGATGATTGTCAACACTTTTTTCACTTTTTTTGTAAAAATTTTCAAGGGATTTTTAAGGAAAAGGCAAGGAGCCGCCAGTGGGGCAGCCTTGCGGCTGATGACAAAATATGTTATACTGGAAAACAATTGGAGAGGAGGCTGTCATGTATTATTTTATTGTAAACCCTGACGCCGGAGGCGGCCGCAGCGGCAAAGCATGGAAAAAATTAGAAAGGCAGCTGAATCATCTGAGGATCGAATACCAGGCATTTCTCACGGGGAAACCGGGAGATGCCATGGCGGAGGCTGTAAGGCTGACGAAAGGGTGCAGAGAGCCAAGGGTCATTATCACGGTAGGCGGGGACGGGACTATGAATGAGGTTTTAGACGGCCTGGATTTCTGCGGCCCCGTGACCCTGGGATACATTCCCACAGGTCTGGGCAATGACCTGGCCAGAAGCTTAAAGCTGCCCCGAAGACCCTCCAGATGTCTGAAGAAGATTCTTAATCCCAGATATCACAAGCTTTTGGACTACGGGGTGATGTGTTACGGGGAGAGGATGGAGCACAGACGGTTTCTGGTCAGCGCCGGCATCGGTCTGGACGGGGCGGCATGCCAGGAGCTGGCAGATCCAAAATGGAGGCAGGCTCTCGGCGGCCTGGGGAAACTATGCTGCGGCGTTGTGGGAGTGAAGCAGCTTATGCTGGCCTGTCCTGTGAAAGGACACCTTCTGCTGGATGGGGCTCAGAAGGTGGAGCTGAACCATATTTATTTTATCTCAGTCCATATCCAGCCCTTTGAGGGGGGCGGGTTTAAGTTTGCCCCTTCCGCGGACCCCTGCGACGGCAGGCTGACTCTCTGCGTGGTCCATCACAGCGCCAAGGTCAGGCTGATTCCCTTTTTCATCAGCTCTCTTATGGGACATCAGAAGAAATACAGGGGGGTTCGCTGTTACAACTGCCAGGAGGTGGAGATCTGCCTGGATCACTCTATGCCGCTTCACGCGGACGGAGAGAGCTGCGGTTGCCAGCAGGAGGTTCAGTTCAGGTGCATACCGGGCAAGGTGAGGATGATTGTGTAGGAGACAGGGCCTGGGCCCCGCGGCAGGGAAAGACAAGAATTGACAGGAAAGGAAAGAATCATGAGAATAGGACAGGGATATGACGTGCACCGCCTGACAGAAGGGAGAAAGCTGATTCTGGGAGGGGTGGAGATTCCGTATGAGAGAGGGCTCCAGGGACACTCCGATGCCGATGTGCTGGTCCACGCGGTGATGGATGCCCTTCTGGGCGCCGCGGCCCTGGGGGATATCGGGCAGCATTTCCCCGACACGGACCCGGCATATGAAGGGATCTCCAGCATTGAACTGCTGAAGCATGTAGGGGCTTTGCTGGAGGAGAAAGGGTATGTGGTAGAGAATATCGATGCCACCATCATCGCCCAGAGACCAAAGCTGGCAGCTTACCGGCCCCGCATGGCGGAGAATATCGCCGGAGCTTTAAAGATTTTGCCGGACAGGGTCAGCGTGAAGGCCACCACGGAGGAAGGGCTGGGATTTACAGGGAGCGGCCAGGGAATCGCGTCCCAGGCCATTACCTTATTGACATCTCCAACCGATTACTGTTATGATTACAGCATAGAGGCAGACAGATGTTCCGGGCGCTGCTGCGGGGCATCCGCGGGACATGGCGCCGCGAATAATCAAGTTGAGGAGGAAGACCATGAAGATCTTTAATACGCTGACCGGGAGGAAGGAAGAGTTTGTCCCCTTAGAGCCGGGAAAGGTGAAGATGTATGTCTGCGGGCCGACGGTATATAACCTGATCCACATCGGCAATGCCAGACCCATGATCGTGTTTGACACGGTGCGGCGTTATCTGGAATATAAAGGTTATGAGGTGAATTTTGTTTCAAATTTTACGGATGTGGATGACAAGATCATAAAGAAAGCAGCGGAGGAAGGCGTGGATTCGGCGGTGATCTCCAGACGGTATATCGAGGAGTGCCGAAAGGATATGGAGGCTATGAATGTGAAGCCGGCCACCGTCCACCCAAAGGCCACAGAGGAGATCGACGGGATGCTGGAGCTGATCCAGACCCTGATCGCCAAAGGACACGCCTACGCGGCGGCCGACGGGACCGTGTACTTTAGGACCGGTTCCTTTAAGGATTACGGGAAATTGTCCCACAAGAACTTAGATGAGCTGCAGTCGGGCTTCAGGGAGATCAAGGTTACAGGGGAAGAGGGCAAGGAGGATCCCTCGGACTTTGTGCTTTGGAAGCCCAAGAAAGAGGGAGAGCCTTACTGGGAGTCCCCCTGGTGCCAGGGAAGGCCGGGCTGGCATATCGAGTGCTCGGCCATGTCCAGAAAGTACCTGGGAGAGCAGATCGACATCCACGGCGGCGGCGAGGACTTAATCTTCCCCCACCATGAGAACGAGATCGCCCAGAGCGAGGCCGCAAGCGGCAAAGAGTTTGCCAGATATTGGATGCACAACGGATTTTTAAATATCGACAACAAAAAGATGTCAAAGTCCCTGGGGAACTTCTTCACGGTCAGGGAGATCGGGGAGAAATTCGATCTCCAGGTGCTGCGGTTTTTCATGCTCAGCGCCCATTACCGGAGCCCCTTAAATTTCAGCGCCGATCTCATGGAGTCGTCGAAGAACGGACTGGAGAGGATCCTCAACGGGATCGAGAGGCTGAGGGAGCTTAGGGAGAGGGCAGGGCAGAGCGCTGCCAGCCGGGAGGAAGAGAAGCTGTGCCAGGCTGTGGGAGAACTTCGGGCCAAGTACGAGGCGGCCATGGAAGATGACTTTAACACGGCAGATGCGGTCTCCGCGGTGTTTGAGGTGGTGAAGCTGGCCAACTCCACTGCAGATCAGGACAGCAGCAGGGAATATACGGAGTATCTTATCGAGACTTTAGAGACCTTGTGCGGCATCTTAGGCATCATTACCCGGCGGAGGAAAGAAACCCTGGATGAGGAGGTGGAAAAACTCATCGCCCGCAGGCAGCAGGCCAGAAAAGCAAAGGATTTTGCTCTTGCGGATCAGATCCGGGGGCAGCTTTCCAGTATGGGCATTATCCTGGAGGACACAAGAGAAGGGGTCAAATGGAAGAGAGCATAAAGACGGCCCGGGGGTTTACAGACTGCTGCCAGGAAAGGCTGAAGCTAAAGTGGGTGGATCCGGATACCTACTCGCCCTTGGCCCTGGCCTACATGGGAGACGCGGTCTACGAGATTATCATAAGGACTCTGGTGATGAACCGGGGCAATATGCAGGTGAACAAGCTGCACAAAAAAAGCTCCGGCCTGGTGAAGGCCCCGGCTCAGGCAGCTATGATACGGCTTTTGGAGGAAGATCTGACAGAGAAGGAGCTGGCTGTGTTCAAGCGGGGCAGGAACGCCAAATCCATGACCACGGCAAAGAACGCCTCTGTCATGGACTACCGGATGGCCACGGGCCTGGAAGCCCTCACAGGCTATCTGTATCTCACAGGACAGTATGAGCGACTTCTGGACCTGATCGGGTTGGGGCTGGAGAAGATAGGAGAACTGAGGACAGAATGAACGAGGATAATCTTTTGATAGAAGGGCGGAATGCGGTGATTGAAGCATTCCGGTCCGGCAGGACTATCGACAAGCTGTATATTCAGGATGGATGCAGGGACGGCCCCATACAGACCATCTTGCGGGAGGCAAAGAAACAAGACACAATCGTCACCTTCGTGTCAAAGGAAAGGCTGGATCAGCTGTCTCTCACCAGAAACCACCAGGGAGTGGCGGCTTTTGCCTCCGCTTACAGGTACGCCCAGGTAGAGGACATTCTGGCCAGGGCCAGGGAAAAGGGAGAACCGCCCTTTATCCTGCTTCTGGACGGCATTGAGGATCCCCACAATCTGGGGGCCATCATCCGGACAGCCAATCTGGCAGGCGCCCACGGGGTTATTATCCCTAAGCGCAGGGCAGTGGGGCTGACGGCCACTGTGGCCAGGACATCGGCGGGCGCTTTAAACTACACCCCGGTTGCCAAGGTTACCAATTTAAAGGCTGTCATGGAGCAGCTGAAAAAAGAGGGGCTGTGGTTTGTCTGCGCGGACATGGGCGGGCAGGTGATGTACAGCCTGGATCTGACAGGCCCCATAGGCCTGGTAGTGGGCAATGAGGGCGAGGGCGTCAGCAAGCTGGTGAAGGAGACCTGCGACATGACGGCCGCGATCCCCATGAAGGGGGATATCGACTCCCTCAACGCCTCTGTGGCAGCAGGGGTTCTGGCATATGAGATCGTGCGGCAGAGGCTTGGGTGAGGCCGGCGGATCTTTTAAGAGAGACATAAACGACAATTCAAGAAAATAGAGGTGTGTCAATATGAAAAGAAGACAATGGACAGTATTTTTAGGTGGAGCCGCTGTCTGCGCCGCTCTGGGCATAGGAGGATGCGCCCCGGCGGCCGGGCAGGCCGAGACAACAGCAGCACAGACACAGGCGGAAACAGCCCTGCCGGAGACGGCGGGAGAACTGGCAGTCATTGAAGACAGCGCGGTGCCCCTGTACTCCAAACCCCAGGGAAGCTATGTGCGCATTCCCACCGCATCCGGCTCCGTAACCTATGCCAACGGTCCTGTGACCGTGGATGCATCCAATTCCCAGAACGGCTACGTGATGATAAAGTACACCGGCAATGTGGGGCGGATCAAGGTGCAGATCGACAAGGACGGCCTCACCTACACCTACGACCTCAACGCCAGGTCGGCCTACGAGGTGTTTCCTCTGTCCGAGGGCAACGGAACTTACTCCATCAAGGTTTTTGAGCAGGTGCAGGGCAACAGCTATTCCCAGGCATTCAGCCAGACCATCAACGTGTCCCTGGCCAGCCAGTACGAGCCGTTTCTCTACCCCAACCAGTACGTGAACTTCTCCGACGGAAGCGCGGCTGTGCAGAAGGCCGCGGAGATCTCCGCAGGCGCCACCGATGCCCTGGGCGTGGTAAACAATGTGTACAACTATGTGATCAACAATACAACCTATGACACCGCCAAGGCAAACTCGGTGCAGAGCGGTTATCTGCCCAGTGTAGACCAGACCCTGGCCTCCGGCTCCGGCATCTGCTTTGACTACGCGGCCCTCATGGTATCCATGCTCCGCTCCCAGGACATTCCGGCAAAGCTGGTGATCGGCTACACCGGAAGCGTCTACCACGCGTGGGTGAACGTGTACATTGACGGTGTGGGCTGGCTTGACAACTACATCTACTTTGACGGCACCAACTGGTCTCTGGCGGACCCGACCTTTGCCTCCACCGGCGGGCAGAGCGATTCCATCAAGCAGTACATCGGCAACGGCGCCAACTACCAGCAGAAATACTGCTATTGATAAGGAGAGACGTTCATGAGCAAGAAAACAGAGCAGAAGTATACGTATCAGGAGCTCTCTGCATTCTGTCTCCAGATGTCCCTTCTTTTGAAGGGCGCGGTCCCTCTGGATGAGGGACTGCGGATCATGGCGGATGACGCGGCCAGCGAGGATGAAAAGAACAGGCTGCTGTTTCTGGCGGATGAGATCGAGCTGGGGGCTCCGGTATTTGAAGCTTTGGAAAAGACGGAAAGCTTTCCCGAATATGTTGTAAAGATGGCAAAGCTGGGCGACCAGACAGGAACCCTGGACCACATGATGGAGGCCCTCTCCGTCTATTACGACAAGGAGGACCGGATGATCCGGAATATCCGCAACGCGGTGACATACCCGATTATGATGGTGCTCATGCTTCTTGTGGTGCTGTTTGTGCTGTTCACCAGGGTTATGCCTATTTTTGAGGAAGTGTACGAGCAGCTGGGGGCCCAGATATCGCCGGTGTCCCAGACAGCCATCCGCCTGGGCGGAGTGTTCAGCGGCGTTGCCCTGGCGGCGGCAGGCGTGACGGCGGTAGTGGTGCTGGGACTTTTCATCGCCTCCAAGTTCGGAAAGAAAGTACATATCGTGGAGAACCTGATCGAAAAGTTCAAGCGCTCCAACAAGACAGCCCTCCTCACGGCCAAGAGACGGTGCACTTCTGTTCTGGCTCTGACTCTGGAGAGCGGTCTGGAGCTTGAGAAAGGCATTGAGCTGGCAGAGGAGCTGGCGGGCAACAGCAAGATCGAGGAGTATCTGACAGCCTGCAAGGAAAGCCTTGAGATCGGCAAGGGCTACGACGAGGCCATGAAGGATTCCGGCATGTTCAGCGGTTTCCAGATCCAGATGATCAAGGTGGGCAACCGCAGCGGAAAGCTGGACTCTGTGATGAATGAGATTTCCCAGGGATATGAGGAGGAGGCGGATGCCTCCATTGACAACACCATATCCAGGCTGGAGCCAACCATCGTTGCGGTGCTGGCGGTTTCCGTGGGACTGGTGCTTCTGTCGGTGATGCTCCCCCTGGTAGGCATATTGTCAGCAATAGGATAGCAGGTGGAGACAGTGAAACAGTTGAAGAACAGTTGGAAAACCATAGGGGGATATGTGCTGTCGGCAGCAGTGTTCGCAGCCGTCATAGGCGTGTTTCTTCAGGGAGTTTTGTCCATGTCCGACCGCATGGAGCGGGAGGGGGCGGAGACCTTGAGGAGCGCCGTGGCCAGGGCCTCGGTACAGTGCTACGCCATCGAGGGCAGATATCCGCCTTCTGTGGCGTATCTGGAAGAGAATTACGGGGTAAAGATCGACCGGGAGCGGTTCGATGTGTTTTATGAGGGATTTGCCTCCAATATCATGCCGAGCATCACGGTAAATTCCAGGATCAGGGAAGAGTAAAGGAGGGGAAGCGTTTGAAAAAACAGGAACACCACAACAAGCAGACCATGAACCTTCTCTTCACCATGCTCCTGTTCCTGGTGTTTGTGCTGAGCGCTCTGTTTACGGTTCTCATCGGCGGAAAGGTCTATGAGAACATCAACAGCCGTATCGAGGAGAATTATTCCGGCCAGGTAGTGTTAAACTATGTGGCCAACAAGGTGAGGCAGAACGACAAGGCGGACAGCATATCGGTGAGGGACATTGAAAACACCGCTGTGCTGGAGCTGTGCCAGGAGATCAACGGGGTCAGCTATGTCACCTGGATCTACTGCCGGGACGGGGCGGTGAGGGAACTGTTCACCAACGCCGGCAGCGGCCTGGGGCTGGCGGACGGCCTTGAGATCATTGACTGCGAGGGCCTTACCTTCCGGCAGGAGGGAGATATCCTGGAGGTGGAGGTGGCGGATCAGTCCGACACAAAGCTGCTGCTGAATATCAGAAGCGGAGGCGTGATCGATGAAAAATAAACGGGATTCAGGAACCGCGCTGTTTCTCATGGAGATGATCGCGGTGGTATGTTTCTTTATCTTGTGTGCCAGCATCTGCATCCTGGTGTTCGTGAGAGCCAACAACTTAAGCCGCCTGGCCAGAGATACCAACCAGGCCTCCCTTGCCGCGGAGAGTGTGGCGGAGATCTGGAAGGCAGAGGACAGGGAAGGCCTGACGGCCAGGTTCCACATGACCCAGGACGGGGACGCGGGGGTGATCTACTGGGACTCCCAGTGGAATGTGACAGAGGAGGAGAGCCCCACAGGCTACGCCGCCAGGGTAGAATTGGACACAGGGGAGCGCACAGAGGAGGCACAGATCCAGATCCTGCGCTCAGAGGACAAAACAGAACTGTTTTTGCTCACGGTCAAGAGGCTTCCTGACCGTTGACCCTCATATGGAAGGAACTTTGGCTATGAATGACAAACAGTCGGGAGGAAGGGCCAACATCGGCACCTCTTCCCTTATATTGATTTTTATTATATTATGTCTGACGATTTTCGGACTTCTGTCTTTGAGCAGCGCGGGAAGCGACTGGAATCTGGCCCAGAAGAACGCCCAGTCCATCAAGGGATACTATGAGGCGGACAGCCAGGCTGTGGAGTTCGCGGCCATGGTGGAGGCAGAGCTTTTGGAGTGCGCCTTAAGTTCCTCCTCCGAGGAGGTGTACCAGCACATGGTAAAGGAGAGGATGAAGGAGAAGCTGGGCGGCTGCTATGACGAGACATCCAATACTGTCTGGAAAGATGTGGATATGCTGTATGGACAGAAGCTTCATGTGGAATTAGAGATAACCGGTGAAGAAGAGAGAGGGTACCGGATACTGGCCTGGAATGTCTACCAGTCGGAGGATTACGAGATAGACAGGTCCATGCCTGTGTGGAGCGGCAGTTGACGAGGGAGGAAGAAACTTATGGATATAGTAGAATTGCTCAGTGTAGCGGTAAACAAACAGGCATCGGATATCTTTCTGGTAGCAGGCATGCCTCTTTCCTACAAGGTAGGAGGAAGAATCGAGTATTACAAAGAGGAGAAGCTGTTCCCTGACCAGATCGACGAGATGATCACACAGCTTTACACCATAGCCGGAAAGCGCAGTATGACCAAGATTCAGGAGACAGGGGACGACGATTTCTCATTTGCCCTCCCCCATCTGTCCCGCTTCAGGGCCAATGTTTTCAGGCAGAGAGGATCTCTGGCAGCCATCATACGTATCATCACCTTTGACCTGCCGGATTATGAGAAGCTTCATCTGCCCAGAACCATCATTGATGTGGCTAAGATGACAAAAGGCATGGTGCTGGTGACAGGACCTGCGGGCAGCGGCAAGAGCACGACCCTGGCCTGCATCATCAACGAGATCAACAAGACGAGAAATGCCCATGTGATCACTCTGGAGGATCCCATCGAGTACCTCCACCGCCACGACAAGAGCGTGGTGTCCCAGAGAGAGGTGGGGAGCGATACGGAGAGCTACGTGACCGGGCTCAGGGCAGCCTTGAGGCAGGCCCCCGATGTCATCCTCTTAGGAGAGATGAGGGACCACGAGACCATCAAGACCGCCATGACCGCGGCGGAGACAGGGCATCTGGTGATATCCACCCTCCACACCGTGGGGGCCGCCAACACCATGGACCGCATCATCGACAGCTTTCCGCCTGAGCAGCAGCAGCAGATCCGGGTGCAGATCTCCATGGTCATGGAGGCAGTGATCTCCCAGCAGCTGATCCCCACCCTGGCAGGCGGGGTTCAGCCGGCTTTTGAGATCATGTTCTTTAACAATGCCATCCGCAACATGATCCGGGAGTCCAAGATCCATCAGATCGACAATGTCATCGCAACCTCCCAGAAGGAGGGGATGATCGCCATGGATGCCAGCCTGATACAGATGTACCAGCAGAAGGTCATTTCAAAAGAGAATGCCATCATCTACAGCAACAACAGCGAGCTGATGGCCAAAAAGATCGAGAGGCTCTGACTTAGTCGGCCACTGTCAGGACGCGGAAGCCCATGTCGGACCAGGTATTTCCTAAGAGATAGGAGGTGTAGCGGCCTCCGGCGGAGATGTCCGCCTGATAGGAGACAAGGGGTTCGCTGGAAAAGCTTCCGCCGGACAGAGTGCCTATGACGATAATCGGCAGCTCCCGAACCACGGAGAAGGTGGCGGCCCCGGTGATGTAGAACTGATAAGAGCCGGCTATGGCCTGTTTGTAGGAGGTCACTTCCCGGAAACCTACGTTGCGGAATACGGCATCGTGGCTGTAGAGCATCACGTCATAGCTGGATCCGCTGTAGGACATATTGGCCACCCGGTAGCAGCCGGTGTTGTAGTTCATGTTGCTGCATCCTGTGTCGGAGACCTGGCTCATGGCAAGGCCGCCGGCAGCAGTGTCCACCAGGACCAGGGTGTATTTCTGGCCGCCTGTGAAGGGGAAGGTCTGCTGGAGCAGCACGGTTCTTAGGCCTGAGGCCCGCCTGACGGTCACGGTGTGGAACCCGTCGGACAGCTGCCCGTAGTCGGAGATGGTGCCGAAACGGGCATTTGATGCGTAGATTGTATGATCAATGGACACGTCCACCGGGAAGGTGTTGGTGGAAGCGTTGAGAAACCGTACTTGGGCGTTGGCTGCGGAGCTGCAGCCGGCGCAGGGCATGCAGCCGGGGCAGGATGGAAAAACCGGAAGGGTGACGGAAGGGGCCGACCAGGAGGAATTGCCGGGATAAGCCGGGATGCCGCCCTCGGGAGCCACAGGGTTCATGAGCCCGTAGTCATTGTCTGAGCCGCCGCCGGAGGGGGAGCCGCTGTATGCGGGGATCCCGCCCTCAGGAGCAACGGGCAGGGAGATTCCGTAATCATTGTTGGATCCGGATGCCGGGGAAGCGGCATCGAAGTCTTCCGGCGATAAATGGGCGCTGGAATTGTTGGTGCTGTTTTCAGCCATAGAGAAGCCTCATTGTTGTTTTACTTTAAACTATGAGTAAAAACGGTTTTGGTGCCAGGCAAAAGTATTTTGGGGAAAATAAAATTTTCTGTTGACAAACAGCGCTTGGCGTGATAATATATCTAAGGCTTGAGTACAAACTTCAAGTTCAGAGAGAGGCTGATGTGGCACAGGTGGTAGCGCACCTCATTGGTAGTGAGGAGGTCACGGGTCCGAGTCCCGTCATCAGCTCTGAAAAGGAAGGCTTTTCGAGGTGTGAGACTTCGAAAAGCCTTTATTTATGCGCACGGGCCCTGAAAGGAGTTTTACCAGCAAAAGCTGGCCGGGGCCTGGCACGACGAGTAGGGAGAAAGCCTCCCATACTCGAATCCTTTTTCCGGCATAAAATAATTTGACAGACGTATAATAACAAGATATAATAAAAGTACGAAAAATCATACGAATTTGTGAGGTGATGTTATGTTGGCAGTAAAAAGCATGGATGTACGTGAAAATTTTAAGGAATGGTGTAATAAAGTCATTGGCGGGGAAACGCTTATTGTATCAAGGCCTAAAAATGAAAATGTAGTAATTGTATCCGAAAAAGAGTATAACGAAATGGCGAAAGCAAAACACAATGCGGAGTATCTAGCCATGCTGGACAAAAGTTTTAAGCAACTGGAGGAAGGGAAAACCATATCTTTCAGCATGGAAGAATTGCGGGCAATGGAATCTGATGATTGGAAACCTACGCAAAAAGTATTAAATTGGATGAAGCAGATGGAGCAGGAAAATGAATGATTTAACTTTTACAGATAAAGGTTTTGCTGACTATGTATATTGGCAATTTGAAGACAGGAAAACCGTTAAGCGAATCAATAATCTGTTAGAAGATATTAAACGAAACGGAGTAATGCAAGGAATCGGAAAACCTGAACCATTAAAGCATCGTCCTGGATATTCCAGACGGATTGATGAAAAGAATCGGTTAGTGTACGATATTGATGAATTACAAAATATCAAAATTATATCGTGCAAAGGCCATTATGATGATTAAGAGCAAAAAGGGGTGAATCCTGTCAGCAAAGCTGACCAGAGCCCGTGCTCTATTGCGCGCGGGCTCCAAATAAAGTCTGTCAGCAGTGCGTGGCCACCAGCTCCATAGCTCCCTGAGCATGGATTACGCCGTAGCCGGAGGGCGCCAGGATGTGATCCCCGGCCTTTACCTCATACTTGTCTAAAAAGCCGCTTCCCGCGGTGACGTCGATGAGCATGAAAGGATAATTCTGGCTGATGGCCGCATGGGTTTTCACGTTCCAGCAGTTTACGGTAAAATAGGGGCCTGCCACCAATGTGCACACCTGATAGCCGTTGTGCTCCTCTGTCTTCCCTCTGGTGTCTTGTTCCGTGTACGGACAGGTGATGACATCCAGGCTCTGCTTTAAATGAAGCTGTCTGGGCCTGCCGTTCTGGAGGCGGCCATAATCATAGAGGCGGTAGGTTGTATCGCTGTTCTGCTGGACCTCCAACAGCAGGGTGCCTTTGCGGATGGCGTGGACCGTGCCTGAGGGGATGTAGAAAAAGTCGCCTTTATGGATGGGGAATCTTCTGAGAAGAGAGTCCCACTGGCCGTTCTTTACCATATTCTCCAGCTCCTCGCGGCTTTTTGCATGATGTCCGATGATGATGTCCGCGTCTTTGTCACAGTCTAAGATGTACCAGCATTCCGTCTTTCCCTGGCTGCCGTTCTCGTGAACCTGTGCGTAGGCGTTGTCCGGGTGTACCTGGATACTGAGGTGGTCGTTGGCATCAATGATCTTTACCAGAAGGGGAAATTCCCTTCCCTCCATGCCCCCGAACAGCTCCCGGTGCTGGTCCCACAGCTGCCCTAAACTCTGTCCCTTATAAATGCCGCCCCGGACCGTGCTCTGACCGTTGGGATTGGCGCTGATGACCCACGCTTCCCCTGTGTCGTCGCCTGGGATGGGATATCCGTAGGTCTCCCTCATCCTGTGGCCGCCCCAGAGGACTTGTTTAAAGAAAGGGTTAAAAAAGATAAGTTCATTCATAGGAGACTCCTCCTTTATTAAGATAACGGCATGCGCCGCTCTGCGGCACCTGCCAAGACGTCGGAAGGCATGCTGAAAACGCTGCGCGTTTGTCTTCCTCCTAGTTTTCAGAACCGGCCTGCTGCTCCATAAGCCGGTCATTAATTTTTACAAATGGCAGATACAACAGCACGCCGATGACAATGATGAGAAGCTGAACGATCACTGCCCGGAAATCTCCTCCTGTAGCCAGATAGCCGCTTAACAGAGGCGGAGTGGTCCAGGGGATGTAGACAACACATTCGTTCATAAAGTTAAGAGCCGTGGCGGCGTAGCCGATGATGATGCCGATGGCGGGCAGAAGCACAAACGGGATGATCATAGTAATGTTGTAAACGATGGAGTAGCCAAAAATAACTGGCTCATTAATATTGAACAATCCCGGAGCCGCGGACATCTTGCAGATGGCCCTGGTAGCTTTATTGCGTCCAAAGAGCAAAGTGGCGATGATCAGGGCGATGGTAGAACCGGAGCCTCCCATCATGCCGAAGGCAGGCACAAAGGCCACATTGATGATATCGGCCACAGGCTCTCCTGCTGCGTACGACGCCATAGCCTGAGTCATATTGATGATCAGAAGAGGCTCCAGGATGGAACCGTAGATCACCGTCTGGTGAATACCGAACAGCCACAGGAAATTGCCCAGGGAGTAGAGCAGCACACAGCCGAAGAGTCCGGTAGTGACACCTCTCAAAGGCTCCTGGATTACGGTTGTGATGATGGTGATCAGGTCTGTATGGAACACGTTGTGCAGGATGGCGGAAATGATTCCAAACAGCGACATCACCAGAATAAAGGGGATCAGTATGGAGAAAGATTTGCCCACAGCAGGGGGAATACTGTCCCCCATATTGATCTGAAGTTTTTTGATGCGCGCCACGTAGACAAACAGCTCTGTAGCAGCCAGCCCAATGAGGATGCCGGCAAACATGGCCTGAGTGCCTACATTGCTGAAGGTCAGGACTCCAGACACGGTCACGGCCTCAGAAGCTCCCACCGGCGTGACGCTGACAGAGCCCGGCATCATAACAATCAGGGAAGCAAGAGAAACCAGGGCAGCGGCGACAGGATTGTCATAGCCTCTGTTCCGGGAGAGGCAGTAGCCGATGATTGTGGCAATCAACAGAGAGCTGATGTTCAAGGTTCCGTTGACCAGCATGTTGCCCCAGTACTGGGCACTCTCCAAAGCGGGGCCGCTTAAGATCCACTGGAATATCGTGTTGTTGAACAGCACCGCCAGACCTGCCAGTATATAGAGAGGCATGATGGTGGCAAAGGCGTCCCGAAGAGAGCTTAAGTGGATCTGGCTGCCAAGCTTTGCCGCGAATTCTGTAAATTTATCTACAAATTTTGAATTTTCTAAAGAACTTCCCATGTCAATCCTCCTTTTTTCGTTATGGGCACGCGGCGCTTCGCGCCACCTGCCAGTACGTCGGAAGGCATCTTAAAAACGCTACGCGTTTGCCTTCCTCCTATCCCTCTGCTCGATGAGGTTTTTGATCCAGTGGGCAGATTTCTTTAACCTGCGTGAATAGTTGTCCATGAGATCCACCTCGATAAATCCATATCGATTCTTAAAAGCATTGGCCCAGGACCAGTTGTCGATGACGCCCCAGTAGTGGTAACCTACGCAGTTGGCTCCCTCCTCGATGGATTTCATAACCCACTTTAAGTGGTCCTCTACGAATTCAATCCGGTAGTCATCCTGAATCTCGCCGCTTGCGTCCCGGAAGCGCTCCTCGTGTTCAACTCCCATGCCGTTCTCGGAGATGAAGAACTTCATATCCGGGTATTCTCGCTTCATCTTCATGCCGAAATCGTAGATTCCCTTGGGGTAGATCTCCCATCCCCGATAAATATTCATCTTTCTCTCAGGCCAGATGTAGGGGTCTGCGAACTTGGGATAGCCGGCCTCGTCCGTCTTTGTCAGAGGGGCCTGAACACGGTTTGGCTGATAATAATTAAACCCTAGCCAGTCTACCTGACCGCACTTTAAGATCTCCTGGTCGCCCGGGCGAGTCTCGGGAGCCAGCCCACAGTCCTTTAAGGTATCCAGCACATCCTGAGGCAGTGTCCCGGAAGTACACAGATCCAGCCACCAGCGGTTTTGGATACCATCGGTCATCCGGACAGCCTCTAGATCCTCAGGAGAGGGATTTTCTCTGGTATAAGGAGGAGCGAAAGCGTTGATCAGCCCAATCTGAGCATCAGGCATCATGTATCCTTCTTCCTTGGCCTTGTTAAATTCGCGGACAGCCAGACTGTGGGCCAGAGATATGTGGTACTGTACCTGCATTCCCTTTTTGGGATCCTTGATAAACGGATACCACACGCCATGGCGATATTCCTGATCCGGTTCCACGATGGGCTCGTTAAAGGTGAACCAACAGCGGATCTCCTTGCCAAACTCTCTGAAGGCGGTTCTGGCGTAGGTGGCATAAGCTTCCACCACTTCCCGGTTCAGCCAGCCCCCTCTGGCAAACAGATAGGCAGGCATGTCAAAATGGTACAGATTCATGAACAGCTCGATCTGATTTTCCTTTGCGCAGGCGCAGACCTTGTGGTAAAAGGCCGCTCCCAGAGGATTCAGCTTCTGATCCTGATCCATGAGGCGGGTCCACTGCATGGAGGTTCGGAAAGAGTCCAAATGGAGGCTCTTAAGGAGTTTGATGTCCTCCTCATACTTCTCGTAAAAATTGTTGCCCACATAGCTGCCCACCTTGTTGTAAAAATCGGAGATGGAGAGATCAGACCAGTGATCCCAAAAGCTCTCCAGCCGGTTGTCTTTCTTGTAAGCACCTTCTGTCTGAGGACCGGACATGGCAGCACCCATGAAGAAATTTTCTGGAAGTGAAACTTGCATACGCTTCTCCTTTCTAATACGATTTATAAATTATAACTTTTAAAAAATAAGTTATGACTTATTTATATAATATCATAATTTTTGAAAAATGCAAGAGTATTTTAGAAAAAAATTAATTTTTTT
>CAMTAF010000006.1 GCA_947066955.1 uncultured Hungatella sp.
CTGGCAGGTGCCGCAAAGCGGCGCGTGCCGTTACCAAAAAGGAGGGATGGATATGTCAGAGCTTAGAGAGCTGGCCCGGTTTGCCAGAGAGTTTTGCCTGGAGGACGCCCCCGTCCAGGTGGAGAAAGCCGCCATATTTTGTGTTCTTGACACCATAGGCTCTGCCTGCGGGGCCGTAAACTATGAGGAGATTCCAAAAATCTGCCAGGATCTCCGGGAGTGGACCGAGACCAGTTCTCTCTACCAGGCCACTGTCTGGGGGCAGGGTTTCAAGCTGAATGTGTTCCAGGCCCTCCTGCTGAACGCCATCATGGGACATGCCCTAGAGCTGGATGATGTACATACAGGGTCCAAATCCCACATGGGCGCCGTTGTGGTGCCCACTGCCTGGACTCTGGCAGAGGCCGGGAAAAAAACTGGAAAAAATTTCCTGGAGGCAGTGGTGGCCGGATATGAGATAATGGCAAGAGTAGGCATGGCCATGGATGTGGTCAGCACCCGGAAGAGGGGATGGCATCAGACAGGAGTCATCGGGGCCTTCGGCGCGGCTGCGGCCGCCGGACGTCTTCTGGAGCTCTCAGAAGAAGAGATGGTGTGGGCTCTCGGTATGGCCGGAACCCAAAGCTGCGGCCTGTGGGCATTTTTAAAAGAAGGCTCTACCTGCAAAAAGCTCCATCCCGCCAGGGCAGCCGTCAACGGGCTCACGGCCGCCATGCTGGCAAGAAGCGGCATGACCGGGCCGGAGCACATTCTGGACGCGGAGGATGGAGGGCTGTACCAGGCAGTTTCCGATTCTTTTGACCTAAGCCGGCTGACCCAGGGGTTGGGAAAAACTTTTGAGATTCTTGCCATAGACAAAAAGCCTTACCCCTGCTGCCGCACCACCCACCATGCCATCGACGGGGCCCTGGCTCTGAAAAAGGATATCAAATTACCCTTACGCGAAATTTCGGGAATCCTGGTGGAGACCTACGAAGTGGGAGTGCTCCAGTGCGGTTTCACCTGGTACCCCGAAACCCCGGTGGAGGCCAGGTTCAGCATCCCCTACACAGTGGCCGCCGCTCTGGTCCGGGGCAGGGTGTCTCTGGAGGAATTCACGCCAGAGACCCTGGCCGATGACACCATAAAAGAACTGGCTGAGAAAGTGACAGTTGTCAGCGATCCCACTTTCACCAACCGGTATCCCCGGCAGTGGGGCAGCCGGATCACAGTCAGCTTTGGAGACGGAACCTGTCTTCAAAAGCAGATTGATCACATGTCCGGAAGCACGGCCTGTCCCCTGACCCACAGGCAGGAGATTGAGAAGTTTTTGGGCCTGGCAGAGCCGGCCCTTGGAAAAGAGAAAGCACGACGGCTGGCAGAGGAGATCCTCATGGCAGACCGTCTGGCAGAGATCCCTGAGATCACATGATACCAGGGTTAGAAAGGAGAGAACTTATGAAAAAAAGCACATTGGCAATCTATGGGTTGATTATGGCAGTTGTGGTGACAGCCGGATGCTCCGCCGGACAGACAGCCCCGGCGCCGTCTCCGCAGACAACGGCCTCCGGGACGCAGGCGGCGCCCCCTGCAGAGTCAAAGTCAGAGGAGGCTCCCAAGGCAGAAGAAGCTCCGGCAGTTTTTGAGGGAAATGACTTGATCCCCGTGGTGGGAGGCGTGGCGGAGATCACCTGCGGAGCCACCACCACAGGGGGCTGGACCTACATGTACACCTCCTCCGCAGCCCAGGTGGTTAGCTCCAACAACGACAACATCAACATCACTCCCGCCATCACCACAGGAGGCGGGGAAAACTTAATCAGCGTAGCCACGGGCCAAATGCCCATGGGCGTGGCGTCCGCGGCCTACATCTACAAATATTACAACGGCGATCCCAGCGAAGGAATTGAGCCCAACTCTCACCTGCGCACTCTCTACGGGTCCCCCAACAGCTTCCTAAGCGTCATTGTCCGGGCAGATTCCAGCTATCAGACCATCGAGGATCTGCAGGGAGCCAGGGTCTCCATCTGCAACAAGGGAAACTCGGGGCAGCTTTTGATCTCGGAGCTTCTCAAGACCATGGGACGGGAAGATTACTATGACCTCCAGTACCTCACCCCGGCTGAAAGCTATGAAGCCCTCAACACCTCCACCATCGACTCCCTGTGGATCTGCGCCTGCGATCCCCATTCCTCGGTAACAGAGATCTTCAACATGCCAGGAGGCGCCAGATTTATCGAATTCAGCGAGGACCAGAAAAAGATGTTTTTGGACTCCTGCAGCTATTTGAGCCAAGTCACCAGGCCAGCGGGAACCTACAAAGGCCAGGATCAGGATTACAACACCGTGGGAAGCCCCTATGCCCTGGTGGTCACAGAAGATTTTCCAGAGGAACTGGCCTACCAGATCGCCAAGACTCTGGATGAAAAGTATGACGAGTGGACCGGCGTCTTCGCGGGCGTAAAAGGAGCCACGGCTCAGAACACCATCGACACAGCCATCGCTCCCCTTCACCCCGGCACTGAGAGATATTTCAGAGAGAAAGGATATATCAAGTAAGGATACATCAAGTAAAAATTCATACATGATTCTCACAGGGCCGCCATGGAATCCTTCATGGCGGCTTCACGCAAAAGGAGGAAGGCAAATGCGCAGCATTTTTAGGATGCCTTCCGACGACTTGGCAGGTGCCGCGTAAGCGGCGCGTGCCGATACCAAAAGGAGGTAAGCCATGAACCTGCAGAAAATTACTGACAAACTGATCACCGCCGTGGCTGTGGCCATGTGTGTGTTTCAGCTGTACACAGCCTTTTACATGCCGTTTCCGGGAATGCAGCAGAGAAGCATCCATCTGGCTTTCGGCCTGGCTCTGGCATTTCTGATCTATCCGAAAAAACGGCCTGAAAACAACATAAAAAAGAACATCTCCTACATAACGGGAATCCTTCTGGCCTTGCTGGCCTTTGTCACCTGTCTCAATGTGGCCTTCCACTGGCTGGAGATGAATGAGCCCATGCGCCTGATCCAGCCTGCTGCCACAGACAAGGTTCTGGGATTCTGCCTCATTGTCCTGGTTCTCATAGGCACCGTAAAGGTGGTAGGGTGGGCCATGCCCATCATCGGCCTGATTTTTTTAGCCTACGCCTACTTTGGGGCAAAAATCCCCTTTCCCCTGCTGCGCCACGCGGGGGTAAAGCTTCCCAAGCTGATCTCCATGGGGTACATGACTACGGAAGGTATCTTCAGCAGCGTGCTGGGGGTATCCACCACTCAGGTGTTCATTTTCCTGATGTTCGGACAGCTTCTGGAGTCCCTGGGGGGAAGCGACTTTTTTCTGGACTGGGCCAACTCCGGTTTCGGCCGGTTTCGGGGAGGTCCTGCCAAGGTGGCTATCTTCGGAAGCGCCCTCTTCGGCTCCATCAGCGGAAGTGCTGTGGCCAATGTGGTGGGAACGGGAACCATCACCATTCCTCTCATGAAGCGGGTTGGATATCGATCCGACTTTGCCGGTGCCGTGGAATCCGTAGCTTCTACGGGAGGACTCATCATGCCCCCTGTCATGGGAGCCGCTGCCTTTATCATGGCGGACACCCTGGGCATCTCTTACTGGGAGGTCTGCAAAGCCGCCGTGATCCCGGCCATACTCTACTATCTGGCCCTCTACATGTCTGTGGATTTAAAGGCAAAACAGCTGAACCTTAAAGGCCTGCCCCCTGAGGAGATCCCTGACGGAAAGAAACTGCTGAGGAGCCAGGGCTGGATCTACATCCCGCCTCTGGTGATCCTGGTGTTTTTCCTCGGAGTGTTCCAGTATCCCGCATACAAAGCATGCCTCTACTGCTGCCTTCTCCTGATCGCCCTGGCAATGCTTAAAAAAGAACAGCGGGGCATCCTTAAAAAAGAGTGGCTGGCTATCCTGGTAAAGACTGCCAAAAGCTCTGTCACCGTGGTCATGGCATGTTCCTGTGCCGGGATTATCCTCCTGGGGCTTCAGTCCTCGGGGCTGATCTTAAAGCTGTCCAATATCCTGATCTCCCTGTCAGGCGGCAATCTGGCGCTGCTTCTGTTTCTGGTGATGCTGGGCTCCCTCATCATGGGCATGGGACTCCCGGCCTCTGCCTGCTATGCCATCCTGTGCATACTGGCAGCGCCGGCCATTGTGAAACTGGGTGTGCCTCCCCTGGCCGCTCACCTGTTTGTCCTCTACTTTGGATCCATGTCAGCCATCACCCCTCCCGTAGCTCTCGCCGCCTTCGCCGCCGCCCCCATTGCCCAGGACTCAGCGGTAAAGATCGGATTCTCCGCTTTTAAGATGGCCGCCCCCTCCTTCCTCATCGCCTTCTGTCTGGCCATCCAGCCGGAACTGGTGATGATCGGCTCCGTCGGAGAGATCCTGTTCTCCATATTCATCTGTGTTGCCGGCGTTCTGTGCATGGCCATAGGACTCCAGGGGTATTTTACGGAAAATGAGATCTTGGTCCGAAGGCTTGTCTGGGTGGCGGCTGGGATCCTGCTGATCCTGCCCCAGCTGCCCCTCACCATCGCCGGCGCCATCCTGTCCGCCGGGCTTTTGTGCACAGAGAAAAACTTGTGGGCAGGATTAAAAAAGAAAGCCGTCTAGACGATTTTCATGGACTTTGCTCTCTGCCTGTGATATACTTATTTCGTTCGGAAAATGGAGAGTATATTCACGCTGTAAGTAAAGGAGGTAGGGAGCTATATGACCTTAACCAAGGAAGACTTATCAGCAATCGCAGGTTTGCTTCAGCCGCTCAAAGACGACATCGCTGATTTGAAGAGTGAGGTCGCCACTTTGAAGAGTGAGGTCGCCACTTTGAAGGACGAGGTTGCTACTTTGAAGGACGAAGTCAGCGATTTGAAGAACAGAGTCACGGCCTTAGAGGGCAGGGTCACCGGTCTTGAGCTTCATCTGGAAAACACAACAGACAAGAATATCCTGATTATAGCGGAGGGACATCTTGACCTGAGCCGGAAGCTTGACCGGGCGTTAACCGTTGAAAATGAAAAAGAACTTTTCTTTATCCGTGTCAATCTTTTGGAACGCGAAGTAAGAAAACTCAAAGAACAGGTTCAGCGGTAGTGTAAACAGAGTTTGCGTCTCTGAAAAAGGCTCCTTTTATCAAAAAGGAGCCTTTCTATGCGCATGAGCCCCGCGAAGAGGTTTGTCAGCAGAGCTGACCGGGGGCCCGGCGCGGCGGGTAGGGGGAAATGTGCAGTTTAAAACCTCATCTTCTCCTCCAGATAAGTCTTCAGCTCACTGATGGGCACTCTCACCTGATCCATGGTGTCCCGGTCCCGGACAGTGACGGCGTGGTCCTCCTCGGAGTCGAAATCATAGGTCACGCAGAAGGGTGTCCCGATCTCATCCTGTCTCCTGTACCTCTTGCCGATGTTCCCCCTGTCGTCAAATTCGCAGTTAAAATATTTGCTCAGCTCCCCGTAGACCTTCTCAGCGCCCTCGTTGAGCTTCTTGGACAGAGGCAGCACTCCTACCTTCACGGGAGCAATCGCCGGATGGAAATGGAGCACCGTGCGCACGTCGCCCTCTCCGATTTCCTCCTCGTCGTAAGCCGCGCAAAGGAAAGCCAGGGTTACCCGGTCCGCTCCCAGGGACGGCTCGATGACATAGGGGATATATTTTTCTTTCTTCTCGTCGTCAAAGTAGGACATGTCCTGGCCAGAGGTATTCTGGTGCTGGGTCAGATCATAGTCGGTTCTGTCGGCAATTCCCCACAGCTCGCCCCATCCAAATGGGAACAGAAATTCAATGTCCGTGGTGGCCTTGCTGTAGAAGCACAGCTCCTCCGGAGAGTGGTCTCTTGCCCTCATCTCCTCATCCTTCATGCCCAAAGACTTGAGCCAGTTGATGCAGAACTCTTTCCAGTAGGCAAACCACTCCAGATCCGTTCCCGGGGCGCAGAAGAACTCCAGCTCCATCTGCTCAAACTCCCTGGTGCGGAAGGTAAAGTTTCCTGGAGTGATCTCGTTTCTAAACGACTTTCCGATCTGGCCGATGCCAAAGGGGATCTTCTTCCTGGAAGTCCTCTGGACATTCTTAAAGTTCACGAAAATGCCCTGGGCGGTCTCAGGCCTTAAGTACACGGTGTTCTTGGCATCCTCGGTCACGCCCTGGAAGGTCTTGAACATCAGGTTGAACTGACGGATATCGGTGAAATCATGCTTTCCGCAGCTGGGGCAGCAGATATTTTTCTCCTCAATATAATTCTTCATCTCCTCCTGGGACCAGGCGTCAACGCTCCCCTCTATGGTGATGCCGTTTTCTTCCATATAATCCTCAATCAGCTTGTCGGCCCGGAAACGCTCCTTACAGGCCTTGCAGTCCATGAGAGGATCAGAGAATCCCCCCAAATGCCCGGAAGCCACCCAGGTCTGAGAGTTCATCAGAATAGCGCAGTCAACGCCCACGTTGTAGGGGCTTTCCTGGACAAATTTCTGCCACCAGGCCTTTTTCACGTTATTCTTCAGCTCCACGCCTAAGTTGCCGTAATCCCAGGTATTGGCCAGGCCGCCGTAGATCTCGGAGCCCGGATACACAAACCCTCTGGACTTTGCCAGAGCTACGATTTTTTCCATAGTCTTTTCCATCTTCATTATCCTGCCTTTATGTTTTATTTTCTATCGGAATATGATCCAGGCGGTCCCTTCTGACACCCTGGCCGTATACTCATCCACCAGGTCCACGGCCCCGCTGTAAAAAACAATCTTCCCTTCCGTCTGAACCGTCACCGCCCCTGACACCACTGCCATGGGAAGGTCTTTCTTTTTCAGCGCCTCCCGGCCTGTGACAGCGGCATTCTTCCTGGCGTCTATCCAGCCTCCCTCTGCTTTGCCATCCTCTAATCCTGCAGTGTTGGTGGTGATCACAAGACTGTCCGGGTGATTGGCCGTATCCTGGCTGAACCGGGTAAACCGGCATAGATCCTCCGGGGAAGCATACCGGTACACGATGGAGGCTTTTCCCCCTTCCACCGCGCACTGGGAGATGGCCACCGGTTCCGGCAGCTCCGGCGTGCCGTACTGACTGTTGTAGTCCGCCAGTTCCCGGGAAGCCATGGCCTGCAGCTCCTCTGCCCGGTAGCCTGTGTCCGACGGGTCATAGCTCTCTATGAGGGCAGTGTACAACTCTCCCTCTCTGGACACATATATGGCATTCTGCTGAGGCGGAAACGTGCTGCCGGTCCTGGGGCCGCATGCCGACATCACCACTCCTGCCGCCAGGACAAGCGCTGCCATCCCTGTTCTCTCCATATCTCCCTCCTGATTTCCGTGTATTCTCAGATATTATACTTGCTCACACCTACATTTTCAACACTTTTCTGTGTTATCCAAAAACGTTCTCGGCCTCATCCTTGCTTCATAGCGTCCAGGATTTCCAGCGAATGGAAGTCACGGTCTATGTAACGGCCCTTGTTCAGCTCCACACATTCTGTGAATTCCTCCAGCACCTGGGGAGTTACTGTAAAAGTATAGAGCTTTTCAAAGGGCGCTGTCACCACGTACTCCCATGTATAGTTTGCCGAATCGCTTGTGTCTAAGGGAGGATGCTCCGTGTACTCCCCGTTGATCACCATGGCCTTCAGCTCAAAGATCCGCTGCACCAGCTCATTGGGGATATGGGGGTTGGACAGGGCCCGCAGGGATTGGTACACCAGAAGGAGCATGGCGCTGCCGTCCAGACTTTCCCTGGTATAATAGTCCGCCACTTCCAAAAAATACTGGCCATAGCAGGCAGCCTCGATGTCCCCTGCCAGCTCGTCAAAATACCGGCTGATCTGCGCGGACTGGAGGGTGTAGGCGTCCCTTCCCTCAAGGACCTTAAACACCCCAAAGGCAAAGGACCGGCATGGCCCCATCAGGCTGCTGCCCGGCCTCTTGGCGCCCCTGGCAAAAGCCGTGATCTTTCCCCTCTCCCTGGTGAGGACCACAAGGCGCCTGTCATACTCGCCCACGGCCGTGGACTTTATGACCATGCCTGTCAGCTCCAGAGGCTCTCTCATGTTCCCTTCCTCCCTCTCACTGAAAGTATCCGTAATTTTTCATGTACAGCTCGCTGTCCCGCCACTCCTTGCGGACCTTGACCCACAGCTGCAGATTCACCCTAGCGCCCATAAGGTTCTCGATCTCCCTGCGGGCAGCGCTGCCGATCCTCTTGAGCATGGATCCGCCCCTGCCGATGATGATCCCTTTGTGGGAATCTCTCTCGCACACAATGGTGGCCTCGATGTCAAACAGCCCGTTCTTCCGCTCCTTCATGGACTCTATGGTCACCGCTATGCCGTGGGGGATCTCATCCTCCAGAAGCCTTAGGGCTTTCTCCCGGATCAGCTCGGCAACGATCTGCCGCATAGGCTGGTCCGTGACCGTGTCCTCGTCATAGTACTGAGGGCCGCAGGGAAGATACTTGAATATAAGCTCTGTCATCTTTTCCGTGTTCTTGTCTTTTAATGCCGACACAGGCACGATCTCAGCGAAACCGCAGACCTTCTCGTAAGCCTCTATGCAGGCCAGGATATGGTCCTGGTTCTTCACCGTGTCAATCTTATTGATCACCAGGATGACCGGCGTCTTCACCTTTCCCAGGATCTCTGCGATGTGGCGCTCCCCTGCCCCGATGAAGGTGGAGGGTTCCACCAGCCAGAGGATCACGTCCACCTCCTTTAGTGTACCCTCCGCCACGCTGACCATGTATTCCCCCAGCTTATTTTTTGCCTTGTGGATACCCGGGGTGTCCAGAAAAATAATCTGGCCCCGCTTGTCGGTATACACGGTCTGGATCCGGTTCCTGGTGGTCTGGGGCTTTTCCGATGTGATGGCGATCTTCTGGCCGATGAGATGATTCATCAGAGTGGATTTCCCCACATTTGGCCTGCCCACCAGGGCCGCAAAGCCTGACTTGAAATTGTCTTCCATTTAGTCCTCTCCCTCGGCTGTGGTAAACAGGGTCTTGATCTCGCCGAACAGACTCTGGTCTGTCTCGATCTTCTCCTCGTTTCCGATGGTACAGATGCTCCCTGTTTCCAGGATGGCCTTCACGATCCCCGAAAGAGCCCGGATATCCCCGGCAACCGCGTCCAGCACCTGATCCCGCTCCTCCTGAAGCATCTCATCGGTGACTCCGGACAAGTAGGCGGACAGACCCCTGGCTCCCTTGTCCGACGGGTTTAAGGGAGTGTCCATGGAGCTGATGGTTCCGATGACGTACTTGGTCATGTCCCTCTCATCCGCGTCAAATTCCTCCAGATATTTTACCATATCCTCATAGACCTGGTTGGTCCGGGCCACGTTGGGATCCCGGTAAGATACAAAATATCCCTCCCCGGACCGCCCGAACCCGCTCATGCAGCCGTAGGCGCCGCCCTTTACTCTCAAGTTCAGCCACAGATAGTCGTAGCTTAAGATCAGCTTCAGAATTCTCAAGGCTCCGGTGTACTCATAGCCGGCCTGGAGGAAATTGCCGCACCTGGCCACATAATTTACCTGAGACGCGGTCTTGAATCCCTCGTTTCTGTTGCCTGCCTTGAAAGTGTACGGGTATCTCTCTCTGCTGCCCGCGCCAAGCCGGCCTGTCAGTTTCTTCATGGAGGACCGCAGCCGGGCAAATCCCTCCTGATCCGCAGTGTAGCTCACCAGCATGTTATCCACCGTAAACAGCTTTGCCGCCACCTCTTTTAATTTTCCTATGAGCTTCTGGGGATCCTGGTCAAAGTCCTTCACCGCGCTCTCCAAAAACTGGTAGAAGCCGATGCCTCCCACCTTGTCGTTAAAGGAGGAGGTGGGGGAGAAATAGGAGGTGGCCCTGGAAACCGCCGCGCTGTGGCTGGCATTTTCCAGCCGCATCCTTGAGCGGGATTTCGTCTCCCTGAGGATCTCTCCCAGGCGCTTCTGATCCTCCAGCCTGGAGGTGGTGAGGATCTCCCCCGTGATGTCAAAGGCAAAGTCCAGCTTCTCATACAAGACCCTGGCTTCTGCCATAAATGCCCCCTCAAACCCAGGCAGATTCCTTAAGTCCACATAGGAGACAGCGCTGAAGCTGATGCCGCCGCTGTTTAAGTGGATCTCGCTGGTTAAATCGCTGTAGGAATAATTTTCCGTGTCCACGTACCCCAGAACTGCCTTCAAAAGGCCCACATAAGGAATATCCTCCGCCGGAACCCGGTCCGTGTTAAACAAGATCCGGACATACCCGATGCCGGAGGTAAACATGTCGTGGTGCAGCACCTGGACCCCGTCTATTAAGTGCTCCGTCCAGTTCACCTTTTCCGCCTCCCGGCTTATGTCCGACCGCTTCAGCATGGGGATTAACTCCAGCTCCTCCCTGGTGGAAGGGGTGTCCTGGTACTCTTTTAACTCCTGAGTCTCACGAATCAGGCGGCTGATTTCCTCCCCTGACAGTCCTTCCTTGTACCGGGCCAGCTTCCCGGCCAGGGCAGCGTCCTCCCTGGCAGTGAGATTCTTCTCCGGCTTCACAACAAGGACAGCCTCAAAGGGATTGTCCAGAAGCCAGGTTTTGATCAGCTCCTCAAAATATCCCTTCTCCACAGCCTCTTTCAGGAAGTCGAAGGTGGCCTGATACTCCAGATGCATCAGGGGATCTCCGCCGTAGAGCCAGCTGTCTAAGGACTGAAGTCCGTACATCAGGCCTTTGGGCGTGGTGCCGTAGTCCGCCTCCCGATACTTAAATTCCCAGTAGTTTAAGCCTGCTTTCAGGCTCTTTTGATTGATCCCCTGGTCTGCCAGCTTCCTCAAGGTTCCCTTCACCACTGCCAGGAATTCCCCCTTCTGGCACGGGTCCGCCCCCTTGGCCACCACAGAGAAGCAGGGCTGCAAAGTCCCGCTGTCGTAGCCTCCGAAGATGTCGTGGCCGATGCCCGCGTCCAAAAGAGCCTGCTTTAAGGGGGCGCCAGGAGCATTGATCAGGGTGTACTCCAGGATCTGGAAGGCCACATAGAGCTTGGGATCCAGGTCCGTCCCCACCACATTGGCGACGGACAGATAGGTATTGTGCTCCTCCTCTTCCTCCTCTGTGATGGAGTAGGAGATCTCCTCGCTCTTTGGCCGGTCAAAGGGCTGCTGCATGGCGATCTCGGAGTCCACCTCCAGCCTGTCATAACCCTTTAAGTAGGCCTCATCCAGCCAGGCCAGGGTCTCGGCCATATCCATGTTCCCGTAAAGGTAGATATAGCTGTTGGAGGGGTGATAGTAGGTCCTGTGGAAATCCAGGAACTCCTCATAGGTCAGCCGGGGGATATCCTTGGGATCCCCCCCCGACTCGTTGCCGTAGCAGGTGTCCGGAAACAGCATCTTCTGGGTGTACCTCTCCAGCACGCTCTCCGGCGAGGAAAAGGCGCCCTTCATCTCATTGTAGACCACTCCGTTGTATTTAAGCTCCCCCTCTTCCGATTCCAGCTCATAGTGCCAGCCTTCCTGCATGAAGATCTTGGGCTCCTGGTAAATATTGGGGTGGAGCACCGCGTCCATGTACACATCCATAAGATTGCGGAAATCTTTGTCATTGGTGCTGGCCACCGGGTACACGGTCTTGTCCGGGTAGGTCATGGCGTTTAAAAATGTGTTCAGGGATCCTTTTACCAGTTCCACAAAAGGGTCCTTTACGGGAAATTTTTCCGAACCGCACAGAACGCTGTGCTCTAAGATATGGGCCACCCCTGTGCTGTCTGCCGGAGGAGTCCGAAAACCGATGGAGAACACCTTGTTCTCGTCGTCATTGGACAGAAGAAACAGTTTGGCGCCGCTTTTTTTATGCTCCAGAATATAGGCAACGGAATTCAGCTCCGCCACCTGCCTTTTCTCTTTGAGATCATAGGCTTCCAAGTCTTTTATCGTCATATCATTCTCATTCCTTTCTATACCCAACAGGCGGCATGTAGATATCTTGTGAAGGTCTCTGTCATATTATCCGCCGCTGCTACATATTCCCCATAAGCTTATCTTTTAAGATCGCCGCGCACTCCCTGACGCACAAGTGCAGAAATAAGATCCTGTCCGAGGGCGCGCCGATTCCGCAGACTTCATGGATCCCCCATCTCCGGGCGATCTGGGTAGCTCTGAACACATGGAAATTGCTGGTGAGCACCCCGATCTGGATGGGCTTGTCCTCTGCCACCATGTAGGGGCCCGGCGGGATGTCCGGCTGGCCGGTTCTCTGCCTGTCCCTCTCATCCTCTAAGCGGTCAATGATCTCCTTGCTGTATGAGATGTTCTGGGCCGTGCTCTGGGAGCGGTCCTCCATAACCAGCTGCCTCTCCGGAACCCCGTTGTAGCGCAAATACTCATACATCATCCGGGCCTCGCTGGCCGGCTCATCCCGCCCCTGTCCGCCTGAAAGGATCCACACCGTGTCCGGGTTCCTCTGGCTGTACTCGATGGCCCTGTCCAGGCGCTTCTGAAGGGAGCTGCTGATCCTTCCCTCCTCCACCTTTGCCCCCAGGACAATCACGTAGTCCAGGTTCGGGGTATTAGCGGAAGCTGCCCCCAAAAACACCAGCACCTCCACGGCACACAGGATCACTATGGAGGCCCCAAGAAATGTGAATGCCGACACGGAGAGCCACAGAGGGATCCTTCTGGGATAAAACCGGCTGTACGCCATGCCCCCCGTCAGGGCCATCAGAAACATGGCGGCCAAAGGCCAGAACCAGGCAAAGGATGTGGAAAAACCGGAATAGCACACGATCACTCCATAATAAGCCAGGCACACTGCCGCGCCGATCCCTGTTACCCACATCATAGCTTCTACACTTCCTTCCGTCTCAATATATCCAATCGTTCTGTCTTTGTATCCAGATCTACGTAAAGGACCTGTCTGGCGTGGGGGGCGCTGTCCTGACTCTGTCCGTCCTGATCCCGGATGCCCTTTACCACTGCTGCCAGATTCCGGCCGTCAGGCTTCATCACCTCGATCTCCTCGCCAACAGAAAATTTATTTTTCTGCTCAATGCGGGCTTGGCCTCTGCCATCCGTCTCCTCTACGGTCCCCAAGTAAGTATAATTTTTCACATAGGTGCTGCTCTTGTAGATATGGGCGTCGCTTCCCGGCTTCCCGAAGAAAAAGCCGGTGGTGAATTCCCGATTGGTGCATTTTCCGATCTCTTCCTTATACCACTCTAAGTTTCTTTGAAAGACCTCCGGTCCTGCGCAGTAGTCGTCAATGGCCCTCCTGTAGGCTCTTGCCACTGTGGCCACATAGAGGGCCGTTTTCATCCGCCCCTCCACCTTAAAGCTGTCGATCCCCGCTTCACAGAGCTCGGGGATATACTCCACCATGCACAAGTCCTTGGAGTTGAAGATGAAGGTGCCTCTGTCGTTTTCGTACACAGGCAGGTACTCTCCTGGCCTGGTTTCCTCCGCGATGGCGTATTTCCACCGGCAGGGATGGGTGCAGGCCCCCTGGTTGGCGTCCCTCCCTGTAAAGAAGTTGCTCAAAAGGCAGCGCCCCGAGTAGGAGATGCACATGGCCCCGTGGACAAAGGTCTCGATCTCCATGTCCTCTGGGATCTTCTGGCGGATCTGGCGGATCTCCTCCAAGGACAGCTCCCTGGCGGACACCACTCTCTTTGCCCCCAGCCTGTGCCAGAACAGGTAAGTGCCGTAATTGGTGTTGTTGGCCTGGGTGCTGATATGCACATCCGTCTCCGGCATCACCTTCCTCGCCAGGTCAAAGACTCCTGGGTCTGAGATGATCAGGGCGTCGGGCTTTACGTCTCTCAGCTGGTGAAAATATTCCTCCACCCCGTCAAGATCCTGGTTGTGGGCCAGGATGTTGGCGGTGACATACACCTTCACTCCCCGGCTGTGGGCGAATTCCACTCCCTCCCTCATGTCATCCAGGGAAAAATTGTGGGCTTTGGCCCGGAGGCCGAAAGCCTCCCCTCCTATATATACCGCATCCGCCCCGTAGGCCACCGCTGTCTTTAAAACCTCCAGGCTTCCCGCCGGTATCAGTAATTCAGGTTTTTTCATAGTGTTCCTTCCTTTAAAACGCTGATAGCCGCCCCATCCCCCATGGGCACCACGGCGGTCTCCAGCCCCCTGGTATGCTTGAGAGCATACAGGTATTCCCGCATCCGGCTGTGGATAGTCCGGTCTCTCCTCTCCACCCCGTAGCGGGACTGGACAATGGTCCCGTCCTGGAGCACATTGTCGGAAAAAAGCACTGCCCCGGGGGACAAAAGCTCCAGGATCCTGGGAAGCCAGCGGATATACTGGCCTTTTGCCGCATCCATAAAGATAAAGTCATAGGGACCCGAAAGTTCTCCCAAGAGCTCCTGGGCGTCGCCTTCCAGCAGTGTGATCCGCTCCTCCATGGCAGCCTCCTTAAAATTGGCCCTGGCCGCCTCTATGTGGGGCCGGTATTTTTCAATGGTGGTGATTCTGCACCCTGCAGGCATCACCTGGGCCATCAATAGAGCAGAATAGCCTACGGCTGTCCCCACTTCCAGGATGGCCCCAGGCTGTCTTGCCGCTACCAGTGTTTTCAGTAATGCTCCGGTCTCTTTCTTGATAATGGGGATGTTCTTTTTCCGGGCCTCGCCGGCGATCCTCTCCAAAAGCTCTCCCTGATCGGATTCCAGAGAGCGGATATAGTCCCGGACCCTCTCGTCTGTGATCATTCTTCTGGTTCCTCTTCCTGGGCGCCCTCCCTGAGAGTCAGTATGATCTCCTTGGAGGTCATGGAATTGTTCAGCAGATAGGTTCCTGCCTCCACCGGATTCTCCGACCCTCCGTAGTCATAGAACAGGCTCTGTATCAAAAACGCGTACCGATTCTTTATTAAGCCTCCCCGCTCCAGAGCCGCCGCAATGTCCGACAGCTCCTCCCCCTCGCCGATGGTCACTCTCATGTTCACCCCCGGCTTTGAGGCGGCGGCAGAGGAGTAAAAGATATCATGGCCGAACCCATATCCCCTGGTGATCCCCTCGTACATCACAAGAACCGCCGCCGCGCAGACAATCAGTTTCCAGGACACCCGGATAATGGTGCCTGTAACCTTGTTGATCTCATTGGTCGTATTGCTCATAGATTCCTCACACTTCCATTATGATGGGCAGAATCATGGGATTCCTCTTCATCTTTTTCCACAGGAAATCGCTTAAGCTGTCCCTGATAATGTTTTTGATCTTGCCCCAGTCGCTGACACGGCGGTCTAAGCAGTCCTGAACCGCCTCATCCACCACACGTCTTGCCTCCTCCAGAAGATCCTCGGACTCTCTCACATACACGAAGCCCCGGGAGACAATGTCCGGACCCGCCAGAAGCTGGTTGCTGTATTTCTCCAGGGTGAGCACCACAATAATGATGCCGTTCTGAGCCAGGTTCTGCCTGTCCCTGAGAACGATATTTCCCACATCCCCTACGCCCAGGCCATCCACCAGGATAGCGCCGGCCTGGACATGGTCCACCACCCGGCACTGTTCCTCGGAGAGCTCCACCACGTCTCCCGATGACATGAGAAGGATATTCTCCTTGGGGATCCCCATAGACAGCGCCAGATTCTTCTGGGCCACCAGATGGCGGTACTCGCCGTGAACCGGAAGAGCGTACTTGGGATGGGTCAGAGAGTAGATCAGCTTGATCTCCTCCTGGCAGGCATGTCCCGACACATGGGTGTCCTGGAAGATCACCTCAGCCCCCTTGATGGACAGCTCGTTGATCACCTTGGACACAGCCTTCTCGTTGCCGGGGATAGGGTTGGAGCTGAAGATCACCACGTCCCCCGGCTTGATGGACACTTTCCTGTGGATGCTGGAAGCCATGCGGGACAGGGCTGCCATGGACTCGCCCTGACTTCCCGTGGTGATCAGCACTGTCTTCTCGTCGGGATAATTTTTCAGATTGTCGATGTCGATCAGGGTTCCCTCCGGGATCTTGATATACCCCAGCTCGCTGGCAGTGCCTATGACATTGACCATGCTGCGCCCCTCCACCACCACCTTCCGGCCGTACTTGTAAGCGGAGTTGATAATCTGCTGCACCCGGTCCACGTTGGAGGCGAAAGTGGCCACGATGATCCGGTTGTTCTTGTGCTCGGAGAAGATCCCGTCAAAGGTCCTTCCCACTGTCCGCTCCGACGGCGTGAAGCCTGCCCGGATGGCGTTGGTGCTGTCGCACATCAGCGCCAGCACGCCCTTCTTTCCCAGCTCCGCGAACCGCTGCAAATCTGCGGGCTCCCCGAACACCGGGGTGTAATCGATCTTAAAGTCTCCTGTGTGGAGAAGGATCCCTGCCGGCGTAAAGACGGCCAGGGCAGAGGCGTCGGCGATGCTGTGGTTGGTCTTTACAAACTCAATGCGGAAGCACCCCAGGATAATGGACTGTCCGTGCTTTACCACTTTTCTCTTGGTGGTCCGCAAAAGATTGTGCTCCTTTAGCTTGTTCTCGATCAGCGCCACCGTCAGCCTGGTTCCGTACACCGGCACATTGATCTGCTGGAGAATATACGGCAGGGCGCCTATGTGGTCCTCATGGCCGTGTGTAATGACAAATCCCTTCACCTTCTCAATGTTCTGCTTCAGATAAGTCACATCCGGTATACAAAGATCAATGCCCAGCATGTCATCGCTGGGAAAGGCCAGGCCGCAGTCTATGACAATGATGCTGTCCTCATATTCTATGGCCGTAATATTCAATCCGATCTGCTCAAGCCCCCCCAAAGGGATGATTTTTACTTTTTCATTTTGATTCTGATTCTGCTTTTTACTTGGTTGTCTCAATCTCTTACCTCCTGTTTTATTTTAACTCTGTTTCTTTATCTTACACGCCCGGCAATACCCGTAGAGCTTTACCTCATGGTCCGTCACCGTGAATCCGAGACGCTCCAGCAGGCTCTGCTCCAGGGTGTCAAGCAAATCTTCTTCCAGGGAAAATACGGCTTTGCAGCCCATACATATGGCGTGATGATGATGGTGCCTCCCGCTGCCCAGCTCCTGGCCCAGTTCATACCTGGCCGACCCGTCATCCAAACTGATTTTATCAATGATCCGCAGATCCACAAGCACCTGCAGAGTGCGGTAAACCGTGGCCAGTCCGATCTCCCGGCAGCGGCGTCTGGCCAGGTCGAAAATCTCCTCAGCCGTCAGGTGCTCGCCTGGATTCTCTGCCATGATCTCCAGCACCAGCGTGCGCTGGGCCGTGACCTTCAGCCCTTTTTCTCTCAACAGCCGCTTAAATAAATCCTGTTCCATCCCCATCCTCTTGGCGCTATTTTCTCAGATCCACATCCATATCTTCCATCAATTCCGCAAAAATATTAAAAAGATAATCCATCTCGCTGTCGTCTTCCACAAACTCGTAGACAGCCTCCTCATCCTCCTGTTTGGATCTGTCCTTTAAAATGTAACACTCGCCCTCTTCGTCATCTTCCTGCGCATCTGTCACCAGCAGATAATTCATCCCGCTGATCCTGGTCTCCTCCAGGACATAGAATTCCAATTCCTCCCCATCTGAGGTAGTCAAGGTAATCATCTTCTCGTCATCCATATTTACGTCTCCTTCTTTCTCTCTGCTTCCAAGGCATCAAGATAGCTCTGAAGGATAATGCCGGCCGCCACCTGGTCGATGACCCTCTTCCGATCCCGCCCCGGCACCCCGCTCTCCCTCAGGATCTCGTCCGCCTCCACCGTAGTCAGACGCTCATCCCACAGGATCACCGGAAGTCCGGTCCGCCTCTCCAGCATGGCCTTAAACTCCTCCGTCTTTCTTCCCCGCTCTCCCACCGAATCATCCATATTAATAGGATAACCCAAAATAATGGATGTAATCTCATATTCCCGGATCAGAGCCTCGATCCTCTGGCACGTCTGGCGCAGTTTATTCTCTTCTTTTCTTACAATCGTCTCCACAGTCTGGGCAGTAATGCCCAAAGGGTCGCAGACAGCTACTCCCACAGTTTTCGACCCAAAGTCCAATCCCATAATTCTCATGTTGCCGCTCCGTCAAAAAACATAAATAACTGCCGGGGCAGGGGGGCTTTTCCCCTGCGCGCCGCGCCGGGCCCCAGCCAGCTCTGCTGGCATATCTCCGCTTGGGGCCCGTGATCGAGTAGGGAAGACCTGTCTTCCCTACTCGCCGCGCCGGGCCCCGGTCAGCTTTGCTGACATATCTCCGCTTGGGGCCCGTGTGATCGAGTAGGGAAGACCCGTCTTCCCTACTCGCCGCGCCGGGGCAGGCTGCGCAAGCAGCATATACCTTTCTGCCCCGTGCGCATAGAACAAACTGCCAGATCCGTCTCCGACGACAAAACCTGACAGTTCACCTATCGTATCTTACCACGATTCTACCGTAATCTTGCATGAATATACACAGACAGAAGCTCCTCCAGAATCTCATCCCGCTCTACTTTCATAATGAGACTTCTGGCGTTCTTATGACTGGTAATATAGGTTGGATCTCCAGACATGATATACCCGACAATCTGATTCACCGGGTTATATCCTTTTTCGGTCAGAGCCTGGTAAACCTGCTCCAGAACCTGGCTCACATCCATCTTATTCTCTTGTACTGCACGGAAAAACTGTGTATTATGAATATCGCCCATCTGTCCTCACGTCCTTTAACTGTTCCTATCTATTCTATACTACTTTTGAGGATTCGTAAAGAGGAATCTTTATAAAAGTTTTATAAGCGCCATTTCGTCTGTGAGCATTTCCTGAAAAACCCCGGTCACCAGCTTCCCTTTCAGGCTCTCGTCCCAGGGGATGGCCGCCTTGACGTACTCCCTCGTGTAGCCGGTGAGGTACTCTCTGCCCCCTGCCACTGTCTTCTCCTCCAGGAGCACCTCTTTTTCCTGCCCAAGAAAGCTTTTCCTGTATTCCAAAGACATGGCGGCGCCCATGGCCAGAAGCCGATCGCTCCTCGCGGCTTTGACGGACTCCTCAACCTGGCCCTCCATCTTCGCGGCCCGGGTTCCCTCCCTCTTAGAGTACTTGAAGATATGGGTCTCATAAAATCGGATGGCTCTCAGGAAATCCTCTGTCTCCCGAAACTCCTCCTCGGTCTCCCCCGGAAATCCGGTGATCACGTCAGTGGTTATGGCAGGATGGTCAAACCATTTTCTCAGGATCCCGCACACCTGGCTGTACTGGGCAGCGGTGTAATGGCGGTTCATCCGCTTAAGCACCGAGTCGCTCCCGCTTTGGAGAGACAGATGAAAATGGGGGCATATGGTTTTAAGGCCTGCCAGGGTCCCGGCAAACTCTTCCGTGACCACCCTTGGCTCCAGAGAGCCTAATCGCAGCCTCCTCACCCCCGGAACCTTGTCCAGCCTTGCCAGAAGGTCCAAGAGAGCGCTCCCCCCTTCCCCGAAATCTGCCCCATAGGAGCTTAGGTGGATGCCTGTCAGCACCATCTCCTGGTATCCCTGGCTCCCAAGGTTCTCCACCTCCCTGACGATCTCCTCCGGATTCCGGCTTCTGACCCGTCCTCTGGTGTAAGGGATAATACAGTAGCTGCAAAATTGGTCGCACCCATCCTGGATCTTAATAAAGGCCCTGGTATGGCCTGTCACTTTGTGGATGTTCAGCCCTTCATACCAGCCCGCCTTTGCCATGTCCATCAAATATTCCTCCTGCTCCAACTCCCTCCCGGAGAAAAATTTCTCCAGGATCCGGGGCAGGTCCGCCTTTTTGTTGTTGCCCACCATAAGATCCACAGCCGGGTCCTTCTCCAGCTCCTCCCCTGCCGCCTGGACATAGCAGCCCGCCGCCACCACCACTGCCTGGGGATTCCTCTTTTTGGCCCTGTGAAGCATCTGCCTGGACTTCCGGTCCGCTATGTTCGTGACCGAACAGGTGTTGACCACATACACATCCGCCACGTCCTCAAAAGCCACGATCTCATATCCCGCCTTCTCTAAAAGCTGAGCCATGGCCTCGGTCTCGTAGTAATTCACTTTGCACCCCAGATTGTGCAAGGCCGCTTTCCTCATATCTTCCTCCGTTCCGCGCAACTAATTTTGGCTGTGAATACTCACAGTTATTATCCGTATTTTCATGCAAACTCACTATTGACTTTTAAAGGCCTTATAGGTACTATTATTAATCAGGGAAAATCGTTTTCCCATATCCATTGATATCATTAAAGGAGGTTTTCTATGAAAACAGTACGTATTTCTTTGAACTCGATTGATAAAGTAAAATCCTTTGTCAACGACCTGACAAAGTTTGACGTAGATTTCGATCTGGTGTCTGGCAGATATGTCATTGACGCAAAGTCTATTATGGGGATCTTCAGCCTGGACTTATCCAAACCCATTGACTTGAACATTCACGCTGAGACCGAGAGCAGCGTGGAAGAGATCCTTGCCGTTCTCTCACCCTACATCATCAAATAATGCCTGTCCGAAACCTGTTCATCGGAAATTTTCTCAGACTTTCTCAGACAGTACCAGGCGGGACCAAAAAGAGCATGCTCTCAATGGGTCCGCTGCCGGGCCTGTCTGTTTTTTTATCCCTCACCAGCACATCACGGTCTCCCTGGTCTCAATGGCTGTCTTCACCATGCCGTCGATTTTCTCCGAGAGCTTTTCCTCTGAGCGCCGGATCACATTCACACTGGGCTTTGTCACCGGATGCTTTGCCACAAAGATGGTGCAGCAGTCCTCGTAGGGCTGGATGGAAGTCTCATAGGTGTTGATCTTCTCCGCGATATCCACGATCTCCTGCTTGTCGAACCCGATCACCGGCCGAAACACCGGCATATGGCACACCTGGTCAGTGGCAGCCAGGGACTGTACGGTCTGGGAGGCCACCTGGCCGATGCTCTCCCCCGTGATCAGGGCCAGGCACTGGGTCTCCTCCCCGATGGCCTGGGCAATGCGCATCATATAGCGGCGCATGATGATGGTCAGCTCCTCGTGGGGGCACTGCTCGTAGATATAGAGCTGGATATCCGTAAAATTCACTACATGCAGCCGGATAGGGCCTGAGTAGCGGGCCACCAGCCTGGCCAGATCCACCACCTTCTGCTTTGCCCTCTCGCTGGTGTAGGGCGGCGCGTGGAAATACACTGCCTCGATCTTCACGCCCCTCTTGGCGATCATGTACCCTGCCACCGGGCTGTCGATGCCTCCGGACAGGAGAAGCATGGCCTTTCCGTTGGTGCCCACAGGCATGCCGCCGGGGCCAGGGATCATCTGGGAGTAAATATTCACCATGGTCCTCACCTCCACATGGACCATGACCTGGGGATGGTGCACATCTACCTTCATCTCCGGGTAAGCGTTCAGAAGAACCTCCCCCAGCTCCCGGTTCATCTCCTCTGAGGTCAGGGGATACTTTTTGTCCGCCCTGCGGGAATCCACCTTAAAGGTTATGTGCCTGTCCGGGTACGCCCGGCCTATATAGTCCACAACCTCTTTTTTCAGGTTCTCAAAATCTCTCTCCTCTGTCTGGAACATAGGGCAGATCCAGGCAATGCCGAAAACTCGCTTCAAAGCCTGGATCAGATCCTCATAATCATAATCCCCCTTGGCCCGCACATAGATCCGCCCCGTCTCCTTGGTCACGGCGAAGTCCCCCTCCACCTCCCTGACGGCGTGGCGGATCTGCTTCATAAGGGCATCCTCAAACAGATACCGGTTCTTTCCCTTTGTCCCGATCTCCGCGTATTTGATCAAAAATGACTGATATAACATGATTTTTTCCTTTCCCGGCCGATCCTCCCCTATGCCCTGCGGTATCTGCGCAGCACAGGCAGAAGCTCCTTGAGCGCCTCGATGGCATAGTCGATCTCCTCTTTTTTGTTGAACATGCCGAAGCTGAACCGGAGGGTGGCGTCAAGAAGATCCTGCCTTACCCCGATCCCCTTTAAGGTTCCGCTGACTCCCGGGTGATTGCTGGAACAGGCGGAGCCTGAGGACACATAGATTCCCCTCTCCTCCAAGGCGTGGAGAAGCACCTCGCTGCGCACCCCCTCAAAGCTGATGCTGACGATCTGGGGAGCGCTCTCCCTCCCCGGCTGGCTGTTCACCACGCAGCCCTCCACCTCTTTGATCCTGGTCATCAGGTGGTCTTTGAGACTGTAGAGGAAATCCACCTTTGCCTGGTGGTCCGTGTACATCTCCCTCACCGCAACCCCCAGCCCCGCAACCCCGGGCACATTCTCTGTGCCGGAGCGCATCCCTCTCTGCTGGCCTCCGCCGTAGATCAGGGGCTTTATTTTCACCTTCTCATTGATATACAAAAATCCCACGCCCTTGGGGCCGTGAAGCTTGTGCCCGCTGACGCTCAGCAGGTCAATGCCCTGGCGTTTCGGGCGGATCTGATACTTTCCGTAAGCCTGGATAGCATCCACATGGAAAAGAGCCTGGGGCTGATTCTCCCTGATCACTTTGGCGATGTCCTCCACAGGCTCCACGGAACCCACCTCGTTGTTTACATACATGGCGGAAACCAGGATGGTCTCCGGCCGAAGGCTCTCCTTTAGCTGGGAAAGGTTTAAGTGCCCCTGACCGTCAACCGGAAGATACGTAACTTCAAACCCCTGGTCCTCCAAAAATCCCAGGGTATTGTACACCGACGAGTGCTCCACATTGGTGGTGATAATGTGGTTTCCCCGGCGCCGGTTTGCCAGGGCTGTGCCCACGAGGGCCATGTTGTTGGACTCAGAGCCGCCGGAGGTGAACACGATCTCCTTGTCCTCCACCTTTAAGCTCTTCGCGATCACGCTCCTGGCCTCCCGGATATACCCCTCCGCCGCCACTCCCTTGCTGTGCTTAGAGGCAGCATTTCCATAGTCCTCTGTCATGGTTTTTACCACAATATCTTTTACAGAGTCAAATACTCTGGTTGTAGCCGAATTGTCAAAATATGCTTCCATCTGTCTCTTCCCTCTGTTCCAAAACTTTAAAAACAGTCTCACCGTTTAAGTGTCGCGGGATTCCAGGAGATACCCTGCCACCGAAAGCACCATAAGGCCTGCCGTCTCTGTCCTTAAGATTCTCTTTCCCAGGGATACCGGCGTTACCCCCTGTCTCTGGGCAGCCTCTGCCTCGCTGTCCTCAAAGCCGCCTTCCGGGCCTATGTAGATCCCCACATCCATGCCCGGTTCTATGCTCTCCAACTGTCTCTTTGTCTCCCCCATCCCTTCCGCGCGTTCAAAGGGGATAATCTTTACCTGAAAATCTTTCCCATATGCCAGCGCCTCCTCAAAGGACATGACCCGGGTCACCTGGGGGATCAGGCCCCTCCCCGACTGTTTTGCCGCGCTCTCGGCGATGATGTTCCACCTGGCCACCTTTGCGGCCTCCTTCTTCTTTTCCAGCCTCACCACGGTCCGGCGGGTCATCACGGGAATGATCTCACAGGCCCCCAGCTCCACTGCCTTCTGGATGATCAGCTCCAGCTTATCGCCCTTTGGTATCCCCTGGAACAGGTGAAGGCGGGCCGGGAGCTCCTTCATATCCTCTGTCCGCGAAAGGATCCGGGCCTCCACCGCCTCGATCCCCAGCTCCTCAATCCGGCACTCATAGACTGCCCTCTCCCCGTCGCTGACAAACAGGCGCTCCCCCGGCTTCATCCGCAGCACGTTGCGGATATGGTTCACGTCCCCTCCCCGGATGGTCACTGTCTCCGGTCCCACCTGGTCCTTTGATACAAAAAAATGGTACACTGCTCTCTCCTTATAGCCTTCTGGCCGTGATGGACACCCACTCTCCCTGGCGGGTGGTCTCCACAATCTCCAGTTCCCCGTTGTCCTCCAGGGCCTGCCGCACTGCCTCCTCCTTGGTGTCGATGATGCCGGAGGTGATGAAGATGCCGCCCTTCTTTAAGTGGAGGGGGATCTCTTTCTGTAAAAGTATGATCACCGGAGCCAGGATGTTGGCTGCCGCGATGTCGTAACAGCCGCGGCCCGCTAGGGCCTGCACATTCTCATCGTCGATGATGTTGCCCTGGACCACCTGGAAGCTGCTGCTTTCGATATGGTTGGCCTCCAGGTTCTCACCCACCGCCGCAATGGCATTGTCATCTAAGTCTGTCCCCAGCACCTGGGACGCGCCCAATTTTAAGGCCGTGATGCCCAGAATCCCGCTTCCGGTTCCCACATCCAGGACCCGTGCCCCGGGTTTCACATATTTTTTCAACTGCCGGATGCACAGCTGGGTGGTCTCGTGCTGGCCTGTGCCGAAAGCTGTCCCCGGGTCAATCTGGATCAGCAGCTTGTCCCTGTCACTGTCCGGGATAGCTTCCCAGGTGGGTTTGATCAGGATATCGTCCACTGTAAAAGGCTTAAAATACTGTTTCCAGTTGTTGATCCAGTCCTTGTCCTCTGTCTGGGAGGAGGTGATGGTCCTCTCCCCTAAGTCCACAAACTGGCTTAGCTCATCAAGGCCCTCCTGGATCTCCTTCATGATCCGGTCAATCTCCGAGAGATCCTCCAGATAAAAGCTGACCTTAGCCACCCCGTCGTCCGGCCCCATGTCCGGGAGAATGTCGATGAACATCCCCTTGGTCTCCGCCTCAGTGAGGGGGACATGATCCTCAATCTCGATGCCCTCGATTCCGATCTCGTCAAGCAGGCTGCTTACCAGATCCACCGCCGCTGTGGTGGTGGTCAGTGTAAATTTGCTCCATTTCATAATCGCCACGTTCTCCTTTGCAGGTTTCCCATTGCCGTCAAACATGTATCATATCATAGTTTAGCCGGATTTTCTACTGTAATATTCCAAATGTATTCCTAAGCGCTTCCCTGTACTCTATGTTAATATTATCTTTAAGACACCCCATCAGCACATATTCTCCACTTTTTCGATCTGTCCCCATATGAATATCCATTAAACTCAAAATATCCATTCCTATAAGAATATTTCCTGTCCTGTCATAATTTATCCTGATGACTCTTTCTCCCAAATTATAATTATTCAGCACTATATTGTCGAATCTATGCTCAAATTTTAAAGATGTACACTCTAAGAGTCGTCCCTGAAGGATCAGCTCCTTATCTTTCCTTTTTATTTCCTCTGTATCACTTACACCATAACTCCGCTGATATGGGACCCTGTTTTTGATATCTTCCATCTTCATCTTTCGTGCCTCTTTTTCAGACACAATATTCTGTATCGGCACATTAGAATAAGAGCATCCCGTATCTATTTTACATGGTATTTTGTATATTTCCTCATTTAACCCTAGTTCCAGCAAGCTCCAAAAAACATTGCCTTTAAGAATGCTCTTTAAATAGTTATTCATCATATTCAAGATCACCCTCCATGTCCAGAGAGCTATTAAATATTACAGATAGGCACTTTCCCTTTTTATTTATTTTATCATAGGTCTCATCTAACTTTGCTCCAAAAAACATGATCTTTCCTTCAGTTGAATACTTTCCGCTATCGCCAATTGTTTTGGCATCATCTAATACGATAAAAGTATCATAAATATTAGATAATTCCTCTGCTCTCACAGCCATACCGATTTTTAAATCTTTCAGACCATACGTTTTGCCCATATCCATCCCCCTTTCTCTTAGAACTTTTAAATTAAAGTAGCAGTGCTTGCATTCATGATGGATTGTTAAGTTACCACACTCAAACAAACTCATAACTACAGGAACTGCTATGATTAGTCTATCATGAATTCTTCCACTTAACAATCCTATTTTTCCTTTTGTTTGAGGATAAAGCTGTTCAAGGTCCCGGCGCAAGCAACCACATTTCCTTTCCGCCCCATGTGCGCAAAAACGCCCCAAGGCCATGGATGCTCAAGCTGCATCCATGGCCTTGGGACATAATATTTAGGAAAGGTATTCTCTCAGCTATTCCTCTGCAGGCTTCTGATGGTTGGATATCAGTACAAAGGGTGTGTACACCACCGCTGACAGAAGAATGCAGAGAAGCTGTGTAACAGCCGCTCCGATGGAACCGCCTGATGACAGGAACGCCATGAGCATAGGAGGTGTCGTCCATGGGGAGTTCACCACCATGCGTCCGCAGAATCCGATGCTTGTCATAAAGTAGGCAAAGCTGGCGGACACTGCCGGAGCGATCATAAACGGAATCGCCAGGATCGGGTTCAGCACGATGGGAAGCCCGAAGGTAACCGGCTCATTGATGTTAAAGAAGGCGCAGGGTATAGCGATCTTGGCCACTGCCCTGTAGTCGTCTCTCTTGGAGAACAGCAGGATGGAGATCAGCAGTCCTCCGGTGATGCCTGCACCGGTGATGATGGAAAAGCAGGACAAAAACGGGGAGCAGATGATATTGGGGATAGCCGTTCCCGCCGCGTAAGCTGCCTCATTTTCCGCGTAGGCAGACAGAAGGATGGGGGAGTAAACAGCCCCAAGGGTCTGGGTTCCGTGAATACCAAATACCCACAGCACCGTGGTCATAAAGATCAGGAACAGATATCCTGGAAGTCCGGTCAATATGTTCATAAGCGGCCTCTGGATAAAGGTGGTGATGGCCGCGAACACAGACATTCCCGTAACCTTCTCAAAGGCAAATCCCACAGCGGAGATAATAAGGATGGTCAATGCCGCCGGGAACAAAATCGTGAAGGAACGGGCCACATTGGACGGCACGCTTTCCGGAAGCTTGATCTCCAGTTTTCCGCTCTTGATCAGCCTGCAGTAAATCTCCGTGGCGCACAGGGCAGTGATCAGGCCCACGAAAAGGCCCTTGGCGTCTGTATAACCTGCCGAAAGAACGCTGGCAACCTCGTGGATCACGCCCTCCTTCACATCACAGTTCACGGTCGCGGTTGTGATACACAGGGAGATGTAGGAGCCCAGTGCCACGGGGGCGACGGTTAAGTCCTTGATCCCGTAGCTCTCCGCCAAGCCCAGGGCGATCAGGATAATGATTCCGATGCTGATAAAGTTCATGGTGCCGTAGTTGGCAGCCGTAAAGATGGGAGACAGGCCGGACAGCCAGCTCATGCCGGGCAAATTAGCCAGACTCACGTATCCCGGTCTCACATTGCACACTACATTAGAAATCAATGTACAGAACGCTCCGGTGACAACTACGGGAAGAAGCATGGTAAAAGCGTTTCGGATAGCTCCCAGATGCCGTTGGTTCGACAGCTTTGCCGCGAATGTCAGCATCCCGTTCATAAGCTTCTCTACCATCTCACAGCACCTCCCTTCCTCTGGCTTTGACTTCTGTGTTTCATCATTTTTTTCTTCATTGTGCAGCCTCCTGACTTTCTGTTAGGTTTTGATGAACCGATTATAAGATTTTCACCTGACTTTGACAATATTATCTGCCAATTGCGGTATTTTTTACCTAAATCAGAAATTTCTCAGGAAAATAATTCGGGACATTTTACCATTCTGGCCGTTCTCTCTCCTTGTTCCACCGGATCATATCTTCAAGATTGGCCTCATAATCTTTCATAAACAGAATCATATACAGAAGGTCCAGCACATAGGACAAGGCTGTTCTGGAAGCGAAATTGCCGATCTTTCCCGTCACGGCCTCCTCGCTCTCCACCACAACCGCGTGGTGAACCCGGTTGACATTGGGGCTGTCCGGATTGGCCGTGACAAGGCAGATCTCGCTTTTTAAGCTTTTCAGCTCCTTAATCCACCGGCTGATCCGGCGGCTGTTGGCGTACTGGGAGACCAGGAGGGCCGCCATTTTTTTGCACCCTTTTCTTTTATAAAGGTTATTGTTAAATCCATTGTTCATAACAGGATTAAAAAAAGGAAGTCCCAGCTTCGCGCATTTGCACAGAAAATCCATGGCCAGGATCAGGGACTGCTGGGAACCCAGAACATAAACACAGTCCGCCTGATACAAAGTATCCGCCACTGCCTTCACTTCTTTTATATTGACCGTGTGGTAGGCGTCCGCCAGAGCCTGGTAATGAAGATTGAAGAAGATCTTGGGGAAATCCTCGATCTTGTCCTCCGGGCCCACAGGTATGGTCACATCAACTGTGCCGGATTCCACCACAAGGCGGTCCAGCTCCGTGGCCAGTTTGATCTTTAACTCTGTAAATCCGTCAACTCCCACCTTTTTGCACACTCTCCCGATAGTAGAGGGAGAGGAATAGGTTAATTCCGCCAATTCCCGGATTGTGGCCTTCACCACTGCTTTTGGGTGGGATACAATATAGTTTACTACCTCCATCTCGGAGCATGTAAAAAGCTGTTCTTTTTTAAGCTGGCTTAAAATCGACATATCATCCCTCCGCCTTATGTATGTAGTCTGCCGGAGCTGCCGGGAAAACGCCTCCCCCGATTAAGACAGGCTCCGCAGATATTCTTCGATGCTGCAGTATTTTCCCCCAGCGCTGTCCTGAACCTTGGGGTCCCGGCACAGCATAAACCTCTCTGTGATGGGGCCGAACCTCTTTTCGATCTGACGGTATTTTTCCATATCCGGAACCCTTCTGTATCGGTTGGAGGCCGCCGTATTGCTCCCCCGCACCTCGCACAGGGTACAGTTGTTGTCCACGGTGTCGTAGACCACCATGTCGAACTCCCCCGTGGCAAGCTGCATCTTGAACACCTGGTATCTTCCCGACAGGGCCTTCTCCGTCTCCATAAGCACCATCTCCTCCAGCATCCGCCCCCGGACCTCCATAAGGATTCTCTCTGTAAATTCCTTTTTCTCCATCTGGCTTAAGGCGGCAAATCTTTCCCCGTTCACCAGATCCTCCAGGAGCATCTGGACCTGGCAGTACCTCATGCCCGGCTGGGTGAAGATCACCTTCTCCACGGCCTCGCCGCCCTGTCTGGTGGTCTCTGACGGACATTCCACAATGAGATCCAGAGCCACAAGGGCTTCCTTGATCTGCGCCAGCTGGGCCTTGGTGATTCCTGCCGCCTGCTCTGCCCGGCTCCTGTCATTGCGCTGATTCCACACCGCGATCCTCAGCTCGTGAAAAGCAGGGTTTGAGGACGCGGTGAGAAGGAGAAAGTTGAGATTCATATTCTCCATAACCTCATTGACCACCCGTATGAGATCTCCTGACTCCATAAGGGACCGGAGGGCCGCGAACTGGCTTTTGTCCTTGCTTCCCACCAGGGAGCGCTGGATATTGCGGCACACGGCGCTCTCGATATACTCTCTGGTGGACTCCCTGTTCCGAAACAGGGCAAAGGTCTCCTTGTCCTCAGAAAGACTGCCGGAAGCCTCCCTGGACTTGCCGGCCCGCAGAGTCCCTCCGTAGCGGATATACTGGTCAATGCTGTCCACATCCAGAAGGCGGCTGTACTCCCTGAAGGGGATAAATGTGGTCCGTATGGTGACAGCCCTGTCAAACAGTTCCTGCCGCAGCGCCAGGGCAAAGGCCAGTGTGTCCGTCCCTGTCAGCACGATCCGCATCCCCTGGGCCGCGTAGATGTCGGAGAGAACCGCCGCCGAGTCCACAAAATCATCCATGAGCGTCACCTCGTCCATAAACACATACTTGTAGCCCTGCTGGTTAAGACGTTTTAAGTCCCGGCTCATGATCTCCATATTGTCTGCCGCCGTAGTCTTTATGTAAGCCGCCCGCTTCACCTGCTCCGGCTCCATGTCCAGGATGGCCTGCCGGATCAAAGTGGTCTTCCCTGTCCTGCGAAGCCCTAAAACAATACAAACCCGCTCCCCGCCCTCTCCGTGAAGGTACGCCGAAAGCTGCTTATAACAATCTCTTTTCCTGGTGCTCTCAATGTTCCTGGCCATGGCAAGCAGTTCTTCCCCTGTCAGCACATTGGTCTCAAATTCCATCTCGGCATATGCCATGTCAAAACCTGCCTTTCGCCCTTCCCCTGAAACGTTTTTCCTCGGTTCCTTAGCCTTCTTCCCCAACTCTTTCAGCCTCTGCTGCAGCTCCCGGCGGCGGGCGATCTGCTCCTCCACTGTCTCCAAGTCTTCTTCCTTGATATATTGGCTCTTGATCTTCCCGTTCTCCGTCCACTGGCGGTAGTAGCGGGTCTTTCCATGGATATTCTTCCTGGAAATATAACCTACCGGCAATTCTCCGATCTGCTGCTCAAGTTCCTCTATCTCATTGGCTTTCTCTTCCATATCCACCCAAAACACCTCCGTTTCTCCTTTTTGTATTGTAACCTATATGTAGGTGCGTTGTCAATGAGGTTACAAAGAAATTGGCAGAAACATAAGGAGGCGGGCAATGGAGCAGAGGAGCCTTTCCCCCTACTCGCCGCGCCGGGGCGGGGCTGCTCAAGCGGCCGCATTTCCTCTCCGCCCCGTGTGAAAAAAAGGGGCTGTCGGTTAATGGCACTTTTTAGACCTGCTTCCCCCAAAAAGAGATCTCCCGCAGGATTCCGTGCTTTTCAGCATGGGCTCTTCTGCGGGAGCTCTCTTTTTTCTTATTGGCTGCCTTATTTTAGGGCGCAAAAACCCCTCGCTGCTAATTTCGGAAGCGCTCTTTTTCCTATGCAGCTTTCTCCTTTAGTTTCCCTTCGAATTTATGTAGTTTATCGTGTAGAAAACGGTGGTATTTATTGATATTCCGCCCAAGCGCATACAGCATAAATTCCTTGTACACCTTTTCTGTAGACCGATAATGAAACCGGCGGAATTTTTCGTTCTCTTTTATGTCTCCAAAATGCCCTTCTGTCTGTATGGAGCGGATCTGGCGGTTCACGATCCCCTTTTCGCTCTGGATATTGGCATGGGTTTCTTCCTTTAGTTCTTCCCAGCATTCATTGACCTTCATGACCTTATTTTTCTCTGTATCTTTTTCGGCATTATATTTATACAAACATTTCGCTTTATGCTCACATCCACTGCAGTCTGCACACCCATACACCTCATAAGTCTGTGTATATCCATCCTGTTCTTTTGTCTCTGTCCGGATATGCCTTAACTCCCGGCCGTCATGACAGATATAATAAGCTTCATCCTCAAAAACCTCATATTTCATGTTATAATACTTTCCGATGTCTTCTTGGTAGGCACGTGTTTTCCTCTGCTCATGGTCTTGGAGTTTGATATAGCTGGTAATTTCATTTTTTTTCAAATACAGGAGATTTTTCTCGCTGCAATAACCGCTGTCAGCAGTTACCTCTTCCAGGATATCCCCAAATGCTTTCCGGTGTTTCTCCAGAACTGGGATCAGGGTATTATAATCCGTACGGTCATTACTCACATATCCGTGGATGATAAAATAATTTTCCACTGCAACCTGGACATTATACGCGGGCTTTAACTGCCCGTTGAGCATATGGTCCTCCTTCATCCTCATAAAGGTGGCTTCCAGATCCGTCTTGGAATAGCTGTTCCGGTCTTTCCCCATGATCTCGAAGCAGTTTTTATATTCCATCAGGCGGCTTCCGCATTTTTCCAGTTCTTCGTAGAGCTGCTGGAGCTCCGGTTTTTTCTGGCCCTTCCGATTGACAAACGCAATCCCCTCCCCCGCCGCGATCAGCAGCAGGTTCTGCTGGAGCTTCAGGATCTCAAGAGGAGAACAGTTGTCAATTTCAATGACTGTATGATTCGAAATCTTTTTATTCTTTGTCAGCTTACGTTTTCTGTTTTCTTCTATTACTTTCCGGACCTTGTCCATGCCTTCAATCACAAACATCTGTGCGTTTCCCAGATCATACTTTGCCCCGTATCCATAATCAAATAAAAGCGAGTTGTATTTTTGGTAAAGGGCATTTATGGTATCCAACAGGCCGGCAAGGTGGTAATTGAGCGTTCCGCGCCAGACGAACGTGTAGCGGTTCGCGTTGGCCTCTATTTTTGTGCCGTCAATGTAAAGCTGCTTAAGCGTAAGGAGTCCCTCTTTCTCTAACCGGCGCAGGAACTGGTAATTCAGTTCATCCAATACTTCGCCTTTGAGCTTTTTCCCTTTGAAATCATAGAAAGCATCCCTCCTTGGCTTCTGCCCTTTGGTCAACAGGATAAAAGCGAGGTCTCTCTGGCATAAATCCACAATACGGTCAACCGCGCGCACTCCGCGCATATTTGCGTAAGTAACAACAGCATACAGCATGATTGGGTTGTACCCGGTTCTTCCCTGGTCAGAATAACAGGCGAGCAGGCCTGAAAAATCTAAATCCTCCATCACTTTTTTCAGGGTATAGACGGGATCGTCGTCGGGTAAAGCCAATTCATAGAAGTTAAAATTAATTTTCTGTTGCCCAAACTCAAAAAAGTCGTTATAATAATCCTTGGTAAGCATAGTTCCATTATAACATGGAACGGGGAAAAGATGGTTGTCGTTAGCCATCTTTTTTCTCTTTTTGAGAAAATTTTTTGGGGGCGGTGTGATTCGTATGAATCACACCGCCCCCGTTCTGGGCTATCTATTTCCCGACAGCCCCTTTTTCACATATCCCGGGGTACTGGCTGCACGGTCTGAAAACAGCACGCCTCCTCCGGGAATATGCCGCAAATCCTCCAAGGGCTTCCCGTAGCTTGCGGATATCCGGCTCCTCCTCAATGCCCTCCGGTCCGCCGTGACCTCAAAGCAGCGGTTCCAACAGTTTGGGAACCATGCTGCCTGCCTGGCCTTATAAGAACAAAATATTGATAAAGCCCATCAGGAATCCAAGCAATGCACCGAGGTAAACGATTGCCTTCAGTTCCCGATTCATGATGCCGAAGATAAGGTTTTCCAACTCCTTTGCATCAAAAGCGGCAATTTTCTGGCAGACAATGCCGCCAATGTCCACCGCCTAGGTGATCCGTTCCAAGTTGTCCCCCAGTTCCTTTTCGTATAGGGCAACGATTCTGTCCACCAGCCAGGGGATACGGTCCTGGTACTTGCTGTAAACACCACAGAGCCGGGCCGAGCGAATATCCCCGCCCAGCTTTTGTACCTCCTCCTTGATAACAGCCGGCGCCATCTTCCCAATGAGATCGTTGACCCTGGCAGCGATAGCGGACTCAATCTGGCTCATCGCCTCTCCAGTAAAAAGCATGGCATGGAGGCCAATGCCTAAAGTCTCCTTCAGCTGGGCGATGCTCCACCCCACAACGACTGCGCCGATGTCTGATTCTGCAATTTTCTTGCTCAGCAGTTCTGCCACCGCATCCTCCAGGAAATCCGCCCCGGCAGACACCTTCTCCGCGCCTAGGTGCTGTCCCAGGAACTCTTCCACAGTGTCGGTGTTATAGGAAAGACCACCGATGAAGCCGGTGACTTTATCCCGCAGATCCATCAACGTTTCCGGCGCAAGCATTGAGGCCCGCAGCGTTTCCCCATTGAGCAGCAGCCTGCTCGCCATATCCCCAATGGAACGTGCAATGCGATCCTTTTGCTGAGGAATGAGCCCCGGGGTAAAGGGAACCTTCCAATGCCCCAGATAGACGGCTTTCCGGGGCCGGAACAACATCTTGATGGCTATGCCATTGATGATATAACCAATAATGCCTCCTAAAAATGGCATTAATATATATTTGATAATCATGTTCGTAATCCACCTCTCTGCGAAAGACTCCCATTACAAACCAACCAGCTTTTCCTTCTTCCGACTTTATGCCGAGCGCACGGAGGCTCGACTGCATCCCTGCCCCTTTGCAGAAGCCGCTGAGATGGGTATACATTTTGCTTTCATTATATCTGTGCATAATCCTAATGAGGAAAGCTGATCCCGCAAATCCTGACGGGAGGTTATGTGTTGAGAACCTGTCTGTGTACTTCTTCATTGTACCAGAGGGAATCGGGGGGTTTGGGAACTTTTTTCCGGGAACACTGTGGACCGGGCCGCCGAAAAGCGCACCAGAATTTTCCACAGAATCTTTTTCTCTTCCCTGCAATAAAAACAGCTCGTGACGCATTATCTTATTGAACGGATGAAAAGCACTTTTGTTTCTCCCAAATCCTGATAAAGCAACTGAAAACTGAATAAAGAAAAATAAAAAGACGATTAATACGAAATTCCTATTGCATTACACATTACAACCTCAATCACAATCCTTCAGGAGATTAAGGGAACCAAAAGAAAGACCGGCAGGCCATTATCCCATGGCCTGCCGGTCTGTTTTATGCACACGGGGCGGAAAGGAAATATGGCCGCTTGCGCGGCCCCGCCCCGGCGCAGCGAGCAGGGGAAACACCTTCCTGCTCGATTACATATGTCTACTCACCTGTATTTTCTGCTGTCTCTTCCTGCCTGATCCTGGCCCCATCCGGCCCTACAGCATATCCGTCAGGGGTGGTTGTGCTCACCAGCATGGCTCCGTACACACCTTCCGAAGACATATTAAAATAATACTCTTTTCCGTCGATCACCTGCCAGCCTGCCCTCATGGCCCCGAAGCTGCCGTCGTCCACAGGGTTGAGGTAATAATGGATTCCGTCTTTTAACAGCCACCCGGTCTTTAAGTGCCCTGTCTCTTCAAAAAAATACCACCTGCTGTCAATACACTTCCACCCTCCTGCCGGCCAGCTTCCGTCGGTATACTGATACCACCAGCCGTCCGGACTGTAACGCCAGCCCTGCTTATAGCTTCCGCCTCCGCCATAACCGCCGGAAGGTCCCGAGGGGCCCATGCCGCTGATGTCCCAGCTTACAATCACATCCGAGCCCTTTGGCCCGGCCCCTTTGAACCCCGGGTAGTCGTAGACTGTCCCGTTGTTCCGGGCCGGGGCCGTGTCTCCGGGACCTCCGTGGGCAAAATCCCCCGGTCCCGCCGCCAGAGCCCATATGGACGCCTGCATCGCTGCCACCACACAGACCGCGGCCGCTGCCATATAATATCTCTTTTTCATTGTCATTAAAAATCTCCTTTCTGTGGCCTGTCCCCGTTTCCTTATGATGTACGGATATATTTTTGATTTCGGCTGTTTGGCTTGTCCGGGATGGTCATTCTCAGCTTTCCGGATTCCAGAAGAGGGACAAGGTACATCTTTCTAAAATGGCTTGCGTTTGCCAGACCTAGATACTCCATCATCTCCTTTTTGCTTTTAGGAATTTGGCAAAAACGGATCAAATCTCCCCACCTGCTTTCCTCAACTTGGGTGGTAACTTGGGTGGTAACTTGAGCGGCGACTTGAGTGGTGACTGGGGGGGTAATCGATCCCCCCTCCTGTCTCTCCACATATTTATAATTCCTGATAGTCGCGTGCAGCATAAACTCCACAGGACGATAGACCGGCTCCGGCAAACCCACGGCCTCCATCTCCCGATACATGCGGTCAACCCCCTCGCCAAACTCCTTTACATATTCATATTCATGCAGAAACTCTATGATCTTTGGATTTCGGGAAAAGTGGACATGGCGGATGTTGCTGGTGCGCACCAGCCCCGGCAGCATCCCAGGACTTTCCACGGTAAAGTGGTCGTCACATAGTCTGTTCCAATCCTCCCCGCTATATTACAGCCTCCATCTCCACCACCTGCTGCCTGGTTTTGTATTCACAGGCCATCAGCCCTCTGTCCTCAAACTCCGCTTCCCCCACCTGGTTGTCATAGGGGTCTTCTCTCATAAAAGACTTAGGCGGCATAAATTCATGTTGAAACTGGCTGCAGCACGGAATCCGGAAGGGGTCTAAATTCCCAAAGTAAAAATCCCATCTCTCCATAGCCCCCGCGCGGTAAGCCGCTCCCCCGAAGGAGCAGTCCGCATACAGCCATCCATAGGGCTCCACGTAAAACCTGGCCCAGTCGTGGCACCCAATCTCCAGCGGAGTAGCATAAAGCCCTGACTGCCACTTGGCAGGGATTTTGGCGATGCGGCACATGGTGATAAACAGGAGGGCATAGATCCCGCAGTCCCCTTTCAGTCCGGTGGCCATGTACTCCGGCAGGTTGGCGATGGTGCTGTACTGCCTGACAAAAGAGTAGGCCACATGGGTTGTGATGTAGTCATAGATCCTTCTCGCCCTCTTTAAGGGATTTTTCTCCTCTCCCACCGCCTGCCTGGTGAGATCCTGCAGATAGGGGGTGAACCTGATATGGGGAAACTGTTCTTCCAGACACGGGGCCAGCTCTCCGGCCGGCTCACACTCAAAAGCCTTGTCCTCATCTATGTCAACATATCCGGCATGGTTTTCCATCTCATATTCCACCCAGAACTCCTCTCCCGGCTTATAAGCGCCTTCCATGCACACGGTCCTCTGGGGATAGTCACCAGAGGACACGCAGACCGGTTCCCTGGAGGTTCCAAGAATCTTAAAATTCTTCACCCGTTCCCCCTCTATGGGGATAGGCAGATGGACCCTGATCCCCGTCCCCTCCTTTCCCGCGGACTCCTGGGTACACAGGGAAGCTCTCACCCGCATCCGGTAAGCCATGCCTCCGTTTTTCTTCATAGCGGAAATAGTCTCGTCAAGAAGACGGCTCCCCCTGACCCTTCCTTCCACCCGGGAGGGGTCCAGGAGCCGGGGCCACAGCTCCTGCCTGGTTTTTAAAAGATTTTCCAGGAAATCATCTTTATAGCGGACCTGGCCCCGGACAAAGATCCATTCCGCCGCTCCCTCGTCCCTCAGCTGCTCCAGTTCCTCCTCTGTAGCTCCTTTGAAAGTCTCCTGCATCTGCCTGAGAGCCTCCTCTTTTGTGTAAATGTATTTCAGCGGAAGCCTCTTTAAAATCTCCTGTTCCAGCTCCAGCCTTTTTCGCAAAGCCACTGGCAGGTCTTTCTCAAGCCTCATATGGATCACTTTCCGGGCTCTCTCAAAATCTCCGTACCATTTTAATTTCTCAATGTCCTCTGGCAGACTCACTGTCAGATAGGAAAGATCCGTGTACGCCATGTTCTCCTACCTTCCTTCAATCGCATCAATCGCGTCGATCACAGCGGAGCGGAAGCCCTTTCTCTCCAGAGCCGCCACCCCCTTGATGGTGGTGCCTCCCGGCGAGCACACCCCGTCCTTCATGGCTCCCGGATGCCGCCCTGTGGCAAGCTGCAGCTTTCCTGTTCCCACAACCATCTGGCTGGCAAGCTTGTAGGACAAGTCCCGGGGAAGGCCGTGGAGCACCGCTCCGTCGCTCAAAGCCTCTATGAACATGGCGGCAAAGGCGGGGCCGCAGCCGCTCAAGGTCCCTCCCGCTCCCAGCTGCTTGGTGTCAACCACCTCCACAAGGGCTATAGCGGAAAACAGCTCTTTTATCCCGGCAAATTCCTCTTCTGTCAGAGAGTGTTCCCTCTCGCACAGGATAATCCCCTCGCCCACCGCCACCGGAGTGTTGGGCAGGGTGCTTAAATGGTGGGTTCCTGGCAGGAGAAATTTTTCATACATTTCAAACGGAAAATTCACTGCCACGGAGATCAGGATCTTGTCCCTGAGAGCTTCCCTGATAGGGGTGAGCACCTCCTCCACCAGATAAGGCTTCACCGCCACAATGACCACATCTGACTGCCGCGCCGTTTCCAGCGGGGTTTTTAAGGCTTTAATCCCATATTTCTCCCCGTTTTTGCACATCTTATCCCAATCCCGGGCACAGGCACAGATCCTGTCCGCCTTCACTGCCCCTTTTAAGATCAACCCCTCGGCCATGGCCTGCGCCATGTTGCCGAATCCTATAAAACCAATGGTCCAGTCTTTCATTTTGTCTCCTTTTCAAATTTCCTTTCCACCCCCATGCGCATAAAAGCCGCAGCTTTTCGCGTCGCCTATCCGGCTGTGGAAAGCTGATTTCATTTCCTGTTTCAACGTAAACCCTTGCGCCCGTCGCCGCCGTCAGTATACAGTGAGATTCTACCACATTTTAATCATTTGTTCTACACCAATCAAAGTAGGGGAGGTCTTTTCCCCCTACTCGCCGCGCGGCCCGTGCGCCGCTTTAGCGGCAAACTTCCACTGCACGGGCCTGCGCATAAAAAGAGACAGTCCGCACCTGGATGCAGCCTGCCTCTTCCTGTCAGCTGTTGCCGGAATCCTTTTTAAAGAATCCCTTCTTTTTATGTCCAACGCTCTCCTCCTTGGATGGGGTCTTCCCGTTCATCAGATCGTCAAAACGCCGCAGAGCTTCCCTCTGCTCCTCGTTCATCCTCTCCGGTACCTGGATCACCAGGGTCACATAGTGGTCTCCTCTCATGGCCCTGTTTCTTAAGGACGGAACGCCTTTGCCCTTGAGACGGACTCTGGTGTCTGTCTGGGTTCCGGCCTTGACCTCGTACTCCACTTCCCCGTCCACGGTCTTGATCCGGATGGGGCCGCCTAAGGCCGCCACCGCGAAGGAGATGGGAACCGTAGAGTAAATGCTGGTGTCTTTCCGGACAAATACCGGATGCTTGGACACAACAGCCTCCACCAGAAGGTCTCCCCTCTCGCCGCCGCCTGTTCCCGGCTCTCCTGACCCTGCCATGCGGATGCTCTGCCCGTCATCAATACCTGCCGGGATGGTGACCTTCAGCCTCTTTCTCTTTGTGATGTACCCGGTCCCCCGGCAGTCCGGACATTTCTCCCGGATCACCTTTCCCGTCCCGCCGCACTCCGGACAGGTGGACACATTCTGAACCATACCCAATCCAAAGGGAGACTGCTGCACCTCCACGATCTTTCCCTTGCCTTTACATCTTGGGCAGGTCTCTGGGGAGGTTCCTGCCTTTGCCCCTGTGCCGTGGCATGTGCCGCACTCTTCCTTATAATTGATCTCGATCTCTTTCTCGCAGCCAAAGATCGCCTCCTCAAAGGTGATCCTGATGCTGGTTCTGACATTGGCTCCCCGCATGGGGCCATTGTACCTGGAACTGCTTCTGGAACGGGTTCCGAACAGGTCTCCGAAGATGTCCCCGAAGATGTCCCCCATATCCGCTCCGTCAAAGCCCCCGAAACCGCCAAAGCCCCCGAAGCCGCCGCCTCCCGCGCCGCCGTCAAAGGCCGCATGGCCAAACTGGTCATACTGTCTTCTCTTCTCGCTGTCGCTCAAGACGCTGTAAGCCTCCGAAGCCTCCTTGAATTTCTTTTCAGCCTCCGCATCCCCGGGATTGGCATCGGGATGGTATTTTTTTGCCAGGACTCTGTATGCTTTCTTGATAGCCGCATCATCTGCATTCTTCGGGACGCCCAGGACTTCATAGTAATCTCTCTTGCTCTCTGCCATGTTGGCCTGCCTTTCCGCTTTCCATACACCGCAGAAAAGTGCTGTACTGCTACAACACTTTTCTGCTATACTTTGGAATTATACTTCTCTGAAATCTCCGTCAATGACATCGTCGTCAGCCTGCTGACCGGCGCTCTGTCCCGCTCCCATGTCAGGCCCCGGGCCTGCGGCTCCTGATGCCTGGGCCTGCTCATAGACCTTGGCAAACAATGCCTGGGCGCTGGCCATCAGCTTCTCCTTGCCGGCCTTGATGTCCTCCACCTGAGCATCGGTCATCTCCTCCACAGGAGCCCGGTTGATGGCTTCCTTCAGGGCATTGAGATCCGCCTCCACGGCAGACTTGTCGGTGGAGCTGATCTTGTCGCCCACCTCCTCCAAAGCCTTCTCGGTCTGGAATACCATGGAGTCCGCGTCATTTCTCGCGTCAATGGCCTCCTTGCGCTTTCTGTCCTGAGCCTCGTACTCCGCAGCCTCCTTCACAGCCTTCTCGATGTCAGAGTCAGACATGTTGGAGCCGGAAGTGATGGTGATGTGCTGCTCCTTGCCGGTTCCTAAGTCCTTGGCAGACACGTTGACAATACCGTTGGCATCAATGTCAAAGGTAACCTCAATCTGGGGAACGCCTCTCCTTGCCGGTGGGATCCCATCCAGACGGAACTGGCCCAGGGTCTTGTTGTCCCTCGCAAACTGTCTCTCCCCCTGTACCACATGGATATCTACGGCAGTCTGATTGTCCGCCGCCGTGGAGAAGATCTGGCTCTTCTTGGTGGGGATGGTGGTGTTCCTCTCGATCAGCCTTGTGGCCACTCCGCCCATGGTCTCGATGGACAGGGACAGAGGCGTTACATCCAGAAGAAGGATATCCCCTGCGCCTGCGTCGCCTGCCAGCTTGCCGCCCTGAATGCCTGCGCCGATGGCAACGCACTCATCGGGATTCAGGCTCTTGGAGGGCTCATGGCCTGTAAGCTGTTTTACCTTCTCCTGGGCTGCGATCATACGGGTGGAGCCGCCTACCAAAAGCACCTTGCCAAGCTCTGAGGCTGTGATGCCCGCATCCTTTAAGGCGTTCTGCACCGGGATGGCGGTCCTCTCGATCAGGTCGTGGGTCAGCTCGTCGAATTTCGCCCTGGTCAGGTTCATATCCAGGTGCTTGGGCCCCTCGCTGGTAGCGGTTATGAAAGGAAGGTTGATGTTGGTGGTGGTGGCGGTGGAAAGCTCTTTCTTGGCCTTCTCCGCGGACTCTTTCAGTCTCTGGAGCGCCATCTTGTCGCCGGACAGATCCACGCCCTCTGCCTTTTTAAATTCGTCAATAAGCCACTGGGTGATCCTGTTGTCGAAATCATCTCCGCCCAGCCTTGTGTCGCCGTTGGTGGAGAGAACCTCAATAACCCCGTCGCCGATCTCGATGATGGACACATCGAATGTGCCGCCGCCAAGGTCATATACCATGATCTTCTGCTCTTTCTCGTTATCCAGGCCGTAAGCCAGAGCCGCGGCCGTGGGCTCGTTGATGATCCTCTTCACATCAAGGCCCGCGATCTTGCCGGCATCCTTGGTGGCCTGGCGCTGAGCGTCGTTAAAATATGCCGGCACCGTGATCACGGCCTCTGTCACGGTCTCGCCCAAATAGCTCTCCGCGTCTGCTTTTAATTTCTGCAGAATCATGGCAGAGATCTCCTGGGGCGTATATTTCTTGCCGTCAATGTCGACCCTGTGGTCTGTTCCCATATATCTCTTGATGGAAGAGATGGTCTTGTCGGCATTGGTCACTGCCTGGCGCTTCGCAGGCTCGCCTACCAGCCTCTCTCCTGTCTTTGTAAAGGCCACAACAGACGGTGTGGTCCTGACTCCCTCCGCGTTGGCGATAACCGTCGGCTTGCCGCCTTCCATCACAGCGACGCAGCTATTGGTTGTACCTAAGTCAATACCAATGATCTTACTCATGATTTTTTCCTCCTATATAAACTTTCAATATATGTTGTCTAGTTTGCCACCTGCACCATGCTGTGTCTCACCACACTGTCACGGTACATGTATCCCTTTTGAAGCTCTATGGCCACCACGTTCTCCCCCAGGTTCTCATCCTCCACATGCATCACCGCGTTGTGGAAGTTGGGGTCAAAGGGCTGGCCCACAGCCTCAATGGGCTTCACTCCCGCTTCCTCTAAGTTCTTCAGAAGCTGCTTATATATCATCTCCATGCCCTCGGCGAAGGAGCTTCCCTTCACATCCTCGGGCACGGAGCTTAAGCCTCTCTCAAAATTGTCAATCACAGGCAGGATTCTCTCAATGATGTCCTTGGCCCCGATCTCGAACATGGCTGACTTCTCCTTCTCGGATCTCTTCCTGAAATTGTCAAACTCCGCCATGGTTCGGCGCACCCGGTCGGTCAGCTCCTCGATCTGGGTGTCCCTCGGGTCTTTCTTCTCCTTCTTCTTCCCGAAAAATCCCTTCTTGGCGGTTTCCTTTGAGGACTCGCTTTCCTCCTCCTCAGCCCCCTCCCCGGCAGTCTCCTCTGTCTCATCCTGAGAGTCCGCCTGGAGGCTTTGCCCCTGTTCTTCCTCCTCTTTTCCTGGAATATCCGTGTCAGAGATCTCCTCTGTCACAGGTTCCTCCTGTTCCAGGCCGTCTTCTTTTCTATTCTCCTCGTTCACTGCTATCTCTACCTTTCTTCTTTTTTGAAAGTCGCATCCAGCTGTGTCATAAGATTCCTCAATGTCCTCAGCACCTTCTCATAGTCCATCCGCTTGGGGCCGATGATCCCGATGGTGCCTTTGAGTCCCTCTCCCAGATCATAGGTGGCCGTCACCACGCTGCAGTCCTTCATGGCCTGAACCGGAGACTCGTCGCCGATGTAGACCTGAATCCCCGTCTCGCTCTGGTTTCCGCCCGCCTCGCCCACCAGCTCCTGGAGAACCTCCGTGTGCTCTAAAGTGCTTAAGAGCTCGCTGGCTTTCTGGCTGTCGCTCAGTTCCGGATACTTGAAAATGTTGGTAGCCCCGCTGGTGTAGATCTGAAAATCATCCCCGTCTGCCTTGATCACCGCGGCAACTTCGTTTAACACCAGATCCACCACCTGCCTGTGGACTCCCGCTTCCTCCTTCAGCCTGCTGATAACCCCCAAATTAATCTCCTCAATGGTGAGGCCGTTCAGATTGGTGTTCAGAAGGATATTTAAGTTGAGCAGTTCCTCGTCGCTGATCTCCTCATCAATGGTCACCATGGTATTCTTGATAATGTTTCCCTCCACCACGGTTACGATGAGAAGCTTGTTGGCATCCACTCTGGACAGCTGGATAAACTTCAGCTTATTCCTGTGGTACTGGGGACCGCTGATCATGGCAGCATAGTTGGTGTTGCTGGCCAGGTTCTTGGCCAGGGCCTTGAGTACCAGCTCTAAACGGCCCATGCGCTGAACCATCAGCTCCTTGATCTCCATCACCTCATTGTCCTTCTCCAGCAGGATCTGGTCCACATAAAAACGGTATCCCTTGTCAGAAGGGATCCTGCCCGCCGAAGTATGAGGCTGGATAATGTAGCCCATCTCCTCCAGATCAGACATCTCATTGCGTATGGTGGCGGAACTCCACTTGGAATTCACATATTTGGAAATGGTTCTGGATCCTACTGGCTCTCCGGTCTCCATATAGTTCTTTATGATTGCTTTTAAGATCGTGACCTTGCGCTCATCCAGTTCCATATCCCCTGTCCTTCCTGTTTGTCTGGGCTTGTTAGCACTCATTTAAGTCGAGTGCTAATTTCTATGCTCTTAATATAGACCTTTGGATAGTTTTTGTCAATACCTTTTTTCACTTTCCTGAAAAGTTATCCTCACTGCGCCGCGGTTCTCCTTGAGAGGCGCCGACGGCGGACTGACCCACTGTCATCCACTTTTTCTCTCCTCAACCCCCATTTTTATTCCAAATTTCTTACGATTTTGTCAATTCTTCCCCACTTTTCCATGATTTTCTTGACATTTAACATTTTTGTAATATAATTGTAATCAACCTGGCAACATTTATTTCATACTACAAAGATATCAGATACGACTAAGGAGATTATTATGAAAAACTCAGTATTCTGGAAGTTATCTGCTGCCTTTGCAGGCTGTCTTTCCCTCTCCTTTTCCGCCATGGCCGCTGTGCCCGCGGGAACCTTGGAGGGTGCCGACCAATCCTCTGTCTACGGATGGGTATGGGACAGTGATAACTACAACCACATTATTCCCGTAGAGATTTCCTTCTATCCCGCGGGGAGCGATCAGATCTTAAAAACCGACATCATAAAAGCCGACGACTATCAGGACAAGCTTCAGGAGTCCATCGGAGACGGCTACCACGGATTTTTATACTCTGTGGACTGGAACCAGTTTCAGGAGACACTGCTTCGGGTCACCGCCGCCACTGCCGAGGAGGAGCCGGTGTTTCTGGGAGAACTTACATATAATAAAGAAACCGGTGTCTGCACCTTAGGGAGCGCGGACACATCCGGCGCCCAGGAAGACCGGGCCGGGGATTCCCCTTCCTCCCCCTCACCCATAGGGCCGGGGGCTGACGGCGCTGCCGCGGATCCCGCTGCCCCCGGCGCGCGGCGGGAGTCTGACAGTGGCAGCGATAACTTATCCGGAGATGCCCAGGCAGCTTCCGACGGACAGCAGCCTGACCTGCCGGCCCAGGATGCCGGGCAGCAGGCTCCGGAACAGCAGACCCAGAAGGCACCGGCCAGGCAGGCAGCTTCCGGGGGCACTCCCGCCTCCTCAGGGCGCGGCCCCTCCCAGGAGATCGGCCCCGGCGTCCCCCCGCCTCCCGAACCTCCCCAGGAGGAGGAGAAAGAGCCGAAATACGTCTCTCTGGGCATGTTTGTCACCACCGGCTACTGCGGCTGCGAGATCTGCTGTCCCTCCGGCTCCAGCCTGACCTACAGCGGCACCGTTCCCCAGCCGGGCCACACCATCTCGGCGGACATCACCGCCTTCCCCATAGGGACCAGGCTGATGATCAACGGCGTCATCTACACGGTGGAGGATATCGGGTCCCAGGTCACGGGGAACAAGATCGACATTTACTACGCCACCCATGAGGAGGCCCTGGACCATGGAGTTCAGGAAGCAGAAGTCTTCGCCGTGCCTGACGATCCGGCAGAACCCTAATGGGGCCGACACGTTCATTTTCGCGCCTGGCCCTGTCCGGCTTTTGCCAGGAAACCTCCTCTCGGGGTCTGTGTGCATAAAAATAAGATCCCTCCAAAGGACATGGTCTCCCGTGTCCTCTGGAGGGATTTCTCCATCCTCCTGTGCTGCCTGTCACAGCAGAAATTCACTGAGCACGTAATTGCTGATGTCGATTCCAAAATCTGTGAGCCTGACAAAGGGGCTGTCTGCCTCGATCAGATGATTCTCCATAAGCTTTGTCAGCACATCCCCGTACACATTCCACATATTCACCCCGAACCGTTTGAGAAATTCGCTTCCCGACACTCCCCTCATCATCCTCAGCCCCAGAAACATGAACTCCTCCATCTTCTCCTTGTCCGTCAGTCGGAGGTGCCCCTGGTGGAGTCTGTCGTCAGAATCCTCCTTCATCCGGATCCTGCAGTATTTCCCCAAGTCCTCCTCGTTGTGAAAACGGATTCCCCGGATATAGGAGGAGGATCCCAGCCCCAGCCCTAAGTACTCTGTGCCGGTCCAGTACCCGATATTGTGGCGGCACTCCCGCCCGGCCTTCGCGTAGTTGGAGATCTCATACCGCGAAAATCCCATGTCATGGAGGATCTGTTTTGTGGCATAGTACATCTCCCTCTCCTCATCCTCATCAGGCAGAAGCTCCGGATGCCCGTGATACTGCTGATAAAAGGGTGTCCCTTCCTCTATGGCCAGGCTGTAAGCGGAAATGTGCTCCGGTTTAAGCCTTCCCACCTTCTTCAGGGTGGACCTCCAGGAGGACAGAGTCTGTCCTGGGAGGGCCGACATCAGGTCAATGTTCACGTTGCCAAATCCCGCCTGCCTCACTCTCTGATAGGTCTTCAAAAACTCGTCATAGGTGTGGATCCGGCCCAGGTTTTTCAGCTCCACGTCGTCAGCTGACTGGAGTCCGATGCTGATGCGGTTGATGCCCGACTCTTTCCAGGCCTTCAGCTTTTCCATGGTCACGGTCCCCGGGTTGGCTTCTATGGTCACCTCCGCCCCCTCTTCCAGGTCAAAAACGCTTTTCACCTGTTCCATGATCTGGCAGATCTCCTTTGCCCCTAAGAGAGAAGGAGTGCCGCCTCCCAGATATACCGATGGAACCTGGTATTCCGGATAGTGGGCACTCTGGCAGGCGATCTCTTCAATCAACTGTTCCACATACCTCTGCTGCGCGCTGACTGCCGCCGGACCTGACAGGAAATCACAGTAGTCGCATTTTTTCGCGCAGAAAGGGATGTGGATATATAACTCCAGCTTTCTTCTCAATCTTTATCCCTCGTCTAACTTCAGTACACTCATAAATGCTTTCTGGGGGATCTCCACGCTGCCCACCTGGCGCATGCGCTTCTTTCCCTCTTTCTGTTTCTCCAAAAGTTTCTTCTTTCTGGTGATGTCGCCGCCGTAGCACTTGGCCAGCACGTCCTTCCTCATGGCCTTCACCGTCTCTCTGGCAATGATCTTGCCGCCCACTGCCGCCTGGATGGGGATCTCAAAGAGATGCCTGGGGATCTCCTCCTTCAGCTTCTCGCACATCTTTCTTCCCCTCTCATAGGCAGAGCTCCCGTGGACGATAAAGGACAGAGCGTCGATCTCCTCCTTGTTGATCAGGATGTCCAGCTTCACCAGCTCGGACCTCTCATAGCCCTTGATCTCATAGTCAAAGGAGGCATAGCCCCTGGACCGGGACTTCAGGGCGTCAAAAAAGTCGTAGATAATCTCATTTAAGGGCAGCTCATATTTCAGCAGGGCCCTGGTGGTCTCGATGTATTCCATCCCCAGGTACACGCCCCGCCTCTCCTGGCACAGGGTCATGATGGCCCCCACAAACTCCGTGGTCACCATGATCTCCGCGCTGACAATAGGCTCCTCCATGTACTCGATCTCCGCCGGGTCCGGAAGGTTGGAGGGGTTGGTCAGCTCCATCATCTCCCCGTTCTTCTTGTGTATCCGGTACACCACGCCGGGGGCAGTGGTCACCAGATCTAAGTTGTACTCCCTCTCCAGGCGTTCCTCGATGATCTCTAAGTGCAGAAGGCCCAAAAAACCGCACCGAAAGCCAAAGCCCAGGGCAACGGAGGTCTCAGGCTCAAAAAACAGGGAGGCATCGTTGAGCTGCAGCTTCTCCAGGGCATCTCTCAGATCATTGTACTTGGCCCCGTCTGCCGGGTACAGGCCGCAGTACACCATGGAGGTGACCTTCTTGTAGCCCGGGAGAGGCTGGTCGCAGGGGTTGTTCTTGTCGGTTATGGTGTCGCCCACCGCCGTGTCCTTCACATTCTTGATGCTGGCAGTGATATAGCCCACCATGCCGGCGCTCAGCTCCTCGCAGGGGATAAACTGGCCGGGGCCGAAATACCCTACCTCCACAACCTCCTCCTGGGCTCCCGTGGCCATCATCTGGATAACCGTCCCCTTTCTCACCGTCCCCTCTTTGATCCGGCAGAAGACAATGACACCCTTGTAGGAGTCATAGAGGGAGTCAAAAATAAGAGCCTTCAGCGGAGCATTGGGGTCTCCCTGGGGCGCCGGGATCTTCTTTACCACAGACTCCAGCACCTCCTCGATGTTGATCCCCGCCTTGGCCGAGATCCTGGGCGCATCGTGGGCTTCTAAGCCGATGACATCCTCGATCTCCGCAGCGACCCGGTCAGGCTCGGCGCTTGGCAGGTCGATCTTGTTGATCACCGGGAACACGTCAAGGTCGTGGTCCAGGGCAAGGTACACGTTGGCCAGGGTCTGGGCCTCAATCCCCTGAGCGGCATCTACCACCAGGATAGCCCCGTCGCAGGCCGCCAGGCTCCTGGACACCTCATAGTTAAAGTCCACATGTCCCGGGGTATCGATCAGGTTGAAAATATATTCCTCCCCGTCCCGGGCTTTGTAGATGATCCGCACGGTCTGGGCCTTGATGGTGATGCCCCTCTCCCGCTCCAAATCCATATTGTCCAGCACCTGGGACTGCATCTCCCTGCTGGTCAAGAGCCCGGTCATCTCGATGATCCTGTCCGCCAGTGTGGACTTGCCATGGTCGATGTGGGCGATAATGCAAAAATTCCGTATTTTATTCTGATCAACAGACGGCATATGTTTTTTGTATCCTTTCCTGAAATAGTAAAATTATTTGGATGATACCACCTTTTTTCTCTGGTTGCAACCTGTTTTGCCGCAGCACCCATGGGATCGTCCCGCCGCCGCGCCCCCTACTGCCCCATCCGGCAGCCTTCCCTCGGGCAGCTGCATCCAATCCCTCAGCCCGGGTCCAGCACCATGTCCAGAAGCTCTGCCAGGGGCTCCATGGCGTTTCTCGCCTCCTCATAGGTGTTGGTCTGGGCCCCCACCTCAATGAGGGCGGAGCGGGGCCGCAGATGCAGGTTATACCGAAATCCTTTCAGGTATATTTTTCTTGTGAATCCGGGAAAATAGGCCGCCGCATCCAGCTGCATCTGAAGGCTGAAAGCCAGATTCTGCTCCTTATAAGGATTGGGGAGATACTCGATAGGGCCCTCCGGCGTCTGGCTCATGCCATTAAAAAACATAATGGGCGCCGTGGGCTTCCCGTTGACCTCTGATACCATATGTAGATCTTCCCTCACCCCATCCCTGTGGACATCCAGGATGACCTGGATGGACGGATTCTGCTGGAGAATCTCCGTGATTCCTTTGAGGGCATAGTCGTAGGCCTTGCTCCTGTCCAGCTCCCCTCCGATCAGGTCGTATACCTGGGTATTGTGAATCACATTGTAGCCCTTGGCCTCAAGAAGCTCTGTCAAGTAATCTCCGATCCCCACCACTGTGGCCTTTGGATTGTCCGGCCCGTAGTCGGCAAAGGTCTCCTGGGAGTGGGTGTGATAGATGAGGATCTGGGGATTTTCCGGGTCCTTCTCCAGGGACAAATCCTCCCCCAGAAGCTTTTTTGCCTCCATCTCCTCCCGGCCTGCGGTGGTGGAGGAATGGACGCTGAAAAAATGTTTCATGAGAAAATCATAGTCTGCCAGCTGCTCTAACACATAGCTGGTTCCCACAACCGCCCTGTCCCCTGCCGTATGATGGGCTAAAGTCCCCTGGGGCAGACCGCCGACAGGGGATATTCCCGGCTCCTCCCCGGCCCCTGCCTCCCCGTTGTCCGCCTCTGCCAGCCCCGTCACTTCCCCTGCAAGATCTGCCTTGTCCGTGCCTGTCTCCTCGTCGCCGCCAAATATGAGAAAAGAAGACTCCGCCACTCTCTGGCTCTCCAGATACCCTGCAAAGGATGGGTCTAAGTCTCCTGGACCCCTTTCCGCCTGCCGCCTTTCCATGCCGAACCGGAGGCGCGGATCAGCATTTTTAATCCACCCTGCCAGGCCTCCTGCCGCTTCCTCCTGGTTTTGCTGCCTGTACTGCTCGTAAGCGGCTCCCGGGTAGCTGCGCCTGAGGGCAACGCCAAAACCTTCCCTGAGAATCTCGCTGCCCAACTCCTTAAGCTTTTCCTCTGCCCGCTCCCCGCCAGGCCCGCCCTCATACCTTCCTGCCAGTGCAAGGATCAGAGCTCCGCCTGCCGCTGCCATTGTTATCCTCAGTACATGATCCATGTTGTGACGAAACCGTCCCATGATCCCGTGTCTCCCTGCAGGACTCTTTTTATATCATATGAAAATGTTCCCGGTTTTATCAGTCTCCCCTGGAACGTGCCGGCAAAAACGCCATATGGATCCCTTCGGAAATCGTATAGCTTAGCTGCTTCACCGTCTGGTCAATGTCCGGCGGCGTCACATAAAGGCTCCCAAACTCAGGCTCCAAAAGCTCGCAGATCAGCTGGTACTGCTCATCCGGGCTCAGCTGCTTCAAAAAATCCCCCATCTCATGAGTCTGGGAATAGCTGTCTAAGGTTCCGGTGAGCGCGGAGATCGTATCATGAACAATCGCAGCCGCCCCCACCACAGTGGGAACTCCAATGGCCAGCACCGGGATCCCAAGACTGTCCATGGTAAGGCTGTGCCTGTGATTGCCCACCCCGGAGCCTGGATGGATCCCTGTATCCGTAAGCTGGATGGTGGTTCCAAGCCTGCGTATGCTCCGCGCCGCCAGGGCATCCACGGCGATAAGAAGGTCCGGTCTCGTCTCATGGATGATTCCCTTTAAAATCTCCGCTGTCTCCATCCCCGTCTGCGCCATGACCCCCGGCACAATGCCGCTTAAGACCACACAATCCCCCTCTGCCATATTTCTGTTTACGTGAAGATTTCCAAGAACCTTGGGCCCCAGGGCGTCGGGAGTCACCGAAGGGTTGCCAAGCCCAACTGCCAGCACATGAAGCTCCTTCCTGTCAGACAGCTTTCCCTGCTTTCTCAGTTCCTTCACCATGCGCTTTAACTGGGCAGATAATTCTCCTGATACTTCCCTGTGATAATCTTCATCTCCCTTTGCCAGTGCCTTTGCTTCCATGGTGATATAGACCCCTTTGGGCTTTCCCATGGCCCGGGCCCCCTGTTCGTCCAGGATCGCCACCTCTGTCATCTTGATCTTGCTGAATGCCCTGCGCCACTCCCGCAGGGTCACCCCTGTCACTTCCCCGCCATTGCCGGGAAAGCTCTCCTTCTCCTCTACCGCCAGGTCTGTCCGAATATCAAACATCCTTTCCATCCTGCCTCCTCAGCTTCTATTATAGTTACATTTTGTACAAAAAATCGGGAAATATGTATTGACATTCCTTTCCTAATTAGATAGAATAGTAAAGCATGTTTACATTAAAACTGTCCGTGTCCAGACTTTGATGCAAACCAAAGAATCTTAGAATAATCATTAATTTTATGGGAGGTGCCCAGAGTGGCTAACATTAAATCAGCTAAAAAGAGAATTTTAGTTACCGAGACCAAAACTGCCAGAAACAAGGCCATCAGATCCAAGGTGAAAACTTCTATAAAGAAAGTTGAGGCTGCTGTTGCTGCCGGTGACAAGGCTGCTGCACAGGCATGCTTAGTAAGCGCAACTTCTGAGATCGACAAAGCCTGCACAAAAGGCGTATACCACAAGAATAACGCTTCCAGAAAAGTGGCCCGTCTCAGCAAGGCTGTAAGCGGGATGGCGTAATCTGTTTTTTATCTATATGATTTTATGAGACCCCCTAAGCCGTAGGTGTGACGGTTTTGGAGGTCTTTTTTACGCACACGGCCCGGCAGGGGAAACTCCTCACCTGCCGGATTCATGTCCTGTATTGTTTTGTGATCAGGAGTTCCACTGCCAGCCGCTCCCCCAGCCTTCCGGTCTTTACCGCCTCCTCGCAGTCCACGCACAGATCCACGCAGGACAAGATCTGTTCTCTGGTAAATGACCTGGCCTGAGGCATCAGCTTTCCCACCACAAAGGGCTGCAGCTTTAAGCTGGAGGCCACCACGCCCCTGTCCATGCCCTGAGCCATCAGCTCCTTCACCTGCAGCACCTGGTTAAACTGCCTGGCGATGAGAAACAGGATCCTCATGGGCGGCTCCTTGAGGGTCAGCAGATCCTCATACAGATCCATGGCTGCCCGCGTCTTCCCGTTTACGATGGCTGCCACCATGTCAAAAATCTTGTTTGTCACCCGGTTGGTACAGATCTCTTCCACATCCTGGTCCGTGATCACATCCCTCCCCAGGGTGTAGCTGATCAGCTTCTCCAGCTCCATGCGGATATTCTCCATATCATCCCCTGTCTTGCTGAGAAACAGCTCCATGGTCCGCCCCGTAATCTTTTTTCCCTCCTTTGCCAGGATCCCCCCTGCCCAGGAGGACAGCTGCCTCACATCCTGCCTGTCAAGCTCCGCGCAGTACCCTGACTCCTTCACCTTCTTGTACAGCCGGCTCCTTTTATCCACCTCGGACTCAACGAACAGCAGACAGGAGGTGTCTGGCATCTGAGGCAGGTATTCCACCAGAGCCTCTGCCCCGGACCCCTTAAACAGGCCGCTGTCCTCTATGAGGATCAGGCGCCTCTCCCCGAAAAAAGGCATGGTGTCCGCCAGGCTGATGATCTCCTTGAGATCCACCCCCCTGCCCTCAAACTGGTGAAAATTCATGGTATCATCCCCCGTCATGGCCTCCTTCAGCCGGTTCTTGTAGCTTTTTTTTAAAAATGCCTCCTCACCGAAGAGCAGGTACACTGGCTTAAACTTCCTGTCCTTTATATCCTGGTTCAATACTTTCATCCATCTTCCTCCGCCTGGTCAAAAAGCTGTGCCAGATAGACGGCATCTTCCATTGTGTTCCTCCAGCCATAGATTTTTAAATCCACTTTCCACCCCTCCTTTGTCCACAGAACTCTCACTCCCTCTTCCTCCAAAAGGATTTTCTGCATGTCAAAGGTCTCAAAATAAGAGGCTCCGCTGAGGATTCCCCTGGAATTCACCACCTTGTAGGCCGGCACGTTACCTGCAAGCCCCTGCCGCAGGCAGTAACCCACCTGCCTGGAATTCTTCGGTTTCCCGCACAGCAGGGCGATCTGGCCGTAGGTGGCCACCCTGCCCCGGGGAATCCCCCGGCACACAATTCCTATGCGTCTGTAGATATCCATAATTGTTTCTCCCCGCACCTGGTTTACTCAACCTATTTTACTTTCAAATGTAAATAGAAGACGACAGCCGGTCCGCCCACCTCTCCGTGTAAAACCAGGAGTAGGGGATATTTTTCTCCCTCCTCAGCCGTCTGCACCACTCAAGCCTTTCCCACAGGAGCGACGGAAGGCCGATAGCCGCCAGATACAGAGGCCCCAGCAGCAGGGACTGCCGCGTATGGCCGTATTCGTGGGCCGCCATCTTGCAGCACCACTCGTCCTCCCCGTCAGGAGTAAAGATGAACAGGCCCAGGGAGATTCCTCCCTCAAGATCCCATCTGGTGCGCACCACGCCTCTGTACCACTCATGGGGCGCCCGGATATAACGCAAAAACAGCACAAACCCAAGAAAGGTCTGGGGGATTCCCCACGTGCACTGGATTGCCGCAAAGATCATCTGCCCCACAGATTTCGTTTTCTCCATGTTTCCCCCTACTCGCCCCGCCGGGCCCCCGGTCAGCTCTGCTGACAGACTTCTTCTCGGGACCCGTGTGCAAAAAAGGGCCATGACTTTCCTGCCATGGTCCTTTTCCTTTCAGCCGCTCTCTTAAGACAGCTCAGCCGCTGCCAGAATTGCTGTGATATAGCCTGCGGTATCGGCAAGAGTCGCTCCGGAAACCGCGTCGATCACTTCCTCAGCAGTCTTTCCTGTCAGCTCCTTAAGCTCGTCGATGGTCTTTCCGTTGACAAACTCCTGGATCGCGTCAAAGTTGGCAGCGATCTCCACTGTGGAGCCCGCCTTTTTCATGTTCTCGGAATAGTACTCATTGTTGACTCTCTTGGAACCCAGAACCTTGCCATCCAGGATGCTCCCTCCTTCTGTGAAGGAAGCGCTGTTGGGAACGCCGATCTGCTCGCTGTCCAGGAACTGGTACTCATCAATGTAGGACAGCACCACATTAGTCCCGTCGGTGAGAGCCGCTGCAATGGTAAAACACTTTGTGCCGTGGGCGGCTGCCTCCACCACATTCAGGGACAGGGCCGTCACGTCGCCGTCATAAGACACTGCCGGGGTCTCCTTTGCCGCATCCGCCGCATGGGCGATCACGGACAGGTATCCGGCTGTATCCGCGAGGGTAGCTCCGGAAACCGCATCCAGCACCTCCTCCGGCGTCTTCCCTGCCAGCTCCATAAGCTCCGCGCTGGTCTTTCCAACCGCAAACTTCTGGATCTGATCAAAATTCACCGCAATCTCCACTGTGGAGCCCGCTTTTTTCATATTCTCGGAATAATATGCATTGTTCACTCTCTTGGAAGCAAGGACTTTTCCCTCCGCCACGCTGCCGTCCGCTATAAACGCCTCGCTGTTGGGAACACCGATCTGCTCGCTGTCCAAAAACTGATACTCATCGACAAAAGCCGCCACGATGGTGTCGTCCCCGTCAATAACCGCTGTGGCCACGGTAAAGCACTTGTCACCGTGAGCCGCCCCTTCTACCTGGCCGATCCTCAGCTGAGCTCCGCCCTCTGCTGCCGCCTTCGTCTCGGCCTCAGTGGTCTCCTCCTTGGTAGTCTCCGCCTCAGTAGTCTCGGCTGCGGTAGTCTCGGCCGCCGTTGTGGTCTCCTGGGCAGTTGTCGGGGCCTCCGTTGTCTGGGCTGCAGTTGTCTCGCCGGCTCCTGAACCGGAGCATGCTGTCAGCGACAGGCTGCACGCAAGGATCATGGCCGCTGCCGCCAGATTTCTTTTTTTCATAACTTCCTCCTTCTTGTCCACGCTTTCTGGACATCTTGGTATACCCGCAGGGTATTTCTCCTCCTGATCTGTAATGCCGTGCGGATTACCTGTATACTATATCTCTTTTTCCCCATATATACAAGAAGAATTTTCTTTCCAAATAAATAAATTTTTTTCTAACATTTCAGATAGGTCCGCGCACTTGCTGCGCTGACCGTACGAAAACATAGTTGCCAACTGTTACAATTTTATCATAATTATCCTGCACACACTACAGGGATCTGTATCTCTGTCACAAATTTTGAACAGTCACAGGTCAATCCCTGGTCGATCATGGTGATCTCTTTTGAAAATCCCGCTGCCTTATAGCCCTGCTCCCTGACATATCCCATGAGCATCCCATAGTACTTTTCGGCCTGCCGGTGGGTTCCCTGAAACCGCAGGGATGCGCACAGCTCCTGGGAGAGCTCCAGCGTCCCGCCGCAGAAGCGCTCATCCTCCTCCAAAACCACAAACACCATGTCATAGCTGCCAAAGAGCCCTGCCTCCAGCCGCTCCTTTGAGATTCCCACTCCCACCTTTCCCAGAAACGCCACCGGTTCTTCATCCTCCAGGCGGCGGATAGAGTACTCTAAATCCAGGTAGGTCTCCGGCTTCACCTCGGTCCTTAACAGAGCCAGCCTCCTGGGACATGTCCGTATCATGCGGATTTTCTCAAACTCCGAGTGGAGCGCATCCTCCAGCTGTTCCAGCCGTTTGTCGATCCTCCTCTCTATCCGCTTAAGTTCTTGCTGCCGCCTTTCCACCTCCTGCTTCTGGCGTCTGAGCATCTCCCACATCTTGTCCGTGTCCCTGCTGTCCAAAAAAGCCCCGATCTCCTCTAAGGGCATGTCCAAAAGCCGCAGATACCGGATAGTATTGAGGCACTCAAACTGCCGGATGCCGTAGTAGCGGTATCCGGTCTCCTGGTCTGTGTATTCTGGCTTTAAAAGCCCCATTTTGTCATAATGCCTCAGGGTTCCGATGCTGATATGAAAAAGCCTGGACACCTCCCCGATCCTAAACAGCTGCTTTCTCTGATCCTCCATGTTTTCTCCCCTCATATAAAACATACAAAAGGGTGTAGGCGGCCATAATGCCGGAGACAATGGGGGCGATCCTTCCCAGCATCCCCAGATCGTCGGCAAAATATCTGCCAAACAGATACACCATGGGGATTCTCAGAACCAGGGCCCCCGCGCTGCAGCTCACCATGGTCCACAGGGTCTTTGCCCTGCCGTTGAGATACCCGTTTAGGCAGAACACCATGGCCACCATGATGTAGTCGTAGCTGCAGGACCGGAAAAAGGGCACTCCCGCGGCAATGATCTCCTGGTCCTTTGTAAAGGCCCCGATCATGGTCTCAGGGCTTGTCTGGGCCCAGATCCAGAACAGCACCGACACCCCCACCGCAAAGCTCATGCTGTACCACAGGGCTCTTCTGGCCCTCTCCGGCTTCCCGCCCCCCATGTTCTGTGCCGTGACAGCGGCAAGAGCGTTGGCCATGGATGTAGCTGTCAGCATGGCAAACACGTCATATTTGCTTCCGATTCCCACAACCGACGCGGCAAAGACGCCGCAGCTGTTCATGACGGTCATCAGATACAAAAATGAAATCCTCACCATCAATTCCTGGAACGAGATGGGTATTCCCACCTTCGCCAGCTCCCCGGCAAGCTTTCTATGTACCTTAAAGGACGACAGACGAAAGTCAAACACAAACTCATTTTTCCTTAAATACCATACCGCCGCGGCCATGCTCACCCCCTGAGAGACCACTGTGGCCAGGGCCGTGCCCGTCACGCCCATATCCCCGTACCGCACCAGCACAAAGTCCAGCACAATATTCAGCCCACAGGCAACGGCGACAAACGCCATGGGCCTTCTGGAATCCCCGTATCCCCGGAGGATGGCGCTGATGGAGTTGTACCCGCAGATAAAAAAATTGCCCCAGGCGCAGATGGCCACATAGAGCATTGTCAACTCAAAGGACTCCTTTGGTGTGTTGAGAAGCCTGAGGAGAGGCGCCTCAAAGACCAGCATCAGCCCTGTGAGGATCAGGGCAAACGCGGAAAACACCGTCAGCGTGGTCCCTATGGCCTTTTTCACTGTCTCATAATCCTTCTGCCCCATGTATCTGCCGATCACAATGGTGCTCCCCAGGGTCAGGCCCGAGGACAGGCTGGTGACGATCTGGGTAACCTGGGTGCCCGTGGACACCGCTGCCACGCTCCTGGCGTCGCAGTATTTCCCCACAACAAACAGATCCACAGCCCCATACAGGGATTGAAGGATATTGGCCAGCAAAAACGGTATGGCAAATACACACAGAGAGGACAACAGATTTCCCTCTGTAAGATCCTGCTGTTTCATAAAAAATCCCCTTTCTTCCACACGGAACTCTCTTGCTGTGTCCTACTATAATGTCTGCAGCTGTTGTAGAGTCAAGGGGACTTTTTCCTGTGCAGTGACATGTCCGCTGCCGGGACGCATGAGGGTTACTGCTCCGAGAAGCCCTCGATCAGGCTGACAGCGCCGCAGATCACAGGATAGTGGCTGTCGTATTCGCTCCTGTCCGCCATCTTGAACTTGTAGTATTTTCCCTCTTTTATCTCGTTGTACACGCCTTCCACCTCAAGACGTTCGTTCAACGCCTTTTTATTGATCTCATAGATCGCTTCCCTGCCATCCCGGTCCTCTGTGCGGATGACGTAGACATCTTTCCCGTCTATCTGGGAAACCGCCTTCTCCACCACCTGGATCTCCACCATCCAGGTATCGTCACGGGGCGCATCCCTCCTGGGTATGACAGAGAGCACTGCCACGATCACGATCAGTGCCACCCCTCCAAGGATGTACTTCATCCCTGACTTGATAAATCCGCCTTCTGCGTTCATCTCCCGCTCCACTCCTCCCTCATGCCTGTCATGGCATCCCATTCTTCTTTTATTCTTCCTATATAATGATGCATAATAATGCCAGGGTCAAAAGGTCATATACCCCAACATCATTATATAGGAAAGGTCAGGTCTTGTAAAGATATAACGCAGCCTCATTGTGGGAACCCTTCCTTTGAAATATAGGGTTCTGCCCATAACTTCTCCCCGTCCGTCTCCACAATAACCGCCCCGCTCTCCTCTGTCACATACCGCAAAATTCCCGCTTCCTCCAGTCGTCTCACTGTCTCCGGCGCAGGGTGGCCGTATCGGTTGCCTTCCCCGCAGGAGATCACCGCCACCTTAGGCTGGATTCTTTGGAGAAATTCCTCCTCCGTGGAGTAGGCAGACCCGTGGTGAGCCACTTTCAGCACCTGAACCTTGGGTTTCTCACCGTATTCCAGCCACTTTCGCTCTCCCTCCCCGCTCATGTCCCCTGTGAGCAAAATGCCTGCCCTGCCGTACTGTACATGAAGAAGAAGGGAATGGTCGTTTTTGTCCCCCGCCGTCCCTGTCTGCTCCTCCTCCCCGGAGTACAGACAGCAGATCTCCAGCCCGTTCCGCCAAATACGGTCTCCCCTCTTCATCCACGCCACCGCTGCCCCGTGCTTCCTGGCCTCCCGCTCCAGTTCCCCGTAGATCTCATGGGTTCCGTCCCTGCCGAGCCAGGGGAGCACCAGGTTTTTCACCCTGATCCCTCTGTCCTCCTCCAGAAGCTGGCGGATCCCTGATATGTGGTCCTGATCCCCGTGGCTGACAATGGCATAGTCCACCTGCCCTATGCCCTGGCTCTTTAAAAACGGTTCCAACACCTGGCTCCCCAGCTCTCTCCTGTCCGTGCTCCCCCCGTCCACCAGGATTACCAGATCCTCTGTGCAGACGCAGATCCCGTCCCCCTGCCCCACGTCCAGAAAGGTCATTGTCAGCCCTTTTCGGGGAACCGGAAACATGAGGACAGCCAGACTTCCCGCCGCAAAGAGGGCCAGCGCCCCTGTTCTTTTCAGTCCTGAGCCTCTTTCCTTCTCAGCTCCATCCTTGTCCGCTTTCTCCGCGAAAATCCCCATCGCTGCCAGAAAAATCACCCAGCCCAGGGCGTAAATCCCCATCTGCCAGTTTTTCGGCCTCCCTGTCACAATCGCCGACCAGGGAAGGGACTGAACTTTCTCACAGATCCACTGGTAAAACTCCAGCACATAATGCCCCGTCCCCACCGCCGCGGTCCCCAGTCCCAGGGACAGGCTTCCTGCCGCTGTGCCCAGAAGCCCGGACAGCAGCACATAGGACATAAGGGGGATGACCACCAGATTCAAGACGATCCCATAGGGAGGATATTCAAAATAATGATACAGGATCACGGGGCATGTAGCCAGCTGGATCACCGCCCCTGCCATCAGGGTCTTGTGATAGCCCCTCTCTGCCCCTGTCCATTTTTCCACAACAGGCTCTGCCAGCCCCAGGGCCAGCACTGCCCCAAAGGACAGCTGAAAACCGGCCTGGAACAACAGCGTAGGAGACAAAATCAGCAGTGCCAGGCCGCTGACCCCCAAAGCTGTCCTCAGGTCATAAGTCCTTCCCAGACACACTGCCGTCATCTGCATCAGGGCCATGATCACTGCCCGGACCACGCTGGCAGAGATCCCCGGACCTCCTGCCAGCACCCCGTAGCCTATTGTCACGGCGCCTCCCAAGAACCCGCTGCCCATTGGCCCCAACCCGATTTTCCTGAAAATTCCGAAAGCCCCAAGACCGATCATGGAGATATGAAGCCCGCTGACAGCCAGCAGATGGGCGATGCCGTTTTTCTGATACAGCTCCCTTATGTCGGCGGAGAGCCTGGATTTCTCCCCCAGCACCATGGCCCGGAAGATCCCTCTGTCCTTTTCCGTGCATATGGAGTCCAGAACTCTCCCGGCATGGTTTTGAATCCTGCGGATCGCCTCAGGGAAAGGCAGGCTGTCCCTGGAACAGATCTCCAGACTTTTTCCGTAGAAGCGGCCTTCAATCCCCAGGGCGTGATAGTATTTTTCAAAATCAAATTCGCCGGGATTGCGGGCTCTGTCAAAGAGGTCCAGCTCTCCTGTCAGCCGAAGCTCCATGCCGATCTTCAGCTCTGTATCCTGCTCATCCACATATGCCAGCACGGCCCCGAAGGTCTCCCTCCTCCCCTCTGCCTCAAAGGCCACGCCTTTTAATTCCAGAGTCAGTCCTTGTCCGCTCTTTCGTTCCTGAATTCCCCAAACAGTCCCCCAAAGCTCCACAGTCTCCCCTTTCACCGTCTCCGCGGTCTGCCGGCACTCCTCCCAGGACTTAAAATCCATCCTGACCCACAAAAATCCCCACAGGCAAAAAACAGGCAGAAGCCACCATATCAGGCTCCTGCCGTCTTTCTTCCACAGGTAACAGACCCCAGCCGTCAAAATGGCCAGGATCCCTACTGTCCACACCACAGGCAGCAGAGCCAATACCTCTCCAAGTACGAATCCCCCTGCTAAGTATTCCAGTGGTCGTTTCATATTCTGTTTTACTCTTCTCCAATCTCCAGATTCCTCTCAAACTGCGTGTTCAATGACACCACATCCCGAAACATCACATCCTGAGAGCCGTTGATGGTGATCTGGACCTTGCTGACACTGGAGATCTCTGACAGCGAGTTGACGATGGAATAGATCGGAATATACTCGTTGACTTCCAGTGTGTTGTTTAAAAAGGTAGAATCAAAATTAATATAACAAATGTTTTCATTGAGGGACACATTGAGCAGCTTGGTCCCCTCCGGCAGAGTCCTGTAATGCCCTGCCGTCTGAGGGCCTCTGATCAGTTCCTCTACAATCAGCCTCTCCCTGGAGGTGTTGATGCTGTGAACCACCTCCCTGCTCTCCTCCACCAGCCGTCCTCCGGTCTCATCGGCGAAAAACAGCTTCAGCTGGCTCTTCTCGTAGGAGTTGATGTCGCTGATGCCCTCGATAAAATCCGAATCAGAGAGCATCCCCACCGGGTTTCCGTAGGAGTCCAACAGGGGCTGGTCTGCCACGTAGATGCTGATATAATCGATCCCCTGAATCTGGGTCATGGTCTTGGTCAGGGCCGCTCTGCACAGAATCTCCCTGGTGGCGCTCATATTCACCCTGCTGCCGTACCCTGCGTCAAAGTAGAGGAACAGTACCTGGTCTTCCTGCCGGTAGCCCAGATACCCCACCTTGTCCGACAGGGCCACCTGACTGTCCACATCATTGGGAACATTGAGGAACTGGTTCATCAGCTCTTCAATCAGCCCCTCCTGATCCCTTGTCTCCGTATTATATTCCTGAGGCGCCAGCCTTGTCATGGAAGAATTGAGGTAATAGATCCTGTAGATCCCCTCAGGCTTTGTCTCAGGTTCCTTTTCTCTGCTGCATCCTGCTGCCGCCATGGTCGCCAGAAGGAGCAGCAGCCATAATTTCTTTCCCATCTTTATAAACCGCCTTTCTGCGAAAGGCACCGATGGGGTTATGAAACCCGCA
>CAMTAF010000007.1 GCA_947066955.1 uncultured Hungatella sp.
GGGTTTCATAACCCCATCGGTGCCTTTCGCAGAAAGGCGGTTTATAAGAATGAGAAAAGAGATAGCGCTCTTATTGTCACTGGTGACAATCTGTCAGTTTATGGGCTGTACCAGGGCCCCTGCCCCATTCGCGTCGGAGACCGCTTCCGGTCAGGCGGAAACCAGTTCTTCGCAGACTGAAACCAGCCCTGCGCAGACGGAACCAGCCGGGCCGGGCGAGGAGGCGGATGCACAGACAGATGCCCTCCCCGCTGTGGGGGACGAGCTTTCCGGCTTCACCCTGGAGGGGGTGGAACCATATGGTCCGCTGAATGCCCAGATTCTCTATTTTACCCACGGGGACAGCGGGGCGCAGCTCTGCTATATCAAAAATGATGACACCAACCGGGCGTTTTCCATCGCTTACCGCACGCCCTATGTGGATGAGACGGACGCCAACCACATTTTTGAGCACGCGATTGTGGCTTCTTCCGAAAAGTATCCCAGCAAGGATCTGTTTTTTGACCTGGCCGGAAAGACCTACAATACCTATGTCAACGCTTTTACCTATATTCCTTTTACCATGTATCCAGTAAGCAGCCAGAGCGAGGAACAGCTTCTTCTGATGGCGGATGCTTATCTGAGCTGCATGGTCAGCCCGGACCTGCTCCGTGATGAGCGGATTTTCCAGAGGGAGGCCCTTCGATATATGCTCTATGATGTGGATGATCCCATCTTAATGGGCGGCACTGTGTTCAGCGAGGATACAGGGTACATGACCGACACAGGAATGGAGGCCCTGCGCAATCTTTTTCAGGCGCTCTATCCCGGAGAATATGCCGCGAATTTTAACGGCCGCGCCCATATGAATTACCGGGATCTGACCTTTGAACATATGGAGGAAACCTTTGAGCGGAGTTACAGCTTTGACAACTCCCTGATGCTGCTCTACGGAGATCTGGACTACCGTCGTTTCCTGGAATTTATCCATGAGGAGTACCTTTCCAAGGCAGAGAGACGGGGTACTGACTTAAGCATCTATGATGACCCTGTGACCGAGCCCGGCTATGTGGAGGAGACGGTCTATGCCCCTGCCTATGAAGGGGATTCCACCGAAGATGCCTCCCGGATTTACTATGGGATAGACTTGGAAAGGGAGGATTGGGAAACCCTTATGCAGTATGAGCTGTTGGCGGCAATGATTAACAGCGACAGCTCCGCCTTTCATGAAAATCTGAAGGCAGCCGGGCTGGCAGCCCAGGCTTTTGCCGAAGTCATTCTGAGCAATGAAAAACCGGTGTTTTGTTTTGGAATGATCTCCGCCAACCCGGAGGATGCCCCGGCATTCAAGGCCGTGGTGGACAGTACGCTGGCGGACGCTGCGGAAAACGGGCTGGACGGAGAACTGGTGGAAACGGTTCTGAAAACCAAGGCCATTGGCGATTATACCATGATGGAGGAGTCCGATGTTATCATTGAGAGCGTCTTTCCTCTGATCTGCATGAAATGGGTCCAGACCGGCGAGACGGATATTCTCAGGGAAAGAGAGGACGCATTCTCATCTGTAGAACAGGATACCCAGCAGATTTTGATTCGGGGGCTGGCGGCCTCGCTCAAAGACGCTCCCCGCAGCGCCATGGTCACCACGGTTCCCCAGCCGGGCCTGGCGGAGGAGATCGTGGCCGCACAGGAGGCATACTTAGATGAGCTGAAAGCCTCCATGACGCCGGAGGAGTTGGAGCAGATGGTAAAGGACACCCTGGAGTTTGATGAGTGGAACGCCTCGGAACAGTCCAACAGCGATATCGTCATTCCGGTGGATCACCTTCCGGAACTGGAGCCCGAGGCGGAATTTACAAAAGAAGAAGCCGACGGAGCAGTGTATTACGGCGCTGCTTCTGACATGGAGCAGATCAGTCTTCACCAGGTCTATTTCGACTCCGGTGCCGTGCGCCAGGAGGATTTGCACTATATCGCTCTCTATTCTATTTTGCTTGAGGAATTGACCGCAGGAGACTACACCAAGGCCCAGAAGGATAACCTGATGTCACGATATCTTTACAATTTTGGCACAGATGTAAGTTATCCGGAAGCAGGGGAGAATCAATATCCTATGTTCCGTGTAAAGTGGAACTGCATGGCAGAGGATTACGAGACAAGTCTTTCTCTGCTGCTGGAAATTATGGGGGAACTGAAGCTGGATGACAGAGATGAATTGATCCGTGTTCTGGACAAATATCTGCCTTCTTTGGATTGGTCGAGGGGAGATCCTTTTGAGCTGGGGAGAGTGATTGCCACAGGGGGAGTGGACAGGAGCGAGCGATATTGGTACTGCTTAAACGGCCAGAAGTTCTATGAATTCGCCAGAAACCTGCGGGAGCAGTTGGATACTGACCCCGGCGCCTTGGAAGAGATCGCAGCAAAACTGGATTCGGTCCAAAAGGCGATTCTCCACAAAGACCGTATGGTGGTGATGAATGTGGCTCCTAAGGATGAACTGGAGCGGATTTCGGTCATTTCCAGGCAGACGTTTGGGGGACTGCCCTCCTCAGGGACAGTGGAGGCGGACTATGAACTGCCGGTATACCCGGCAAGGACAGGGGTAATCGTGGAGGGCTCCAATTATTACACCTTCTCCACCAGTGATACGTCCCGGCTCGGCGACAGGTCCGGCATCCTCTTTCCCTTTGTCATGGCGCTGAACGACAGATATATTGTGCCGAAAATCCGGTTCCAGGGCCTGGCTTACAGCGCCGCAATGGCACACTATGCGGATTTGAACTACATTTACACCTACACTTACAGTGATCCCAATGTTGCCGATACGGTGGCTGTCATTGACGGGGAGGCAGAGGCTTTGAATGCTATGGAGCTGACGCAAGAGGATCTGGACGGTTATATTTTATACTCCTATTCCTATGTGACCAATCCCCTTGGCAGCCTGGGCAAGTATCTGCGCGCCATGGATCATGACCTGACAGGCTTTGACGTGGAAGAATGGCGCAGGCTTGCGGCCGAGATTAAGACCGCCACTACAGAGGACAAAGAGGTGGCGGCAAAGGCACTGGGCAGATTGCTGGAAGATCAGCATCTGGTTACTGTGGGCAACGCCGAACTGCTCCAGAAGGAGGCAGATACCTTCGACCAGGTGTATGACTACAGGAAGCCTTTGGAGCAGTAAGGGGAGAATATAATGAAAGACAGGTTTCATATGAAAATATGATTTCAGGTAGCCAGCGCAGATGTAGAACTGGTTGAGGGTCCCTATTATGCCTGCAAGAACGTTCCTACGGTCCATCACACCATGGGAGGCGTGGCGACAGACACAGACTGTCAGCGCTGATTGACAGACGCCAGCATTGATTTTGCTGTTAAAGTATGGTAAAGTTATTTATATATTTAGAACTGTCGATGCTGTCCACACAGACGTATCTGTCAAAGGAAGGCAAATGCGAAGCATTTTTGGATGCCTTCCGACGGCCCGGCAGGTGCCGCGAAGCGGCGCGTGCCGATACCAAAGGAGGAATATTTTCATGAAGAAAATTAAAAAATTGTCCGGATTTTTTGCCTGCTGCCTGCTCGTATCCGCTCTTGCCGCCCTTCCTGTCCATGCCGAGGAATCAGACAGCCAAACGCCGGCAGTCAATTTCGAATACTGCGGAATCGGTTTTCTTCCAGATAAGACAGGGCCAGACGGGAACCCTCTTCGCTACTTAGACAATGACCTGTTTTACATCGAATACCCGGATTCATGGTTTTTCGGAGCCAACTCGCTCTGTCCCATAGTCTTTTTCAATGATTCAGAGATGCCAAAAACCACTCATGAGTTTGAGACATTTCAGGATTCAGCGCTGATTGGCGCAGAAGACCAAGTTGATCTTTACATCCAGGGCGGCGGACTGAATCCCTATTTTCAACAGGTTTTGGGGGGTTCTGACCTAAACGGATATAAGTTTGATACTCAGACAAAAGAAGATGGCATTCTTGTCTATTCCCTTAAAAAGGATGGGGATACAGCGGCATCCGTTGTTGTCTGGACTACCTTTGGCCAGGTAAGCATACGGGACGAACGTCCTGCCCAGTCCGCGAATTACTTTCGGGATTATGGACGGATTATGGTGATACCCGCCAAAGATGAGGAGGATTTCAGCTCCCTGGAAGCCATCCAGGCCTACGTAAACAGCGGCAGGCTCAATGAGGTTTTGGCAATAAGCGGGGATGAGCTGTCCTGGACTACAGCGCCGTTTCAGACAGAAAACCATTCCTATCTGTTATGCGAAGGCTCCTGCGAATTTTTAAATATTACGGTGTACATCCCGGTGGTTCCGGCTGGCATGAAAAAATGGATGATCAGCTTTGATGCTTTCCCATACAGCGAGATCAGCCATAATGCCTACAAGATTCAGAAAGATATTATCAATACCTTTCGAATCTTAAAGTGAAACAATAGGAATTTCGGTGTCAGGCAGTCGCTCAGGGGGCAGCAGACCGGCAATTTAAGCTGATATTTCTATGAGGCACATGGTTTCTCTTGAAAAGGGAAACCATGTGCCTCATCTGCGGCAAAAGAAAAAACCGTTCAAACACCGAACGCATCCGGTATCTCAACGGTTCCTGCCCCTGCCAAGGAGTGCCGGCCGCGGGACTTGAACCCGCACGGTATCGCTACCAATGGATTTTGAGTCCACCTCGTCTGCCATTCCGACAGGCCGGCATTATTTCCTACAACGCTGATTATTCTAACACACTTTCCAATATTTTGCAAGCAGAATTTTTTGTCGGCTTTGACTGTCTTCCGCCTGCGTATAATTCCTCCCAAACCGCTTATACTGTCACCATAGGAGGAAGGCAAATGCGAAGCATTTTTAAGATGCCTTCCGACGATTTGGCAGGTGGCGCTTGCGCCGCGTGCCGATACCAGACAGGAGGAAGGCAAATGCGTAGCATTTTTAGGATGCCTTCCGACGACTTGGCAGGTGGCGCTTGCGCCGCGTGCCGATACAAAACAAGGAGGAAGTGAAAGCCATGATGGAACAGGATACCGTAAAGCTTTTGCGGGAATGTGACGCGGGAATCAAGATGGGAGTGGCATCCATTGATAAAGTGGTTGATTACGTGAACAATAAGGAGTTTAAGGAGTCTCTGATCCGGTGCAAAGACCGGCACGAGAAGCTGAGGACAGAGATCGAGGCGCTGCTGGCCGGCTATGATGACCAGGGGAAAGAGCCGAACCCCATGGCCAAGGGCATGTCCTGGGTGAAGACGAACATGAAGCTGGCCATGGACGAGTCGGACCACACCATCGCCAGCCTGATGACGGACGGGTGCGACATGGGGGTGAAAAGCCTGAACATGTATTTAAACCAGTACAAGGCAGCAGACCAAAAGTCGAAAAATGTGGCCAAAAAACTCATTGATCTGGAGGAGAAGCTTACTGCGGATATACGAAAATTCCTGTGATTTGCCGGGAAAAACAATCGCCGAAACCAGGGGATTGTTTTTTCTTTTTATATGGTATTGACATTTTCTGACAGGAATGATATGTTAATTTTGTCAGACTTACATAGAACTGTCTGGACTTTCTGCTGTGTCCCGGCTGGCAGCCATGCCTTGCGGGGCGAAGTATAAAAGCGACAAAAGAAAGGTGGGATTCCCCTTGCTTGAAAAGAAAACCAACATATACTGGCTGTTCATACTGCCAGGATGCCTGTTTCTGGCGTTCTTCATGCTGATACCCCTGTTCTCTCTGCTGTTTAAAACCTTTCTCGATGAAGGCGGCGGTTTTTCCATGGCCAATTATTTCACATTGCTTGAGAGCACCTATTTTAAGCAGGTGTTCTGGAGAAGCATCCGCTTAAGCCTCACCAGCACCGCCGTGTGCGCCGTTCTTGGCTTCCCCACGGCCTACTATATTTCCAAGTATTCGAAAAATAAAGGGGTGCTTATGGCTCTTGCCGTGTTCCCCATGTTCACCAGCCCGGTCATCCGCTCTTTCAGCTGGATGGTGATCCTGGGAAAGAAGGGGATCGTCAATGATCTTCTGGTGAAGTCGGGCCTCATCGCCAAGCCCATCAGCCTTCTGTACAATGAATTTTCCATGGTGGTGGGATTTATTCAGCTGTTTCTCCCGCTGATGATCCTGTCCCTCATCGGGATTATGGACAATATCTCTGAGGATCTGAACCTGGCGGCGGGAAGCCTGGGGGCTTCCAGGCTTGGCACCTTCCGCCATGTGGTCCTTCCTTTAAGCATCCCGGGACTGGTGACAGGGAGCGTTCTGGTATTTACCGGGTGCCTGACAGCCTACACCACCCCTCAGCTGCTGGGAGGAACGGACACCAGGGTGCTGGCCACCATGATCTACCAGCAGGCCATGTCCTTAGGAGACTGGACCCAGGCTTCGGTGGTGGCGGTGGTGATGATCGTGGTCACGGTGGCAGTGTCCAGCGTGATCAACGGGGTCAGCAGAAAACTGAACCCGACCATATAGACTGGGATATAGACTCGATCCGGCTGCGGAATGGGAACCAGACGGCCGGGGCAGGTTTCAGGCACAGTGAGTGCCGAACTACACAGGGAAGGAAAAAGGAGAAAGATATGGCGCTTTTGGAATTGCAGAACATCACTGCCGGATATGACAAAAATGTGATCTTAAAGGATCTGGATTTTCAGGTGGAGAAAGGAGAACTGGTCTCCCTCCTGGGTTCCAGCGGATGCGGAAAGACGACCACACTGCGGCTCATCGCGGGATTTTCCACCCCCATGGCAGGGAAATTTATCTTTGACGGCAAGGACTACACCCAGGTTCCTCTGAATAAACGAAATTTTGGCTTCGTGTTCCAAAGCTATGCCCTGTTTCCGCATATGACGGTCTTTGACAATGTGGCCTTTGGCCTGAAGATGAGGAAGGTTCCCCAGGATCAGATGAAAAAAGAAGTCATGGAGATGCTTGCCACTGTGGATCTGGATGGCTTTGAGAACCGATTTCCCAAGGAGATGTCCGGAGGCCAGAGGCAGAGGGTGGCTTTGGCCAGGGCCCTGGTGATCAAGCCGGACCTGCTGCTTTTAGATGAGCCTTTGAGCAATCTGGATGCCAAGCTCCGGGTGAAGATGAGGGTGGAGATCCGCCGCCTTCAGCAGAAGTTTGGATTTACGGCCATCTACGTGACCCATGACCAGGAGGAGTGCTTTGCCATCTCCGACAAGGTGGCGATCATGAACCACGGAGTCATCGAGCAGATGGACAGCCCCTCCGCGATCTACAACCACCCCAAGACCGAGTTTATCGCCCGCTTTGTAGGCTTTGAGAATTTTATGGATATCCGGAAGACCGACAGGGAGGGTGTCTATCTTCTGCCGGATGACAGCCGGATTACGGTGGAGGGCAGGGGAGAGGGCACGGGCCTCAAGGCCTGTATCCGCCCGGAGGATATCGCCGTTGTTCCCCAGGGAACCCAGGCGCCCAACCCTCTCACAGGTGAAGTTATGGTAAGTACATTTCTTGGAAAGCGCAACCAGTACAATGTGCGCACCGCCATCGGCGAGTTCGAGGTGAGCACGGACCAGGAAAGTGTTTACAAGATAGGAGACAGGGTGACACTGTCCCTGGCTCCGGGGAAAATTATTTTGCTGTAGAAAAGGAGAAACACGATTATGAAAAAAAGATGGTTAAGCGTTGTCATGGCAGCTGCCATGACCATGTCACTGACAGCCTGCGGTTCTTCCGGCCAGGCTGACAACACCACGGCAGCCCCAACCACAGCGGCACCTGCCGAGACCAAGGCAGAGACCACAGCGGCGGCAGGGGGCGACACCCAGGCGGCTCAGACCCAGGCGCCGGCGGCGGAACTTCCTTCCTTTGAGGGACAGCAGCTGAGAATTTCCACATTTTCCTTTAATGCCGAGCTGCTCCAGAAGAATGTGTATGACCCCTTCATGGAAGCGACGGGCTGCGAGCTCATTGTGGAAGGCGGGAAGAACGCGGAGCGTGTCACCAAGATTAAGGAGACACCGGAGAACTATGACGTGGTTATTATCGGCGACGCCTTTGTGGCGGACATGATCGACGCGGGCCTCATTGAGACCATAGATTCCAGCAAGCTGACCAACTTGGATTCCATCTACGACAACGCCAAGGCGCCTTTGGGAGCAGAGTATGGTCCGGCTTATACATTTAACAGACTGGGCATCGTGTACGATAAGTCCACCTGCCCCATTGAGATCACTTCCTGGGAAGATCTGTGGAATCCGGAGCTGGCAGACAGCATTGCCATCCCTGACATCACCACAACCTCCGGTCCCCTTCTGTACTACTCTGTAGCCAGGATGACGGGCCTTACACCGGGACTGGACGACGACGCAATCTTTGCCAAGTTTGAGGAACTGAAGCCCAATATTATGAAGACCTACACCAGCGCCAATGACACTATCACCATGCTGAACCAGGGAGAGATCTCCGTGGCAGTGCTTTTGGACTATTCCTACACTGCCGCCAAGTCTGCCTCTGAGGATTATGTGTGGGTTGACCCGTCCGAAGGCGTGTACAGCGGTTTCAACACCCTGAACATCATCAAGGGAAGCCCCAACAAGGAACTGGCCGAAGCATTTATTGACTTCTACATTTCCAAGGAAGTACAGCTGGCTGAGGCTTTGGACGGAGTGGATTCTCCGGTGAGAACCGATGTGGAGCTGACACCTGAGCAGGCGGCAAACTTTACTTATGGCAAGGAAATGATTGACAATCTGCTGATTCCTGACTGGACCGCCATCAATGCCAACAAGGCCGACTGGACCGCCAGATGGAATGAGCTGTTCTCTGTACAGTAAATCTTCATGCGCCCCATGCCGTCTGTTGGGCGGCTGGACTCGGCGGGAAGGAGTTATCCATGAAAAAGAGCAAATCTCTGTTTGTTGTTACATTGCTGGTATATGTGTTTCTGATCGGGCCTCTTCTGGTGATTATGGCCGCATCCTTCAGCAACACCACCTATCTGAAATTTCCGGGAGAGGGTTTTACCCTGCGGTGGTATCAGCAGATCTTGCAGGTGAAGAGCTTCGGGAGCGCGGCGAAAAACAGCATTATCATTGCTTTTGCCGGCACCTTTGTGGCACTGCTTCTGGGACTGCCGGCAGCCTATGCTCTGAATCGGTACAGGTTTAAGGGCAAGGAACTGATCAAGAGCCTGTTCTTGTCCCCGGTGCTGATCCCGGTCATTGTCCTGGGATTTGTCATGCTCCGCTACGTGGTGAACCGGTTCAAGCTTCCGGCTATGCCCAGCCTTCTGATCGGTCACACCATCTTGTCCATTCCCTATGTGATGAGAGTGGTGACCTCCAGCCTTGCCAACTTCGATTTCTCCATGGAGGAGGCGGCCAGGATCCTGGGGGCGGGAAACGTATATACTTTCTTCCATATCCTGCTGCCAAACATTAAGTCCGGGATTGTGTCGGCCTGCATTATGGCCATCATCAATTCCTTCAACAACGTGTCCTTGTCAGCCTTTCTCACCAGCGCCGGAGTCTCCATGCTGCCCATCGAGATGATGGCTTATGTGGAGTACCACTTTGATCCCACCATCGCGGCACTGGCCACTCTTTTGATGGTGATCACTCTGGGCGTTATGCTGGTCATCGAGAAGACTCTGGGACTTAAGAGCGTGGTGTAGGCGGGATGAGAGAATGAGAGATGCAAGGTCCTTTGGAAAGGTCCAAGGGGCTTTGCATCTTTTTTAAATAGAGAAAGAGAGGGAAAAGCATGAACAGCAAGATTGTGGAGTACGCCCAGGCTCTGGATCAGGTGAGCAGGGAGAGGCGCCGGGATTTTCACCGGTTTCCGGAGAGGGCTTGGCTGGAGATGAGAACCTCGGCCATTATTAATAAAGCGCTGACAGAACTGGGGTATGAGGTGGTGACGGGAAGGGCGCTGTGCCTGGAGGAGGCCAGGATGGGAGTTCCCTCGAAGGAAGAGTTGGAAGCCCGCTGGCGCCAGGCTCTTGGGCAGGGGGCGCCGGCGGACTACCTGACCGAGGAGATGAAAGAAGGATTTACAGGGGTCATGGGAATTCTTCGGCGCGGCCAGGGACCGGTGGTGGCCCTGAGGTTTGACATAGACGCTCTGGGGATCCAGGAGGAGGAGACAGAGTCCCACCGGCCTTTCAGGGAGGGTTTCTCTTCTGTAAACAAAGGCGCCATGCACGCCTGCGGCCATGACGGCCACGGGGCCATAGGGCTGGGAGTGGCGGAGGTTCTCATGAAGCTTAAGGAAAATCTTCACGGAACCATAAAACTGATTTTTCAGCCCGGCGAGGAGGGAGCCAAGGGGGCCAGGGCCATTGTGGCCCACGGCCACCTGGATGATGTGGACTATTTTGTGGGGACCCACATCGCTCCCACAGGGGGACCTGACGACGGGGATGTGACCCCGGGGACCTGGGGTTCCCTTGCCACCAGCAAATATGATGCTTATTTTTACGGGAAAGCGGCCCATGCGGGGGGATTTCCCGAGAATGGGAGAAATGCCATCGCCGCGGCCTGCAACGCTGTTTTGAATCTGACGGCTATCCCCAGACACAGCGGCGGGATTTCCCGGGTCAATGTGGGCACGATCCATGGGGGAACCGGGCGGAATGTGGTGCCGAACCAGGCAGTGATTCAGTTTGAGGTTCGGGGGGAGACTACAGAAATTAACCGCTTTATGGATCAGGAGGCTGTGCGGATCTGCGAGGCGGCGGCCCGGATGTGGGGCTGTACCTGCGAACTGGCGCTTCAAGGGGGAGCCGAGTCCCAGCGCAGCGACGAGGATTTTCTGGAACAGATCGCCGGGATCGTGGAGCGGGATCTTCCCCACCTGCGGGTCAGCAGCTGTAAAAATGCCCGGAACTGGGGAAGCGAGGATATTTCCCTGATGATGAACCGGGTTCAGAGCCATGGGGGAAAGGCGGTCTATATGCGTTCCATGACCCCCATGGCCTCGGCCCAGCACACCACGGCCTTTGATTTTGACGAGAAGGTGCTGGTGGAGGCCATCGAGACCTTTGCGGCCATTGTGTGGGAACTCTGCGGAGAGGAGGGCGGTTTGGGCAGGTCCGAGGACTTGCCGCCGCGCTGACCTGGGATCACGGCGCCGGGAGACAGAGAGGAGAGGACAGTGACATGGAGAGACAAGACATAAAGATTCGGATCGGAACCACCGGGGACGCGGGCAGGCTTCTGGAGATCTACGGCCCTTATGTGGAGAGGACCGCGATAACCTTTGAGTATGAGATTCCCTCAAAGGAGGAGTTCGCCATGCGGATGGAGAAGACTCTGGAAAAATATCCCTATCTGGTGGCGGAGAGGGAGGGCGAGGTCTTAGGCTACGCCTATGCAGGAGCCTTTCACGAGCGGGCGGCCTACGGATGGGCGGCGGAGACCTCCATTTACACGGCCTGGGACCAGAGGAGGATGGGGGTGGGCAGGAGACTCCACGATGCCCTGGAGACGTCCCTAAAGGAACAGGGTATTTTAAATATGAACGCCTGCGTCGCCTGCCCCTGGAAAGAGGAGGATGAGTATCTCACCAGAAACAGCCTGGAATTTCACAGGCATCTGGGATATCGGCTGGTGGGAGAATTTCACCAGTGCGGGTACAAATTCGGCCGCTGGTACAACATGGCCTGGCTGGAAAAGCACATCGGGGACCATGTACCGGGACAGGCGGCTCCCAGGGCCTTTTGGGAGATCCGGGACAGGCTTCATCTGAACAAGGAGGACCCATGGAGATCAAACAGTTAGACCGCAGATTTTCTATATGTAAAGTAGAAGATTACTCTCAGATCAATCTCCAGGAGCAGTTCTGCTTTACGGGAAAAACCGATGAAGAGTGCTCCCTGGTCTGTCCCGTGGAGCTTGTTCCCCGGAATGCCCTGGAACGTGACGACGGCTGGAGGGCATTCCGGATCCAGGGTGTTTTGGATTTTTCCTTGATCGGCATTCTTTCCAGGATAACCACGCTGCTGGCGGAGCACCAGGTCGGAATCTTTGCCATATCCACCTACAACACGGATTACATTCTCACCAGGGAGAAAGATTTTGAGAGGGCTCTGGAGATCCTGGCCTGTTCTGGCTATGAGATGGCCGGGAGACCGAGACAGGGGGAGGAATCCGGCGGGATCAAAGAAGGAGATTGTTTATGAGGAAACGGGCAAGCCTGCCCCAGATAAAGCTTTCAGATTCTCAGAAAGAGAAAATCAAGGAAGAGATCAGGGCTTTTTATCTGGATGTGCGAGGGGAAGAAATCGGAATCATTGAACAGATTCAATTGCTGGAATTGTTTGAGGAGAAGTTAGCGCCGATTATCTACAATCGGGCCCTTGATGACGCGAAACAGTGGATGGGCCAGGTTATGGAAAATGTGGAGTCGGATTACTATGGGCTGTATAAGCATGAGGACTGAGAAAAAAGGGGATGCTGGAAAATAAGGAATCCCAGGCAGCCCCTTTGTAAACAAGGTACTTATTATTTTTTCATCAGGGGAGCTCCGGTGCTCCAGGCCTGGCCGACCTTTTCACCGATGGCGTAGTAGCCGCTCTGGAACTGGTCAAATACAAAGGCGTTGAGCTTTGTGGGGTCCACCTTGCCCTTCTCGTCAAGAACGGATTCATCGGCAAGAATACCCACGATCTCACCGATCACATGGTGGCCGTAAACTTCCATTTTGTCTTCCACTACCTTGCACTCCAGGGTGAGGGGGAACTCCTCCACAATGGGGGCGTCCACCTTCTGGCTTTTTACGGCTGTGAGCCCGGTGCGCTCAAATTTGTCCGACATTTTGTTTCCAGTGGCAATACCGAAGAAATCAGCGGCTTCTATGTGGGGAATGTCCGCAATGCTCAAGGTGAACGCTCCCCGCTTTTTGATGTTCTCAGATGTTTTGTGGTCTTCTCCGATATTGAGGGAAACCATGTTTTCCGCGCAGATGCCGCCCCATGCCATATTCATCACATCAACCGTGTCATTTTCTCCGTAGGTCGCGATCATAAGTACGGGCATAGGGAAGAGATATGGCTTAACGCCTAATTCCTTTTTCATGTAAATATCCTCCTTCTTAAGGTATCGGCACGCGCCGCATTCGCGTCACCTGCCAGTACGTCGGAAGGCATCTTAAGAAACGCTTGCGCGTTTACCTTCCTCCTAAATGTGATTGACTTGTTTTCTTGATTCTATTATGATTATAACAGATAGCAGAGTTTAAACAAGTACTGTTATAAAAGACAGGTACTTTCCTAAAGGGAAGTGTGGAGGAATTATGCGAAGGAAATGCATGGAGGAGTACATAGAAAACGCAAATTTTGAGGACACTGGTTTTAGCTATGCCATGTCTCTCATCAGCGGAAAGCACAAGATGGTGATTTTGTATTGCCTCATGGAATTTGAGCCTGTAAGGTTTAATGAGATGAAGAGGTACTTGGGAAATATTACGGATAAAACTCTCAGCAACAATTTAAAGGAGCTGGAGTCGGACAGGCTGATTGTCCGGAAGGAATATCCCCAGATACCGCCCAAGGTGGAGTATTCCCTGTCAGATAGAGGAAAATCCCTGATGAAGGTTTTGGATCAGCTTTGTCTGTGGGGAGAGGAAAACAGGATTCAGAAAATGAGCGGCCAAGGAGGGATCAAGGGTGACCTGTAAAGAGGCAGAGAGTCTGGTTATGGATTATATCCGCCATGACATGGATCTGCAGACCATGGAAGAGTTTTTGGAGCATATCGACGGATGCGAAAACTGCCAGGAGGAGCTGGAGATTTATTATACAGTGGAGGCAGGCATCCGGCAGCTGGATGCGGATACGGACACAGACCGCTACAACATTAAAGGGGACATGGAAGCGGATATCATGGCTTCCAGGCAGCATATTTACAATATGCGTTTTTTGAGCATACTCCGGTACGCGGCCAATACGCTGATTGTCATGAGCGTGACGGTTATGCTGCTGCTCCAGATCCGAATCTGGTGGCAGACAGGAATTTTTTGAGGCAGGGATAGAATCAGAGAGCAGGAGAACAGATCATGAAAAATAAACTGGTATTGATTGACGGACACAGTATTTTAAACAGGGCCTTTTACGGAGTGCCGGAGCTGACCAACTCCGAGGGGCTCCACACCAACGGGATCTACGGGTTTTTGAACATTATGTTTAAGATTCTTGAGGAGGAAGAGGCGGACCATCTGGCGGTGGCCTTTGACTTAAGCGAGCCCACGTTCCGGCACAAGATGTATGAGGGATACAAGGGCACCAGAAAGCCTATGCCTCAGGAGCTGGCAGAGCAGGTTCCCCTCATGAAGGAGGTTCTGGGAGCCATGGGGATTCCCATTATGACTCTGGCCGGTTATGAGGCGGATGATATTCTTGGAACCCTGGCCAAAAAAAACGCAGCGGCGGGGGTGGAGGTCTCCATTGTGTCCGGGGACAGGGATCTTCTTCAACTGGCAGATGAACACATCAAGATCCGGATTCCCAGAACCAGTAAGGGAACTACTGTGGTGAAGGATTACTATCCTGCTGACGTGAAGGCAGAGTATCAGGTGACTCCTCTGGAATTCATTGATGTGAAGGCCCTTATGGGGGATCCGTCCGACAATATTCCGGGGGTTCCCTCCATCGGGGAGAAAACTGCCACCAATCTGATCGTTGCTTATGGAAGCATTGAGAATGCCTATGCCCATCTGTCGGAGATCAAGCCGCCCAGGGCCCAGAAGGCTCTTGGGGAGCACTATGACATGGCCCAGATGAGCAAGGAGCTGGCCACCATATGCATTGATTGTCCCATTGAATTTTCCTTTGAGGACATGGAGATCGGGAATCTGTATACGCCGGAGGCTTATGAGTATATGAAACGCCTGGAGTTTAAGTCCTTCCTGGCCAAGTTTGACGCAGGGGATATGAAGACTCTGGGAGTGGAAGAATATTTCTGGGTGGTTACGGATTTTAGCTGGGCCGAGGAGCTTTTCAAAAAGGCTCTTGAGGCCGACAGCGTTGGGTTCCAGCTGGTGATCGAGAATGGACAGGTCAGGGGAACGGCTCTCTGCTTTGGAGAGAAGGATTGTTATGCCATAGGGGTTCAGGGATTCCTGACAGGAGACTATCTGGCAGGAAAAATCCGGGAGATCGCCGCAAATACAAAAAAGGCGGCTACCCTGGATCTCAAAGCCCAGCTCCCTTTTTTGAAGCTCGAAGAGGAGCCCGGGATCATGGATGCGGGGGTGGCAGGATACCTTTTGAACCCTCTGAAGGACACCTACCATTATGACGACCTGGCCAGAGACTATCTGGGACTCACCGTTTTGTCCAAGGAGGATCTGCTGGGCAAAAAGGCTATGGCCGGGCAGCTTTTGGCAGATGGAGATGAGAAGGCCGGCAATTATGTCTGCTATATGGGGTACGTTGCCTGGAAGTCCGCTGAGGTTTTGGAGGCAAAGCTGAGGGAGATGGGCATGTGGCAGCTGTTTGTGGATGTGGAGATGCCTCTGATTTACAGCCTCTATCGCATGGAGAAGGCAGGTATTCGGGTGGAGAAAGAGCGGCTGAAATCCTACGGCGATGAGTTGAAGGTGAAGATCGAGGCTCTGGAGAAAGAGATCTGTGAACTGGCCGGGGAGACATTTAACATCAATTCTCCCAAACAGCTGGGGGAGGTTCTATTTGACCATATGAAACTGCCTCACGGCAAGAAGACAAAGACAGGGTATTCCACAGCAGCCGATGTTCTGGAAAAACTGGCAGAGGACTATCCGGTGGTCAGGAAGATCCTGGATTACCGGCAGCTTGCGAAACTGAATTCTACTTACGCAGAAGGGCTTTATGGGTTTATCCAGGAGGATGGGCGGATTCACGGTACCTTTAATCAGACGATTACAGCCACAGGGCGGATCAGCAGCACAGAGCCGAATCTTCAAAATATTCCTGTGCGCATGGAACTGGGAAGACAGATCCGCAAGATTTTTGTGCCGGAGGAGGGTTACGTGTTCGTGGATGCGGATTACTCTCAGATTGAATTGAGGGTTCTTGCCCATATGTCCGGGGATGAGCGGCTTATCGAGGCTTACCGCCAGGCCCAGGATATCCACGCTATCACGGCTTCCCAGGTATTCCATATCCCTCTTGAGGAGGTGACGCCTCTGCAGAGGCGCAACGCCAAAGCGGTGAATTTCGGGATCGTCTACGGTATCAGCGCTTTCGGCCTCAGCGAGGATTTGAGTATCAGCCGCCAGGAGGCTGTGGCTTATATTGAAAAATATTTTGAGACCTATCCAGGTGTAAAGGCGTTTTTGGATGCCCAGGTGGAAGAGGGAAAAGAGAATGGCTACGTGGTGACTATGTTCGGGCGGCGCAGACCCATTCCAGAGTTGAAATCGTCGAATTTCATGCAGCGTTCTTTCGGGGAGCGGGTGGCCATGAATTCGCCTATCCAGGGAACAGCGGCGGATATCATGAAGATTGCCATGATCCAGGTGGACAGGGAGCTTAGGAGGCGGGAAATGAAGTCCCGAATCGTGCTCCAGGTTCACGACGAGCTTTTGGTGGAGACGTGGAAGCCGGAGATCCATGAGGTTATGGAGATTCTGGAGGCTAAGATGAAGGGTGCGGCCAGTCTTTCGGTGTCCCTGGAGGTGGAGGCCCATGAGGGGGAGAGCTGGTATGATGCCAAGTGATGAAGAATCGCATATTAGAGTTATTAGTTGTTCCAGAATAGTACAAATCAAACCCGGGCAAACCGAAAAAAGAATAAGAGCGCCCCGCTACAGGAGCGCTCTTTTCTCATTTTCCTGACCGGATCCGATCAAGTTCATCCAGATGGCGCTCCTGAAGCTCATTGACCATCTGGTATAGCTCCTGGAGCTTATGACATGCATTGCAAACCTCCTGAAAAATTGATATAATAAGTCCCTGGACGCAAGCCTAGGAGTGATCTCTAAGAGCTATGATAACTATTCGCGAAAGAATAGTTTAACGAATAGTTTATAGGAGGAGAATTCTATCATATGAAATTACAACGTTTACTCAGCCTGACTCGCCAGGCTGTGGATTCCTATGAGTTAATTGATGTTAATGACCATATTGCTGTGGGTATCTCCGGCGGCAAGGACAGCCTCACCTTGTTGTACGCGCTGAAAAATCTTATGAATTTTTATCCAAAGCCGTTTAAAATCCATGGAGTCACGGTGGACCTTGGCTTCGAAAATTTTGATCTTACACCAGTCAGATTGCTCTGCGAGCAGCTTGATGTTCCCTATACCGTGGTTTCTACAGATATTGGAAAGATCCTGTTTGATATCCGAAAGGAATCTGCCCCGTGTTCTCTGTGCGCGAAATTGAGAAAAGGCGCATTAAATCAGGCAGCCCTTGATCTGGGCTGCAACAAAGTGGCTTATGGGCATCACAAAAATGATACCGTAGAAACCATGCTGTTGTCCCTGATCTACGAAGGGCGTTTTTATTCTTTCTCGCCTAAAACATATCTGGATAGAACGGGCCTGACATTGATCCGGCCATTAATTTATGTGGATGAGGCTGATATTATAGGTTTCTGTAACAAATACCAGGTTCCGGTATGTAAAAATCCGTGTCCCGTGGACGGTTATACAAAGCGAGAATATGTTAAAAATTTAACTAAAACGCTGGAGAGGGATAATCCCGGAGTAAGGGAACGTATGTTTCGCGCCGTTTTGGATGGCAATCTTCCAGGATGGCCAGAGGCTCATGGGTGATTATCGGTGAGCTTCGCCGTGTCAGAACTTAAGACGGATTAACACATTTATCAAAAAATGGAGGATTTACATATGAAGCAATTACCGTATCACGAACAGGTAGACAGGGAGAATATCCAGAAGCTGCGAAGCATGATTAAGGAACTTCCGCCCTTCTGCGCTGAATTTTTTCGGGGGATTGAACCACAGACCTCTTCTCGGACACGGATCGCCTATGCCTACGATCTCAAGATATTTTTTGATTTTCTACACAGGGAAAATCCTGTTATTGCTAAGATGGATATAAAAGACATCACCCTCTCCTATCTTGATGAGCTTCTTGTCACAGACCTGGAAGAATATATGGAGTACCTGAAATACCGGTTTAATGACAGGAACCAGGAGGTTGTGAACAAAGAGCGGGGAATTATGAGAAAGCTCTCTTCTCTGAAAAGCTTTTACAACTATTACTATCACCGGGAGATGATAAAAAACAATCCAGCTGCCCTGGTTCAGCTCCCAAAGCTTCACGAAAAAGAGATCATTCGTCTGGACATTGACGAAGTGGCCAAACTCCTTGATGAAGTCGAGAATGGGGAATCTCTCACAGAGAAACAGAAACAGTTTCATGAGAAAACAAAAGTTCGGGATCTGGCCCTCCTTACTCTCCTTCTAGGTACTGGGATACGAGTGTCGGAGTGTGTAGGGCTGGATCTTGATGATATTGACTTTAACAACGGGGGGATCCGTATCCATCGGAAAGGCGGTAAAGAAGTCACCATCTATTTTGGCATGGAGGTGGAGTACGCTCTGAAAGATTATCTCGAAGAGCGCAGGGCCATGGTGCCTGTGGAAGGACATGACAATGCCCTCTTCTTGTCTCTTCAGATGAAGCGTATGTCAGTGAGAAGCGTGGAAAACCTGGTAAAAAAGTACGCAAAGCTGGTGACTCCCCTGAAGAGGATTACACCCCACAAACTGAGAAGTACCTACGGAACTACCCTGTATCAGGAAACAGGTGATATCTATCTGGTGGCGGATGTTTTGGGGCATTCCGATGTCAATACCACAAGAAAGCACTATGCGGCCATGCAGGATTCCAGGAGAAGAAGCGCCAGAGACAAGGTTCAGCTTCGAGAGAACCACCAGCACCAGCAGTAGACCGCGGGGCTGTGGTCTGTTCGTTCATTGGGAGGACTCCTCTTCCGCTTCCTCTTCTGTTTCAGGGAGCTGATACATGACAGTCAGATAATGCCCTGCATGGATGGTGTCCTCCCCCATGTGGTTCATCTGCTTTAACCTCAGCACATAGTCTTCTACAGAGAGGTCTGTTCTTTGGCTGTAAGTTTCAGCGATGCTCCAGATGGTATCTCCCGGTTCTATCCGGATGCAGGTATAATAGGATACCATCCTGGGAGTCTGAGGTTCTTTGGCCATGACATTCACAAAGAACATGAAAAGAAGCATACATCCTGTGACCATGGTAAACCATAAAAGAATAATCGACTTTTTCATAGTACCCTCCGCTGCTGTAGAATGAAAGCGAACATTTGTTCCTTGATGTGTTTCTATTATAATATTCGAACAGACGTTTGTCAATACATTTTGCTTTTTTTTCGAACAAAGGTTTGCATTTTTCGTCAATCTATGGTACTATATTAATAGTTGAGAATATATGTTCTATTTGGGAGGTCAATATATGGCACAGGGAAAGATAACACCGAAACAGCAGCAGATACTGGAATATATAAAGACATGTATTTTAAGGAAGGGCTATCCGCCTTCTGTCAGGGAGATTTGCGAGGCTGTGGGGTTAAAGTCCACCTCATCAGTCCACTCTCATCTGGAAGCTTTGGAGCGCAACGGCTACATTCGGCGGGATCCCACAAAGCCCCGGACGATTGAGATCATGGATGATTGTTTTAATCTTACCAGACGTGAGCTGGTCAATGTGCCTATGATCGGTACCGTAGCTGCCGGACAGCCTATCCTGGCTGAAGAGAACATTGAGAACTATTTCCCTATTCCAGTAGAGCTTTTGCCCAATCAACAGACTTTTATGCTCAGAGTCAAGGGCGAGAGCATGATCAATGCAGGCATTCTTAACGGAGACCAGATCATTGTCAAGCAGCAGGAATATGCCCGGAACGGGGAGATCGTGGTGGCTCTTGTGGGGGATTCCGCTACGGTAAAGCGCTTCTTCAGGGAACGGGGGCGTTACCGTCTCCAGCCGGAGAACGATGAATTGGATCCAATCATTGTAGATGAAGTAAAGATACTGGGTGTGGTAGTTGGACTGGTGCGTATGATGTGATAAATCGGGAAAATAGTTGACATAATTATTTTATGTCAACTATTTCGTCAAGATAACAGTCTGCCCGCCATCCCCGGAAATCGGTCGGCAGCTTTCTCATGGTGTGCCTGGGCGGATTTGTCACTGCTGCGGCAGAATATTACATATATATAAACTGGCCTGAGAAGGTCATATCTTTGGCAGACCTTCTCAGGCCGGTTCAGCCGTGGTCAAACTAAATCATTCTCTTCCAGAAGCTTTCCGTCTCTCCAGATCCGTTCCAGGTCATAGAACAGACGGTCTTCCCTGGAAAATGCATGCACGATGATGTCGCCGTAATCCATAAGGATCCATCCTCCGGCGCCGTATCCCTCGATCTGACGGCACTCATAGCCGGCTTTGCCCAGAACTTCCTCCACATTGTCTACCATAGCCTGCACCTGGTTAGGGTTAGAACCATCCGCGATGAGAAAGTAATCGGCGATCACAGTTACATCCCGGATGTCAATAATCTTGATATTCTGGGCCTTTTTGTCTTCCAGGGCCTTTTTGGCCATTTTAACCATTTCTAAAGATTGTGACATATCATATTCTCCTTTTTTAAGGCAGCGGCGCGCCTCCTGCCAGATCGTCGGAAGCCGTGCCTTTTTTGGCATTGTCATAGTAAGCGAAAGCTTCAGCGGTCATTGGGTCTATCCGGCTGCCTTTTTTGGCCAGATAGTCCAGAGTCCCTTTCATAATTTGATAGAGGGCTTCATCCAGGTCTTCGAAGGCCAGCTTTCTCATGGCTGTCAGATTGCCTGCCTTGTCTCTGCGGGCCTCAATATAGTCGGCGATATACAGGATCTTGTCCAAAACCCCCATATCCGGTTTTCCTGTAGTGTGGCAGGCGATAGCTGCCAGGATCTCTTCATCTTCAATGCCATAGCGTTTTCTGGCAAGCCAGGCACCGTATTTGGCGTGGAGCACGGCAGGCGCTTTCAACTCTCCCTCAGAGACAAGGAGCTTGTGCTTCTGGCAATATTTCAGGATTTCAGAATCGCTGTAGCATTTGGCGCAGTCGTGCATCAGACCGGCCAGTTCTGCTTTATCCAGCGGATATTCATACCGCATGGCAAGGCACACGCAGGTAAATGATACACTCAGTGAATGTTCATAGCGTGTTTCATTCAGTTTTGATTTCAGCTTTTTTCTCAGCTTTTGAATCTGAGAGTTCATAGTTTTTGCCTCCCGGTCACTCAGATGTGTCTGCCCCATAGAGACTATGGGCAGCAATGTACTCTCCCACTGCGTGGGGGACCAGATTTCGGATCGATGTGCCCTTTTTTACCGCCTGTCTGATCTGGGCAGATGAGATGTCCATTTCCTTACAGTGCAGCAGACTGATCCTGGCGCCGTAGAGATTGCTGAGGCGCGTAATCTGATCCTTCAACGGCCTGTGATTTTTTTCATACTCCCTTTCGGCCACCAGAAAAGGCACGCTGGACATTACCTGTTCCGGATGATACCAGCTCTCGATCTCATAGAGGGAGTCAGCGCCGATGATATAGAAAAAATTGTGCTGGGGAAATGCTTCCTTCAACAGAGCCATGGTCTGAGCCGTGTAAGTATTCCCGTTCCTGCGAAACTCAAAATCGGAAAATTCAAAGCCGGGCTCATCTTTTATGGCTAGTTTTACCATAGCGCAGCGGTGATTTCCATCGGTTACGTGGTGATCTCTCTTATGAGGCGGCTGTCCGGAAGGCATGAACCAGACAGAATCCAGGCAGTATTCCGTATAGGCCTGCCTTCCCAGCAACAGATGGCCGTCATGGACAGGGTCAAAGGTTCCCCCCATTATTCCAATTTTTGCCATAGTGGGAAACTCCTTTAAGGAAGTACGATTTTTCTCTTTTTTTCGTCTTTTGCCTGTCTGTAAAGCACGATCTTTTTGCCGATTACCTGCACCACCTGAGAGTGGGTGCGCTCAGACAGGATCTGGGCCAGTTCCCGGCCGTCATCCATGCAGTTTTTCAGCACGCTGATCTTGATCAGCTCTCTGGCCTCTAAAGCCTCGTCCACAGCAGCGGTCACCTCAGGAGTGAGGCTGGATTTGCCGATCTGAAGGACAGGATCCATGGTCATGGCAAGACCTTTTAGATAGGCTCTCTGTTTTGTAGTCATAAAATACCCCTTTATTTATAATAGTCAAAGGCCAGGCCGTACATGCGGACAGTGTCGCCCTCCTCAATACCGGCCTTTTCGAGTTCTTCCAGCACACCGGAATCCCTCAGGAAATTTTGGAAAAATACAAATCCTTTTTCTGATTCCAAATTGGTGTAGCCAAGCATCTTTTCAATCCTGGGACCCTCTACAACATATTCGCCGTCTTTGTTGCGTTCAACGGTATATGGAAGGTTAACTCCGGCCCGGAGCTGGTTCGTATCAAATTCTTTTTCAAATATGACAGGTTTGGTATCCAGGCCTTTGAGAAGCTCATAGACGCCGTAGAGAAGCTCCTTCACTCCTTTTCCGCTCACCGCGCTGATGGGATATACGGAGATCCCGTCAGGCTCAAAAGCCTGGCGGATTCTCTCCACCGGGTCCTCACCACATCCATAGATGGCATCGATCTTGTTGGCGGCGATTACCTGAGGGCGGCGCTGAAGGTCAGGATTGTAAGCAGTTAGTTCCCCATTGATGGTTCGGATATCTTCTACAGGATCCCGTCCTTCTGTGGAGGCGGCATCCACCACATGGATGAGCACCTTAGTGCGCTCAATATGACGGAGAAAATCATGTCCCAGACCGACTCCCTGGGAGGCGCCCTCGATTAGTCCCGGAATATCCGCCATGACAAATCCTGCCCCCTCATCCAAATCCACCACCCCCAGATGAGGATCCAAAGTGGTAAAATGATAGTTGGCAATCCTGGGCCTGGCGTTGCTGACTCTGGACAATAGAGTGGATTTGCCTACGTTGGGAAATCCTACAAGACCCACGTCGGCGATCACCTTCAGCTCCAGAGTGACCCACAGTTCCTGGCTGTCCTGGCCGGGCTGGGCGTACTTGGGAGCCTGCATGGTGGAGGTGGCATAGTGCATGTTGCCCAGTCCGCCCCTGCCGCCTTTCAGGATTACCTCTCTGCGGCATTCTCCGGACATATCGGCAATCACCTTGCCTGTCTCAAAGTCCTTGATAACAGTGCCCTCGGGAACCTTGATCACTAAGTCCTTGCCGTTGGCCCCGTGGCATCGCTTCTTGCCTCCCGGCTGCCCTGGTGTGGCAATATATTTTTTATTTTGCCTGAAATCCACCAGGGTGTTCAGACCGTCATCCACTTCAAATATAATGTCGCCCCCTTTGCCGCCGTCGCCGCCGTCAGGACCGCCGTTTGGGACATACAGCTCTCTCCGGAAGCTGACATGGCCGTCACCGCCTTTTCCGGACTTTATGAATATCTTTGCACGATCTGCAAACATGATTCACCGTACCTTTCTGAAAGATAAAATCATATTGAAAAATGGCTTCATACATCGTAAGTATGAAGCCACCCAAATTACTCATTGATTGTTCTGGGATATACAGAAACCTGCTTTTTGTCTCTGCCCTTTCTCTCGAATCGCACAATGCCATCAACTCTGGCATACAACGTATCATCGCCGCCGCGGCCCACGTTGATACCTGGATGGATCTTAGTACCCCGCTGTCTGTAGAGAATGTTGCCGGCCAGAACGAACTGTCCGTCAGCCCTCTTGGCTCCCAGTCTCTTGGATTCGGAATCCCTGCCGTTCTTGGTGGAACCAACTCCCTTTTTATGAGCGAATAACTGAAGGTTCATCTTAAACATCACTTACACCTCCTTCAAACAGATTTTTATATATGGCTCTCCATACTCCTCTTCAATGTTCAAAAGACCGAACACCAAAGAATTCATAAGAAGTTTTGACTCGGAACTGACCGCTGATGTAAAGCGGTAGGAAAACCCGCCTGCTTCCTCATCTTGACTAGCCTCAAAAAGGTCATCTGTAAAATGCTCTACAGAATTAGCCATGTTGAGAACTAAGGCGGAAACTGCGGCGCACACAAGGTTCTGTCCCTCTGCGGGCGAATCTGCAAAACCGGCATGTCCCATCAACTCAACACCCACATATTGATGTTCGGAATCTGTCAAAACATTTACATGGATCATGATTACGCGTTGATCTTGTCGATCTTAACCTGAGTAAAGAGCTGTCTGTGACCGTTCTTCTTGTGGTATCCGGTCTTTCTCTTATACTTGTATACGATCACTTTTTTGCTCTTGCCTTCTTTGACAACGGTAGCTGTGACGGTTGCTCCCTCTACGGTGGGGCATCCGATGGATAACTCGCCGTTGCTCACTGCCAGTACCTGATCAAAAGTAACTGTCTCGCCGGCTTCAACACCAAGCTTCTCAACCTTAATGATATCGCCTTCTGCGACTTTGTACTGCTTACCGCCTGTTGCAATAATCGCGTACATAATGGCACCTCCTATTATCATTACTCGCCAACTGTGGTGTCCCTTGGACTTATCAACCTCGTTGTGCGGCATACCTTGATATATTACCATCTCTTTGGCAGGTTGTCAACCGAAAATTTTCCAAATAAATCGGTCTGAATCAGTCTCCCAGAACATTGACGATCTTTGTGGGAGTCCGGTAGTACATATTGGATGTGGTGATGCCTGTCCGCTCATTGGACGCATGGACCACTCTCCCGTCGCCGATATAGATGGCCACATGGTTCACACGGCTGCCGCTGCTGTAGAACACCAGATCCCCCGGCCTGGCCTCATCCACTGAGACAGCTCTTCCCTGAGAGGACTGGGAGGCCGCTGTACGGTTGAGATAGACGCCTGCATAGTGGCTCAGGATATATCTGGTAAAACCGGAGCAGTCCGCGCCGGTGTGAGGGTCGTTGCCGCCGTACACATAAGGATTGCCCACAAACTGGAGGGCGCTGGTCACCACGGTCCTGCGGACAGCTTCCCTCCTGGCGGTCTCCGCTGCCTCGGCTTCCTTCTTCTCTTCAATGGTATTCAGGTAGCCTTCATATTGACCGGACATCTGGGACAGGCTGTTCTGAAGACTGCTCAGTTCTGTCTGGATGGCCAGAAAGCTTATGGTCCGCTCTGTGCGGCTGATGGAGGAAACCGCGCCCAGAGGCGCCTGTGTCTCCGCGGTCCGAACGCTGTCCGCTTCTTCGCTGCCAGCACTTTCTCCGTCTTCAGCATGATCCTCAGAGTCGGAGGGATCCAGCCCAAGCTCCTGACGGATCTGGCTCTCCCTCTCCACCAGCTCTTCCAGTTCCCGGATCGTATCCCGGGTGCGCTCCTCCAGCTCTTTAAGCTCCTTCTCCTGCTGTTCCCTGGCCTGGCGGAGACTCTCGTTCTCCTCGTCAGCCATCTGCTTTTCCACGGCCAGCATGACCCACTCCTGCTCTAACTGTTCTTTTTCCCACTGAACCTCCTTCAGCTGATGACGGGAACCCGCAAAAAACAGGCAGGTTCCGGACAGAGCCAGAATCCCTAAAAAGATCAGGCCGAATGTCCACACGGGAGTCTTGAAATGTATGGGCTTTTTCTGAGAGTGGGGGAGCAGCATCACTGTATAATTTAAAGAAATGCGTTCTCTCTTAAATTTTTTCCACTTCATCAATCAGATTATGCTCCTTTTTCAGACTCTTTATCAGATTTTTTATCTGACCCGCCTTTTGTGTGAGTCGCCGCCGCTTCTTTAACAGCCGAGGCAGCCGGATTGGCGGCCTTCTCTTCCATCACTTCCATGGTGCAGCTGCCTTTAAAGGACGCGCCTTCATCGATCACAAGGGTTTTGGTGACCATGTCCCCCAAAACCTTTCCTGTACTGGTAAGCTCAATCTTCTCTTTTGCGGTGAGATTGCCGTGAACGGTTCCGGCAACTAAGATCTCCACTGCCAGAATATCCCCTTTCACTGTTCCGCTTTCTCCGACAATGACAGAACTTTCTGATAAAATCTTGCCTTCCAGGCTGCCGTCTACCCTGGTGGAATCTATGGTAGAGATCACCCCTTCTATCTTTGCGTTGTCTCCTATAATTGTATTTATCATGCTTGTATTGATGGTGTCGCTTCTCTTTTTGTTAGTAGAGCTAAACATAATTCCTCACCCCTGTATTATTAGTAGGACCGAACTTTGATCCTTTCGACCATTTTAATACTTTAAAAACAAAAAAGCAACACTTTTAACAATTTTGTAAAAAATTAGATTACCAGCCCTTTCTCCAGGTGGACGGAGAGAACAAAATCAGCATGGGGAAGATCTCCAGCCTTCCGGCCAGCATGTCAAACATAAGCACCAGCTTGGACAATACGGACAGCTGGGAGAAGTTGCACATAGGGCCGACTCCTGCCAGACCGGGGCCGATGTTGTTAAAGGTGGCAGCCACTGCCGTGAAGGTGGTGGTAAAATCAAAGTTATCCAGGCTGACAATCAGAACGGAGGCGGCAAAAATAAAAAAGTAAGCAATAAAATAGTTGTTTACAGAGCGCATGACCCCGGAGTCCAGGGCTTTATTCTCCAGTTTCAGCACCTTGACGCTCCTGGGATGGATCAGGGCGGAAAGCTCGCTCTTTACGGATTTGAGCCAGATCAGAATGCGGGATACCTTCATGCCGCCGCCGGTGCTTCCGGCGCAGGCGCCCACGAACATCAGGCCAACCAGGATGGTCTTGGAGAGCTGCGGCCAGGTGTCAAAGTCCACTGTGGAAAATCCGGTGGTGGTGATGATGGATCCAACCTGGAAAGCGGCGTGATGGAAGGCGGCAAAAAGGCTCCCGAAGGCGCCCCGGATATTGAAGGTGATCAGCAGCACGGAGCACAGGATGATGGCCAGATAAGTCCGCGCCTCCTCACAGGAGAAAGCATCCTTGAAGCGCCTCATCAGCAGCAGATAGTACACGTTGAAATTGACGCCGAACAGGATCATGAACACAGTGACCACACCCTGAAGGTAATAGGTGTCGTAGAAAGCGATGCTGTTGTTCTTGATTCCGAAACCGCCGGTACCGGCAGTACCGAAGCTGGTGGCTAAGGAATCAAAAAGCGGCATTCCTCCCAGGAGCAGAAAGATCATTTCCGCCAGTGTCATCCCTAAATAGATCATGTACAGGATCTTGGCAGTATCCTTTACTTTGGGGGCAAGCTTGCCTACAGACGGACCGGGGCTCTCGGCCCTCATGATGTGCATGGCATATCCGCCGCCGGCCAGGGGAAGGATAGCCAGAATGAACACAAGCACTCCCATACCGCCTACCCAGTGAGTAAAGCTGCGCCACATGAGCATGGAGGGAGAAAGCCCTTCCACATTATTTAAAATGCTGGCTCCGGTGGTGGTAAAGCCGGAGATGGTCTCGAACATGGCATCCACCATGGACGGGATTTCACTGCTGATACAAAACGGCAGGGCCCCGAAAAAGCTGAGCACAATCCAGATCAGGGCTACAGCCACAAAACCTTCTTTGGCAAAAAATACGGTGTTTTCAGGCCGCTTGTGGGTGGTCAGCCAGCCGATCACAGCGCAGACGGCCATAACAATGAGAAACGCATAGAGCTGTCCGTCCCCGTAAATCAGCGACACAGCGCAGGGAAGCAGCATCAAAAGGGCCTCGATATTCAGTACCCAGCCTAAAAAATAGAAGATGATTTTGATATTCATGGTTTTCTCTTTCCTACTTTAATATATCCTTTAAGTCGTTGAGGCCTGTGGCGGTAGTTACGATGATTACGGTGTCGCCTGGCTCCAGAGTGTGTTTGCCCCGGGGAGTGATGATCTTGCCGTTGCGGTTGATGCAGGCCACCAGCAGGTTGGGTTTTAAAGACAGTTTCTCTAACGGGATTCCCACTACAGGAGTGTCGGCTCCTACCCGGAATTCCAGGGCTTCCGCCTTGTCAGCTACGATCTTATAAAGAGTTTCCACATTGCTTCCCACAGAATTCTGCATGGCACGGACATACTGCAGGATGGTGTCGGCGGTGATCAGCTTGGGGTAGATTACGCTTCCAAGGTTCATGTCGTTGATCACGCTCTCAAAAGCAGTGCGGTTGACTTTGGTGATCAGCTTGGCCTTTGACTTGCTCCTGGCATAGAGGGAGAGCATGATGTTCTCCTCGTCAAAGCCTGTGAGGGCGGCAAAGGCCTCTGTCTCGTGGAGACCCTCTTCCAGAAGGAGCTGCTGGTCGGAGCCGTCGCCGTTAATAACGATGACACCGGGGAGATCCTCGCTCAGCCTCCGGCAATGTTCCAAATCCCGCTCTATGATCTTGATCTTGATGGGAGAGTCCCGAAGCATGTAGGCCAGATAATATGTAATTCTGCCTCCGCCTATAAGCATGGCGCTTTTTACACTGTTGTTTTCAATGCCGGCGCCCCTGAAAAACCGCATGGATTCAGCCGGAGGCGCCACAAAGGAAACCTTGTCCCCTGTCTGCAGCTGAAAATTGCCGTTGGGGATCACCACATCGGAGCCTCGCTCCACGGCACAGATCAGCACGCTGCACTTTAATTTGGACGGAACCTCCCACACCTTCAGATTGTGGAGAACGGAGTTTTCCGGGATCTGGAATTTCATGATCTCCACGCGGCCCTTGGCAAAGGTATCGATCTTGATGGCTGAAGGGAATTTAAGCAGTCGGGAGATCTCTCTGGCTGCCGCAAGTTCCGGATTGATGGCAAGAGAAAGGTTCATCTCCTCCCGGATAAAATTGATTTCTGTAGCGTACTCAGGATTCCGGATCCTGGCGATGGTGTGGCAGTTGCCTGCCTTCTTGGCGATGAGACAGCAGAGCATGTTGAGCTCATCGGAATTGGTGGTGGCGATGAGCAGGTCTGCATCTTTGATGCCGGCTTCCATCTGTACGGCATAGACGGCTCCGTTTCCGGCCACCCCCAGGACATCAATGCTGTTGGTCACGCTTTCCAGCACAGACGAATCCTGATCGATCAGCGTGATATCATGTCCCTCGTTATTGAGCTGTTCCGCCAGAGTTACGCCCACTTTGCCGCAGCCTACAATAATAATCTTCATTTTTTCTGTTCTCCTTTTCCCACCTGTTCTCTGAAAGGTTTCCTTATTTTTTTCCTTGTAATCTCCACAAGCCCCAGCTGTGTCATGTCAACTACCGTAGTTTTTACAGGGTCTTTCCGGCACCAGTCTGTCAGCGCGGCCATCAGCTCCTCCTGATCCTCCTCCTGTGCCATGTCAATAAAATCCACGATGATCATGCCGGAGAGGTTCCGCAGGTGCATTTGGAAGGCGATTTCCTGGGCCGCCTCCAGGTTGATTCTTCGAATCGTATCCCTCAAATTCTTTTTTCCCGTATATTTTCCGCTGTTCACATCAATAACCGTCATGGCCTCCGTGTGTTCTATGACCAGATAGCCGCCGGATTTCAGCCAGACCTTTTTCTGAAGAGCCTCAGCGACGGCTTTCTCCAGAGAATAGAGCTTTGCCAATGGGAGGAGGGGATCCTGGTAAAGCCTCAACCGCTTTACATCCTCAGGCTGATATTTTTCCAGATATTCCCGAATCTGGCGGAAAATGTCCTCGTCATCCGTGACAATCTCCTCCATAAAATCCTGATAAGTATCCCGTAAGCTGGCGATAAAAGGCGGTACCGCTTTGTAGAGGCAGGTGCCGCAGGTTCTGTGGGGAGCTTCCGACAGAAGCCGGTGGTACTGGATTTTCAGCTCTTCCAGTTCTTTTAAGATCTCGGCTTCAGAGGCATTCTTCGCGTTGGTGCGGATGATGATTCCAAAGTCTGACTCCTTCTCCTCTTCCAGAGTCCTGCGCAGGCCGGCTTTCCACATCCCGTCGGTGATCTTGGAGGAAAAACCGATGTGGCATTTGCCGGCAGTAATCACACAGTAGCGGCCTGTAAAGCTGATGCAGCCGGTGACCACAGGGTCCTTGGTCTTTATGGCTTCCTTGCTCACCTGAACCACGATCTCATCGCCGGGACGCAGGCAGGTTCTCGAGTCGGAAGCGCCGGGGGCGGAGGCGAAAAGATGTTTTTGGTTTTCCGCCAGGCTGTAGTAGGCCATCTGCCCGCCGCCTAAGTCAATAAAAGCGGCATCAATGTTTTTTGTCACATTCTTTACTTTGCCGATATAGATATTTCCCAGAAGGATTCCGGATTCCTCATCTTCCAGATTCAGCTGGGTTATCTGACCCTGACTGCAGACGGCTGTAAGGATCCTTCCGTCTTGTTTTGTTATAATGATCTTATTCAATGTCTTCACCAAATTCCTCAAGAGGGATCAGCAGCCCTCTGCTGTCCCGTCCATAGACCTCTTCCCGCTGTATCCGGAAGGCAAATTCCGGAAAATTCTGCTGTCTGCTCTGGTAAAAGGTCTCCATCACCAGTTCCGGCTTAATGTTGTCTGTGCTGCCTGTAGACACCTGCATGAAGATCTCCTCCCCCCTCCTCTCCAGCCGGTAGATGAGAGGCTTTAAGTCCATCTCCTTTTGTCCTTTCTTGGTCTGCTTCGTGATCCGAATCTGTTCCTGGCCGTAGAAATCCTCCAGCTCCCGGAAAAACCCGTCCAGGTCAACAGGACGATTATTTTCCCGGAATTTCAGAGTGTAGTCGGCAGCGCACACAAGGGACATGGCGGATTTGCCGGAATCCTCCAGCTTCCGGTAACTGAGGACGCGGATCTCTTCCACCATAACGTTATTAAGCCTGTCCACCATGGCTTTGGAGCTGTCCGTGGACAGCACTTCAATGTCAAAATATTCCCCGTTGCTGGTAATCCCCACGCCTAAGGGGGCGGCGAAAGACATGATCTGGTGGGGGCTGAAACCCTCGCTGTAGCGGATATCCACCTGGGCCCGGCGCATGGCTTTTTGAAAATACCGCATCATATCCAGATGGCCGATAAACTTTGTGGATCCCTGCTTTAAAAACTTAATCCTGATCTTCATAGCAGACCCCTCCTCCAAATCCTCTGGCCCCGCATCCCGAACAGCGCTGGCGGCAGTTGGGCGTCACCTGTTCCGCGAGAGCCTTCTGCCACTCTCTTTTCAGAAATTCCTTGGAGACCCCGGCGTCGATAAAGTCCCAGGGGAAGATCTCCTCAAGACTCCTCTCGCGGACCGTGTAGAAATCAGGGTCAACACCGCAGTCCTCAAAGGCCTTTTCCCACAAGCTGTTGTCAAAATATTCAGACCAGGAGTCAAAGAGCGCTCCGTTTTTGTAGGCAGCTTCCACCACAGTGCCGACTCTCCGGTCTCCTCTGGCCAGAACCCCCTCCAAGACCGTCACGTCCGCCTCATGCCAGTTATACTTGAGACTCTTGAAATTTTTCATTTCCCGAAATTTATTTTTCACAATGTAAGCCCTTTCAAGGAACTCTTCTTTGGTGCACATCTTTGCCCACTGGAAGGGGGTAAAGGGTTTGGGCACAAAAAAGGACGAGCTGGCTACGATCTGCACTTTTCCGTGGCGCTGTTCCTTTGGAACCGTGTCATAGTAGACTTCGGCGATCTTCTCCGACAGGAGGGCGATCCCCTCCATGTCTTCCCGCTGTTCCGTGGGAAGCCCCAGCATAAAGTACAGCTTTACCCGGTTCCACCCTCCCTTGAAGGCCTCCATGGCGCCCTGGAGAATCACTTCCTCCGTAAGCCCCTTGTTGATCACATCTCTCAATCTCTGAGACCCGGCTTCCGGCGCAAAGGTAAGGCTGCTCTTTTTCACATCCTGGACCTTGCTCATGACATCCAGAGAAAAGGCGTCGATCCTAAGGGATGGGAGGGAGATGTTGATCCCTCTTGAGCTGCATTGGTCAATCAGGAAATTTACAAGCTGGGGAAGCTGGGTATAATCGCTGGAGCTTAGGGAGCTTAAGGAGATCTCCTCATGTCCCGTGGTCTCCAAAAGCTGTCTGGCATAATGCTTGAGATAATCCAGCCCATGTTCCCGCAGGGGCCGGTAGACGTTGCCTGCCTGACAGAACCGGCATCCTCGGATGCAGCCTCTCTGAATCTCCAGAACAACCCTGTCCTGGGTAACCTTCAGGAAAGGCACCAGAGGTTTCTCGATATAGGGTGCCTGATCCATATCCACCACCAATTCCTTTGTAACCTTTTCACCAGCATGGGGATTATTGGGTTTAAAACCTGCTATGGTACCGTCGTTTTTATAGGTTACATCATAAAAGCAGGGGACATAAATGCCGGGAATCTCAGCTGCCAGTTCCAGAAAATCGCGGCGGCTTCTGCCCTGCTTTTTGTTATCCACATAGGCGTCAAGGAGCTGATTGTAGACCGTCTCCCCCTCCCCGATATAGAAGAGATCGAAAAACTCTGCCAGAGGCTCCGGATTGTAGGCGCAGGGGCCGCCGCCGATGACGATGGGATGCTCCTCTGTCCGGTCACGGCTGTGGAGGGGGATCTGGCTTAAATCCAGAATCTGCAGGATGTTGGTGTAGCACATCTCATACTGCAGAGTGATCCCCAGAAAATCAAAATCCTTCACAGGGTCCTGAGACTCCAGGGCAAAAAGCGGGATGTTCTGCTCCCTCAAGATCTTGTCAAGATCCGTCCACGGCGAGTAGACCCGCTCGCAGTAGGTGTCCTCCCGGCGGTTGAACATGTCGTAGAGGATCTGGATGCCCAGGTGGGACATGCCGATTTCGTATACGTCGGGGAAAGACATACAGAATCGGATGTCCACCCAGGACGGATCCTTGACCACCATGTTCACCTCGCCGCCAATGTAGCGGGCAGGCTGCTGGACAGATAAAAGTATCTCATCACTTAATGCTAATTTTCTCATGTTTTTTTCCTTATTCTTTGACTATATTGCGCACCGCAGCCAAGTGGCTGATTTTTAGAATTTTTGCCTGATTCCATGGGAATAATTATACGGTATTTCTTTACAGGTGGCAAGAGATTTTTCAGCTGTCTTGTTTCAGCCGGGCGTTTCAGTTTTCCGGGCTTGTCTGTCATCTCTGTCTTGACAGTGTAATAGTAACGGCGTTTACATATCTCCGTCCGATAAAAAGAAATATGTAAACGCCGTCTAAAAAACTATGGTGCCGCCTTATTTGTAAGCGCTTCGGAAGATTGTCAGATGGCCAAGCCGGATAATGCGGTTCATAACCCTGTTGACATCGTAGCTGGCGAAATCTCTGCTGTCTACCTCCATAACTCTGTTTCCATACTTCTTCTTGTATTCCGGCAGCTTGTAAGCGATCTGCGGGGCCAGCAGAATATAATCATACTCACTTTGCACCTGATCGATCTCTGTAAAGCTGACCGCATCTATGGTGGCCTCAACGCCAACCTTATCCAAAGCATTTTTCATGGTGTAAGCGAAATAAGCGGATGTAAGGCCGGAAGTACAGCTTACCAGAAGCTTCATAGGCTGTCTGTTCTTCACTGCGTTGATGTCCAGACGTTCCTTTACTGGCAGTCTGTTGCAAAAAAAGGCGAAAATGCCTGAATATGATCATGAGCGGTTTTGGCATCCCTGGCTTCAAAATGAAGATAGAAGGGAGTCTCGCCTGTCTTTTTGTCCTCAATGGACAGCTCCATCAGACTGTCCTTGTGAAATACGACCAGTGCCTCATAGATTTCATTGGTGAAGCTGATGATTCCGCATTTCTTTTTAATGCGTGCGCATTTCATAGACGCCAGCCAATCATAGATCTCGCACTGTAAGGACTTTTCTTTTTTCTCTCTCATCTTGTTACCTCCAAATCCTGTTTAACCTGTTTTGCATGGAAGTATTAAACCAGATTTGAAAGCTTTCCGCAATCGTTTTGGGGAATTCTGAAACAGCGTTTACAAATTCGGTTGCCGCGAGGTAGATTTTTGTAAATGGCCTTTCACAGTCCCTAGGTTTTCCAAAATTCTCTTTTTGAGAAAAATTTTCAGGGGGCGAAGTAACTCCTATGAATCACTTCGCCCCCTGGTTTGGACTGTCATATCAATTGTAATACAGTATGACATCTCATAATTTTATGTAGTCATCTGCGCAATTGGCATTTTTAATTTTTCTGCTTTCATTGCTCTCCCTCCATGATCATATCAACCCTTTTTTGGTGACGCCCGCCTTCAAATTTCGTATTCAGCCATGTTTCTACGATCATTTTTGCCATTTCTGCTCCCACCACTCTTGCTCCGAATGCCAGAATATTACAGTCATTATGCGCCCTTGCCATTTTCGCCGTATATGGCTCGCTGCAAACGGCTGCCCTCACTCCTTTTACTTTATTCGCTGCCAAAGAGATCCCCAGCCCTGTACCACAAATTAAAATACCCTGGGTGATCTCTCCAGAAGCCACTGCCTCCCCAACGGCCTTTCCATATGTCGGGTAATCACAACTTACTGCGGAATTTGTCCCATAATCGATTACCTCATAACCTTTTTTCTGAAGTAATCCCACAATTTCCGCTTTCAATTCCAATGCCGAATGATCATTTCCAATACCAATTTTCATTTAGCCTCCATCTGCATTTTTATTCACCAAAGACTGCTCTATAATCTGCCTGGAACTTTTCAATTCCTGCTGTTGTAAGAGGATGTTCTGTCATCTGTTCCAGAACCTTAAAGGGCACTGTGGCAATATGGGCACCTGCAAGAGCACAGTCGGTCACATGAAGGGGATTGCGTATGCTGGCCGCAATGATCTCCGTTTTGATTCCTGCAGTTTTAAATACTGCTGCGATTTCCCGGATCAGATCCGTTCCTCTCACATTGATATCATCAAGCCTTCCAAGGAAAGGAGACACATAGGCAGCTCCTGCCCTGGCCGCAAGCAATGCCTGATTTACACTGAATACCAGGGTTACATTGGCGCGGATCCCTTCTGCACTTAACACCTTGCATGCCTTCAAACCTTCGACCGTCATGGGGATTTTTACAACCATATTTTTATGGATCTGTGCAATCCGGCGACCCTCTTCGATCATCCCTTTTGCTTCGGTGGTAGTCGCCTTTACTTCCCCACTGACAGGTCCGTCTACCATTTCCGCAATTTCCTTCATAACCTGAACAAAATCACGTCCTTCTTTTGCGATCAAAGACGGATTGGTGGTCACACCACAGATGATCCCCATCTCATATGCCTTCTTAATATCTTCTACATTGGCTGTATCAATAAAAAACTTCATGATTATTCTCCCTTCTACACGGATATCTGATTCGTCATCATTTCTTTTGCAACGGAAACCACATGCTCTGCCGTAAGCCCATACTCTCGAAGCAGTTCCTCAGAAGAACCGGATTTTCCAAATTTATCCTGAACTCCAATCCGTTTTACCGGAACAGGATATTGATCTGCCAATATCTCACATACCGCAGCGCCAAGTCCCCCATAAACATTCGCTTCTTCAAGAGTAATGATCTTCCCTGTCTTTTTCGCACATTTCACGATCCGCTCTTCATCCAGCGGCTTAATGGTATGGATATTTACCACCTGCACGCTGGTTCCCTCTTTTTCCAACCGTTCTGCTGCTTCCAGGGCTAGGGGAACCATGAGACCGGTTGCCACAATGGTAATGTCATCCCCGTCCCGGACCAGTTCGCCTTTTCCCAGTTCAAATTGATAATCTTCTTTATGATAGGTGGGAGAAGCGCCCCGGGCCATTCTTAAGTATACTGGTCCCACATATTCAGCCGCCGCCAGCACGGCTTTCCTCGCCTCCACATCATCCGAAGGGACGATCACGGTCATATTGGGAAGAGAACGCATCAGGGCTATATCCTCAATGGCTTCATGGGTACCTCCGTCCGGCCCAACAGTTATGCCTGCATGTGTCCCCACAATCTTAACATTCAGCTTTGCGTAGCACACGGTATTGCGGATCTGATCAAAAGCACGTCCTGTGGCAAAGACTGCAAAGGTGCTGGCAAATGGGATCTTTCCACAAGCAGCAAGCCCTGCTGCCGTACCGATCATATCTGCCTCGGCAATCCCCATATTAAAAAAACGCTCCGGACATTTCTGGCTAAATCCCAGTGTTTTTGTGGCATGGGACAGATCCGCATCCAATACCACTACATCTTTATTTTTATCGATCAATTCCATCAGCGCGTCACCATACGCTTCACGGGTCGCTTTATTCACAATACACCTCCAAGTTTTACTAAATGGCTCTTAACTCCCGCAGAGCCTGCTCGGTCTGTTCTGCATTGGGCGCAGTTCCATGCCATCCGGCTTGGCCTTCCATAAAAGAAACCCCTTTTCCTTTTACCGTTTTGCAGATGATCATGCTCGGCTTCCCTTTTTTCTGCTTTGCCAGATCCACTGCCACAGAGATCCCATGACAGTCATGCCCATCGATCACCTGAACATCCCAGCCAAAGGAACGGAATTTCTCATCCACAGGCTTCACATTCATCACTTCCTCATTCTTCCCGTCAATCTGAAGCCCGTTGAAATCCAGAAAGGCGATCACATGATCCAATTGATAATGAGCGGATGACATGGCTGCCTCCCAGATCTGCCCTTCCTGGATCTCGCCATCTCCAAGAATCACATAGACATAATAATCCTTGTGGTCCAATCTTCCCGCCAACGCCATTCCGTTGGCAGCGGACAATCCCTGGCCAAGAGAACCGGAGGACATATCGACCCCCGGTGTTCCTTTCATGTCCGGGTGACCCTGGAGAAAAGAATTGCTTTTTCTTAAGGTTTTCAGTGCTTCCTTAGAAAAATATCCTCTTTCAGCCAAGGCTGCGTAAAGCGCCGGGGCAACATGTCCTTTTGACAGGATAAGCCGATCCCTGTCCTCCCATCTGGGATTTTGCGGATCAATATTCATTTTGTCAAAATAAAGGGTTGCCAGAATGTCTGTTGCGGAGAGAGAGCCGCCTGGATGCCCGGAACCGGCTGCAGCTACTTCTTCGATGATATCGATCCGCATTGCCTTTGCCATTTCTTTTACATGATCCATAGTTTCCTCCTGTTCACTGTTACTACTGTTTATCTTTCTTCATGCGCATCAAATGATACACATCGATCACTACCAGGCAAAAATTCATAAATGCGGTTGGATAAGACTGGATAAGCAATGCATAGATGGTAAAAATGCCTGCTCCCACTGCATTGACAATTCTCAGCCTGCGTACAGATGTCATCAGCATGGATACTACAACCAGGACAGACCCCAGATAACCAACCATTTCAATGGCCATTGCTGCACTCATTTTTTCACCTGCCTTTCCTGTTAAAACTTAACACAACCTTTCCAGAACAGAAGATCCGATGGTCCCTTCTGGCATGGAAACCTCAAAATTATCTGCAATGGTCGCTCCGATCACGGCAAAGGTTTCCTCTTCCTCCAGTTTCCCGTATCCCTTCATTGCCGGAGAATAGGCAAGAAACGGCACATGTTCACGGGTGTGATCCGTTCCTGTATGTGTCGGATCATTTCCATGATCGGCTGTGATGATCAGTAGATCCTCTTCCTGGAGAAGTTTCAGAAGTTCTCCCAATTTCACATCAAACCGCTCAATTTCCTGTGCATAGCCGTAAGGATCCCTCCGATGGCCCCAAAGAGCGTCAAAATCCACCAGATTGACATAGCAAAGCCCTGTAAAATCTCTTTTCGCGATCTCAATCGTCTGCTCCATACCGTGTACGGAACTTTTCGATTTATTGGACTGTGTAAGGCCCTCCCCGTCAAAGATGTCAAAAATCTTACCCACAGAGATCACATCCAGCCCTGCGTTTTTCAGAGCGTTCAGTGCAGTCTGCCCATAGGGCTTTAATGCATAGTCATGCCGGTTGCTGGTCCTCTTGAATTCCCCTCTTTTTTTGCCCACATAGGGTCTTGCGATCACACGTCCAACCTTCCATTCGTCCTTCATGGTAATCTCTCTGGCAATCTCACAGCAGCGATACAGCTCTTCCAGGCCAAAGGTCTCTTCGTTGCCACAGATCTGCAGAACGGAATCTGCGGAAGTATAGACGATCATATGTCCGGTTGCAATTTCCTCTTCTGCCAGTTCTTCCAGAATCTCGGTCCCGCTGGCACTTTTGTTGCCGATGATCACCCGTCCGGTTCTGGCAGAAAGCTCATCCAGAAGCTCCTGGGGAAAACCGTTCTCCGTAAAAGTCTTAAAAGGCTTTGTAATATGAAGCCCCATCATCTCCCAGTGCCCGGTCATGGTATCTTTTCCGGTGCTCGCTTCCTTAAGCCGGGTAAAATAGCCTTTCGGTCTGCTTACAGGAGAAACCCCTTCCAGCGGACACAGGTTCGCCAGACCCAATCCCTGCAGGTTGGGAATGTGTAATCCTCCAACCGTCTGTGCGATATGTCCAAGGGTATTGGTTCCAGAATCTCCATAATCTTTTGCATCCGGAAGTTCCCCCACACCAAGGGAATCCATGACCACCACAAAAATACGCTTATATTTCTTCAACCCTCTCCATCTCCTTTTCCATCAAAATCCTTTGAATGATCTCACATCTGTGCTCTAAAATCCGCCGGACAAGCGGACTTCCATGATCAAAATCGAAACCATGATAAGAGCCCTTCACCACGTTGCATTCCATAAGGCTTCCCTGCTCCTTCAGCTTCTCTGCGTAGGCAATGCCTTCATCGCGCAGGATATCGATCTCCTGTGGTTCCACATAGGCCAGGGGCAGCCCGGTGAAATCTTTCATATTCAGAGGTGCCGCAAGTTTCTTCGTCCCTGCATCCGCACCTTTTAAGTACAGCTTCCACATATAATCATTCGATGCCTTTGGCCAGACGGCATATCGATATGCTTCCATAGAGGCATGACGATCACTGCAGCAGTCCGTAACCGGATAGATCAGCATCTGGCCTGCAGCTTTTGGCAGTGCGCGGTCCCGCATCAGATGCGTCACTCCCGCCGCCAGAGCCGCCCCTGCGCTGTCCCCGTAGAGGATCAGTTTTTCAGGATCGATCCCATAATCCTCTGGGTGCTCCCTGATATGCTTCACCAGGGAAAAACAGTCCTCGATCATCGTTCGGCATTCTGCCTCCGGCACATAGCGATATTCTGGCAGAAACACACGGCATCCGGTATGCATGGCATAATACGCTGCATTGTGAAGCATCATCCCCTGCAGCGGCATCATAAAACCGCCGCCGTGGTAGTAGATCATACAGGGGGCTTTCTGATCCGTCCTTTTTTCCTGCCCTAAAATATAACAGGTGATCTCCGCCCGATCACAGGAACGATATACCGTCTTCTCCATCCGGATTCCCTGGGGAGGCACATATTGTCTTACCTCCTCTTTTGCCCGCAAAATACTTCTTTTTTCTCTCAAGGCAACCCATGGGCGGTTTCTGCGGCAGTCGATGCTCCCGGCAGGCTCTGTCAATTCTTTGCTGTAGGGATACTTCACCTTCTTCATTTCCCCGCCCCCTCATCAAAACAGCGTAATGATGCCTACCATCATGGCACTCAGCACACTGACCCCGAAGCCTCCCAGCATTGCCCTTGGCGCAAGTCTTGCGAGCACCGACCGTTTTTCCGGACACAACGCACCGATTGCGGAAACGCAGATTCCCATACTTCCCAGATTGGCAAATCCGCTTAACGCTACCGTCATCACCAGACCGGTGCGGTAATCCAGACTCTTTATGATCGCTCCCAGATCGGCAAATGCCACAAATTCATTCAGGATCAGCTTGCTTCCCAGCAGCTTTCCCGCTTCGGAAATATACTCGCCTTCCATACCCAGCATAACGCCAAGGGGTGCAAACAGCGTTCCCAGGATCTGCTGAAGAGAAAGGCCGAAGATACCCAGAAATCCATTGATCATCGCAACTGCAGAAATCATCACCATGATGGTGGCTGCAATGGATACGGCCACCTGAAGGCCGGTTGCGCCGCCCTCTGTCAAAGCAGACAGAACATTGGCATTGTCGCCTTTGCAGTCAATCTGAATATCGCTGATCTCTGTCACCTCATCGGTCTGCGGCAATAAGATCTTGGAGATCAGGATGCTTCCAAAAGGAACCATAACACTGGCTACAAGGAGATATTCCATGGGAATGCCCAGTCCCATATAGCCTCCCAGCACATTGGCAGACATACTTCCCATGCCGGATACCAGCACGACCATGATCTCACTGTCCGTCATCCGGTTTAAATATTTGCTGATCAGGATCGGGCTGTCCGACTGTCCCAAAAACATATTCGCCACAGCAACAAAGGTTTCCACCTGGGAAGTTCCCATGATCTTACCTACCAGCTTCCCCACATACTTGATGACAACACTTAAAATTCCCAGGTAATAAAGAACATTAAACAGCACGGATACAAAGATGATCACCGCAAAGGTCTGGATCGCCACGATAGACCCGGTGGGCGCGGTGGGATCGCTCAGGCTGCCGAACACAAAGGCAATCCCATCATTTGCGTAAGACAACACCTTTGTCACCCCGTCCGACATGGCGGAAAGAACCGCCCGACCCGCCGGTATCTTCACAAGGATGAATGCCACGATCAGTTCTACGATCAATCCCTTCACCACAATTTTTATCTGCACATTCTTCTTTTTATAGGACAACAGCCACATAAGAAACAAAATGACCACAACACCCAAAACATTCAGTATCAGCTTCATCTTATGCCCCTCCTTACCTTTCTTCCCTCTCCCTTACTTTCCCGTTTCTTACGGAATACCGGATTCCTTCCCTGCTGCGCAGTACCTGGAAAAAGCTGCCGGACTTAAAAATATTAAAATTGGCAGGCTTCCCTACGGAAATCCCATAACGCTCCGGCGCAATGTTCAAGGTATCTGCGCCATAACGGGTAATGATCCGGTACGAATCGTTCAATTCATGGTATCCCATCATATGGCACAGATGCAGACCCATGACCAGCACTTCCTTCATATCCCCATTCCCCAAAGGATAAAAAGGATCATAAATATCGTCATGCCCCATGGAAACCGGGATTCCATGTTCCAACAATTCCTTTATTCTGGTAATCCCCCTTCTTTTGGGATATGTATCAAATCTGCCCTGCAGATTTACATTGACCAGCGGATTGGCGATGATATGGATGCCGCTCATCTTCAGCACCCGAAACAGCTTATCGCAGTATGCATTGTTGTAGGAATGCATGGCTGTCGTATGGCTGGCAGAAACTTTTCCCTTCATACCGGTTTCATAAGCGCAGGCCGCAAGGACTTCCAGAAACCGGGACTGCTCATCATCAATCTCATCACAGTGCAGATCCACCAGCTTATCGTATTTCTGTGCCAGTTCCATAAGATAATGGATGCTCCGTTCTCCATGCTCCCTGGTAAGTTCAAAGTGAGGAATGCCGCCCACCACATCCGCGCCCATCCTTACCGCTTCCTCCAGGTTTTCCCGCACTTTCTGTGAGGTAAAAACGCCGTCCTGAGGAAACGCCACAAGCTGAATCTCTATCTCGTCCGCCACTTCTTCTTTCAGTTCCAGCAATGCCCTAAGTGCCGTCAGGTCGTGAGAAATATCTACATGAGATCGGATATACTGTACGCCTTTTTCCTGGTACAGCTTCAGTGTACGCCGGGCCCTCTCCTTCACTTCCTCCGGATCCAGATGCTTCCGGTATTCACTCCACACCCGGATTCCTTCAAACAAGGTGCCGGACAGGTTGGGTCCTGTAGCATCAAGGCTGAAACAGGTATCCAGGTGTACATGGCAGTCCACGAAGGGGGGAAGCAATAAGCCTCCCTCTCCCTCCAGGACTTCCTCCCCCTCCAGAGCCGTCAGATTTTCATCGATCTCACAGATCATGCCTTTTTGTATCCGTACATCTGAACCGATATCTGCGTTTTCAATCCTTATATTTTTTATCAGCATCGTTTTATACCTCCAAAATCGGATCCTCTGCCATTAGGCAATCTCCAGCGCAATCTCCATCATGGCGTGGAAGGTTGTCTGCCTCTCGGCGGAGGTAGTCTCCTCCCCTGTCACCATACTGTCGGAAATGGTGCAGATCGCCAAGGCATGCTTCCCGGCTCTGGCCGCTGTCATATACAATCCCGCTGTTTCCATCTCTACCGCCAGAACTCCCATCTTTGCCCATGTCATCGTAGAGCCGGACTCATCATAAAAAGCGTCATGAGAATATACGTTTCCTACTTCAAAGTGAAGGTCTGCTCTCTTTTTTGCTTCCTCCACGGCTTTACTGAGCAGCTTATAGGAGGCCGTGGGCGCAAAACAGCCGGGAAGACGGAACTGGTTGGCAAAGTTCGTATCCGTGCAGGCTCCCATAGCGATCACAAGATCCTTTACATTTAATTTTTCAGACATGGAGCAGGCAGTTCCGATCCGGATGATGTTCTCCACATCATAGCCGTGAAACAGCTCATAGGAATAAATGCCCATGGACGGCATCCCCATTCCGCTGGCCATGACCGATACTTCCTTTCCTTTATATTTCCCAGTAAAGCCCAGCATCCCGCGCACCTGGTTAACCGTACGCACTTCCTGCAGATAAGTATCCGCAATAAACTTTGCACGCAGCGGATCACCCGGCATCAGGACGGTTTTTGCAAAATCACCTTTCTTCGCTTCAATATGGGGGGTTGGAATCATTAAACTCATTTTCAATTACCTTTCACCTTTCTGTTTTTTAGAGGAGGTGCGCTGAGGCGCACGCAGGTCATCAGCCTTGCGGCTGGTGACAAATTTTAGCGGAGGTGCGCTGAGGCGCACGTAGGTCATCAGCCTTGCGGCTGGTGACAAATTATGTTATACTTTTTGAGAAGATACATATCCCTGACATAAGGAGGTCCTTATTCATGAAAGATCTGAATATGTACTATCCCAGGCTTTACAGCCTGTTTGCCCAGATTCCGAAACCGGAGATCGACAAACTTGTTATACGGCAATTTGAAACAGGAGAAGCTCTGGCTTTTAAGGGGCATCTCTTTCAACATATTTTTATTGTTTTGGACGGCATATGCGACGTCATCAACCAGTTGGACAACGGCACGGATATCATCACCCTGAAGCTTACCTTCGGAGATATGATCGGAGTTTCCGAAAGTGTTTTCAATAACATGAACTATATTGCTTCCGTAAAGGCATGCACCCCGGTTATGGTTGCCGAAATGGAAAATGCCGTGTTCAAACGCTGGCTTATCTCCTTTCCCTGCTTCGTGGATTTTGTACTCAAGAACCTGGTGACCCGCCTTCACTATACCGCTGACCTTTCAGCCAACTGCCAGACCAGCGCCCCTAAAATCAATCTGGCAAAATATTTTATAGACCGTTATAATGTGGAATTTTCCACCTCCTCTCCCGCATACCACGGCTCTGTCAGAATACAGGAAACCCATGAAATGATCGGCACGTTTCTTGGCATGAGCCCCCGTACTGTAGAGCGCCATATCCGCACATTAAAAGAGGACGGCCTCATCAGTATGGCGAAGGGCAAAGTTTATATTTCGCCTTCTCAATACCAGGAACTTCTGAACCTTGTAGCTTCAAATCTGTAAAAATTGTAAATGAAAACCGACGAAAAAAACACGACATTTGACGGGAAAGACTATTTTATTTTCCAAAAATGGGCGTCTGTTTTTGTGTGATTTGCACAAAAAAAGAAAACCATACCATACAGGCTGGTTTTCTAGGACCTTTGAATAATTGCCACCGCTTTAATGATGATTCCCCGGCTAACTGCGGGTAAAGGAGGTCTCCTTAGCGATATCCTTGATGGTGATATCTTTGAAGCCCATAGTCTGATATAAAGACTTGCACGCCTTGATGATCTCCTCTTTCCGCGCGTTTGTAAGTTCTACAGAACTCTTCGGCATAACTTCACTTCACGGGATTCGGCACATAATCGGTCATCACAAACTTCCCCTCCTCATAATCCAGAACAAATATGCAGCAGTTGGTAATCTTATTTTTAAACCACCCCATGTCTGTTCCGATTCCTCTTATGAAATTGAAGCAGGCGCCGCCGTGGCTCACTGCCAGAACACTCTGGTGCCTGTCCTTTTCCATAATCCCTGTCAGGGTTTCCACCATCCGGTCACGGACCGTGTTGGAGGATTCTCCCCCGAACCGGAGATAATAAGTCTCACACTCTTTGGGATCGCTGCTGGAGAGTCTCTCGCTTTCCGCTTCCAGCTCCCCGTAAAACATCTCCTTTAAGCCCTTCAGCCGCGTGTAGGGCTGACTCGTGATCAGTTCCAGGGTATCGCAGCACCTTTCACTGGTAGAACTATACGCCGCGTCAAAACGGATTCCTTTTTCCCCAAACCAATCCTTTACCGCCAATGCCTGTTTTTTTCCCGTCTCCGTCAGGGGAGAGTCACACCACCCCTGAATCCGGTGCTGGCGGTTAAACATAGTCTGTCCGTGGCGGACAAGATACAGCCGCTTTTTCATCTGAGTTCTTCTCCTTTCTTATGGACCCGTGTCACTTCACAGGAAAGGACCGGATCGCTGTACTCTTTTAAGGAACTCCAGGCCCCACCTCTGTTGTCTCAACCACTGGTTTCTCATTAAAAACATGATCCCCCTGATCTTGACCGCCGTAGCCTCCCGGACCAGCCGGTCCGGAAGGTACTTTCTCCGGCAGATTTTCTCCAGGGCCTTCCGGTTTTTCGGGAGCTTCCTGAGGGCTGCTTTCTGAGGCCGTGTCAGACTCTCCGATTTCAGAGGAATTTTCCCTCTCTGTCTCCCTGATTCCGGAACTGTCTTCCTCAGAAGCCTGGGGCTTGGCGGTCTCGGGCTCAGAAGTCTCAGACTCAGAGGCGTCAGTCATCTCCGTCTCTGTCTCCTGTGCTGAAGTTCCTTCTTCAGAGGTCTCTATTTTCTCTTCTTCTGGTTTTGGAGCTTCCGCCTCCCCAGTCTTTTCAGCAGCCTGAGTCCCTCCGGCCGTCGGAGCCTGACCGCTGCCCTCCTTTAAGGCCTTCTGCCCGATTATTTTCGCCTCAGGGGCATTTTCAGCCACCTCTCCCATCCCGCTGTCAGAAGCAATCTTCGCGCTGATCTGCCGGACCGTGGATGAGGGTTGATAATTTTCTGTGCCGTACAGGAACTGATGAAGCTGAACCACGTTGCTCTCCAGAGTCAGGGGGATAACGCAGTCCTTCTTTCCTATGTCTGCCTCGCCTCTGGAGAAGGGGAAGCCTCCGGTCTCTCCTATGTGATACTTTTTGATATTTCTGGCCATGGAAATCACATCATCAAGGCTGATACTGGTGGACAGCTGAGGAATCACCGTCTGGGCCACAATGCTCAGGGTCTTGAAATCGGCTTCCTTCGCTTTGTTCATAGCCAGCTGGATGACCAGCCTCTGTCTGGCGGTTCTGTTGTAATCCGTATCCATCAGCCTTAGCCTGGCATAGGCCACCGCCTGCACCCCATCCAGATGGTTCAGCCCCGCATGTTCCAGGTGGTGGGAACCCAGCCCCGTGGAGTCTACGGTCTCTGTAATGAACGCGTTGATATACCGGAATTCGCTGTCCGAGATCTCCAGATCAATGCCTCCCAGGATGGTGATGGCATCGGCCACTGCCTTCCAGTTAAAAGTGGCATAGTCATCAATGGTCAGGTCCAGATTTCGCTCCAGCGCTTCAACGGCCTGCTCATGGCCGCCTTTGAAGTATGCTTCATTGATCTTGTGATAGGTCCCGTCAGAAGAAATCTCCAGGTAGGTATCCCGGTACACAGATACCAGCTTGATCTCCCCTGTCTTCCGGTCAATGACACACAGCATCTCCACGTCAGACAGAGCTCCCTTCTCCAAACCTCCATTGCGGGAATCCACGCCAAACACAGCAATCGTCCAGAAGCCTGAACCGCCCCGGAAATACTGATATCCAAAATATAATCCGGCAGCTGCCGCCAAAAGAAGGATTATCTTGAGGAGGAGAGGCAATCCCCGCTTCTTTTTCTTTTTTCTGTTTCTGTGGCTTTCCAGCGGCTCCCTGGCCTGAGGCCTTCTCCTCGGCTGCGGCCGCCTCTGCCCTGTTGGCTCCAAATCATCAAATTCAATGATGCTCAGCTCTGGTTCCCGGCTCCTGGCGGGCCCTCTTCCGCTCCCCCTTCTCTGAGGCTCTCTGCCCTGAATCTCCCTCCGGCGCTGCCTGCGCCTGCGCATTTTTTCCAATTCATCATCGTATTCCATTTCATTCCTCCCCGATCAGATCTCTGTAATGTGGCAGTTCTACATCATAGGTATCGATCATCACGTTATTTACATAACCTGTAGTCTCGTGAATCAGGTACATGGATCCGTCTTCTGCCCATGCCAGAAATAAATAGACATGGGGCTGCTCGCCGGTCCGGATGAGAATGTCTCCTGCCCTCAGTTCTTCTTTTGCGATCCCTCTCCCGCAGCTTACAAGCCCGGATGTGCTCTGTGCCGGCAGAGGGCTTCCAAAGGCTGTCCAGTACACCCAGTTGATCCAGCCGGAGCAGTCGAGCCCCTTGAGGATCCGCCCGTCTTCATCAGCTTCCACAATGCTTCCGAAGCCGTTTCCCTCTATCCCGCCTCTGGACGGCTTGCCGCCCCAGTAATAGGGGATGCACCCCACAGAGGACAGCGCCTGGCGAACCAGATGGCGCCGTTTTTGGGATGTGGCGGCGGGAAGCTTGTTCAGATAATAAGCAATCTCCGACTGGGTCAGAGGATTGCGGACATAAAGGCTGGGGGAACTGGCAATGCCGTAGAGATCATACCAGTCCTGGCCATCCAGAGCTTCACAGGAGGATCTCGCCTCCTCATCCCACCCCTTCCACTGACTGTCAAAGGCAGATTCCCGCGCTCCCACCGGATCCGCCTCATAAAGGCTCCTGCTTTCTTTAAGACCTGTGATCTGTATGGAAATGTTCAGATCAACATGCCCCTGACAGGAATCAGTGCCGCCCTGTTCCAGGCCTTGGCCTGTGTTCTCCTGACCGGAATCCTCCTGCGCCGCGGCCTCCCGGCCTTCATCGGTTCCTGAGCTGTACTGCGCATCCTGAGTTTCCTGGTTTCCGTCAGAAGGGTTCTCCACGGCTTCCCATGTCTCTCCAGGACCCGCCGGCCGGTTTTCTCTGCTCTCCTCCTGGCCTGTCACTGCGGAGCCATTTCCCGGCTCTCCTTCCAACGGCGCGGCATCGCCGGCCTGCCCCTGCTGCCGGCCGGATACCGCAGCATCGCTCTCGCCGGCCTGTCCTTCCTCCGCGGCTTCGCCGACCTGCCCTCCGCCTGCCTGGCCTTCCTGCGCGGCTCTGCTGTCTTGTTCTCCGCCTGCCTGGCCTTCCTGCGCGGCTCCGCTGCCTTGTTCTCCTCCTGCCTGGCCTTCCTGCGCAACTCCGCTGCTCTGCTCCTCGTCTTCCTGGCCTTCCAGTGCGGCTCCGCTGCTCTGCTCCTCGCCTTCCTGGCCTTCCTGCGCAACTCCACTGCTCTGCTCCTCGCCTTCCCGGCCTTCCCGCGCAGCTCCGCTACCCTGCTTCTCGTCTTCCTGGCCTTCCCGCGCGGCTCCGCTGTCTTGTCCTCCGCCTGCCGCATCCGCGCTTTCCTGTTCCTCCGTGCCCTCCTCCCGGGAATCCTCCTCAGGCTCTTCCAGGTACTGGCACTGGGACTCGCAGTAGTAAACCGGGCTCATGGATATCTGGTACGAGTGAGAGCAATCCCAAAGGGCAAGCGCGTATTCCAGGAAAGCGTCATACTCCTCCCACCCTTGGAAATATCCGTAGACGCTGGCAAGGGATAAAATCTCCTTGGCGTTGGAGTACCCGCTGATCGGAGTTCCGTCCCCATCCCGAAAGGTAACGGTCACCCGGTTCCAATGGGAGAGATCACCGATATCCACCCCCTGCGCCGCGGCCATCTGACCTGGAGGAGTCTCCATATTGCTGTAGATTCCCTGAATCCAGGAAGAATCCTTCTGGGAAAGGAGCTTATAAATCCTGGCCCCGTAACTGTTGGAGATCTCCTGCTCCTCCTCCTGGTCAAAATAAAACGCCGGATTTAGCCTTTCCGCTGATCTCTTATCCCTTTTTCGCTCTCCTAACCCTGCCGCTTCCCGGACTTCCCTGCTGCGGGGAAACTGATCTCCCTCCAGGACCTCATGGATATCCGCCGGTTCTTCTTTTTCTTTTTTCGCGTCTTCCCAAACGCAAGAGAGAAGAAATTTCCAAAGTTCTTCTGCTCCAAGCATCGTCTTTTCTTCCGGAAACCAGAATTCTCTCCTCCATGTCCTGGAAGCCCCGACGGAGACTCCGCTGCCGGCCGCCATGACCAGCACCGACAGACATATGGAGAGAAAACCCGGCATATTTTGATATTTTTTCATGAAACATACCTGAACCCTTTATAACAACTTCTTTTCAACTAATCCGGCAGGGAAGATTTTCCCCACCCGCGGGGCCGGGGCCGCGCAAACGGCCACATTTCCTCTCCGCCCCGTGCACATAAAAATATAGCATACTCCCTTTACGAAATACACTAAAAAATCATTAAAAATTAATTAAGGGGAATGGATGGATTTATTAAACCGAAAATTCTGTGCCAAGAAACCAGTTGACGCATAGGATATACAAAGCTATAATAGACGGGACCTTATGAACAGGAGGCATAAGTGTGAATAGCAGAGCTAAGCGCCAGTACCTGACTGCGAACGTGAACGGAGCCATCCGGCAGCTTCAGGTTGACGAGGCGGAGGGATTATCGAATCTTCGGCGGATACCCTCCCATGCCGCTCCGGGCGTGTGATGCAGGGCGAAATATGCGGGTAACCGCAAAACAAACGCGCTGCAACCGGAGCCTATTAAATTTTCACAAAACAAAGAATGGAGATATGGATCTATGTGCGGAATCATTGGATACAGCGGCCCTCTTGAGGCCAAAAATATATTGCTGACAGGCCTGTCACAGTTGGAATATCGCGGCTACGACAGCGCCGGCATCGCTTACTTTGACACCTATTCCAAAGTCCATGTGGTCAAGAAGGCAGGAAAAGTTGCCGGATTGAAAGAGGTTTCCATGCCTCACCACTCCCACTGCGGTATCGGCCACACCAGATGGGCCACCCACGGCGGGGTGGACGACGTCAACGCCCATCCTCACCGGGCCGGGCGGGTCACCCTGATCCACAACGGAATCATTGAAAATTATCACCGTCTCACCCAGGAGTTCTCCCTCGAGGACCGCCTCATATCCCAGACCGATTCTGAGGTGGCCGCGTGGGTGCTTGACTCCTTTTACGACGGAGATCCCAAGAGCGCCATAAGACAGCTCGTGGAGCGCATAGAAGGATCCTACGGGTTCTGTATCATGTTTGACGACCGGCCGGGGGAGATCTACGGCGTCCGCAGTGTCAGCCCCTTAGTGGCCGCCTACACCCACTCAGGCGCTCTGATTGCCTCCGACTTAACCGCCCTCATCCCCTATACCAGAAAATATTTTGTGGTACCGGAGAACCATATTGTGAAGCTCACAGGCTACAAGATCAGTCTCTATCACATGGACGGATCCCCGGCTGTTCCGGAGATGCTGGAGGTGAACTGGAACATGGATGCTGCCATGAAGAACGGTTTCCCCCATTTCATGCTCAAGGAAATCCACGAGCAGCCGGAAGCACTGAAAAATACCATCCTTCCCCGCATGGTTAAGGGACTTCCTGACTTTTCCGACGATCAGATTCCGGATGATGTTTTCGCGGAATGCAGCCAGATCCATGTAGTGGCCTGCGGCACTGCCATGCATGCCGGTATTGTGGCCAAATCTCTCATGGAACCTGTGCTCCGGATCCCGGTGACGGTCTCCATTGCCTCGGAATTCCGCTACGAAAATCCGCTGATTGACAGGAAGACCCTGGTGATCATCATCTCCCAGTCCGGAGAGACCATTGACACTCTGGCCGCTCTCCGCCTTGCCAAAAGCCGCGGCTGTGTGACCCTTGCCATCGTCAATGTAAAGGGTTCCACAATTGCCAGGGAGAGCGACCACATCCTTTACACCCATGCCGGTCCCGAGATCGCTGTGGCCAGCACCAAGGCCTACTCTGTGCAGCTGGCCGCCCTCTACATGATCAGCTGCCGCATGGCTCTTGTCCGCGGAAATTTCACCAGGGAACAGGCTGCCGCTTTCCTCTCCCAGCTTCTGGATGCCATCCCTGCCATGGAGGCCATGATCGCTCAAAAAGATGTGGAAAGGGAACTGGTGACCCACTTAATCCAGCAGCATGATACGTTTTTTATGGGAAGGGGCCTTGACTATGCCTTCTCATTGGAGGGCGCCCTTAAGCTGAAGGAGATCTCCTATATCCACGCAGAGGCCTATGCTGCCGGGGAATTAAAGCACGGCACCATTGCCCTCATCGCTCCCGAGGTGCCTGTGATCGCCATTGCCACCCAGGAGCACGTATTTTCCAAGATGATCTCCAATGTCCGGGAAGTCAAGGCCAGAGGAGCCTTTGTCATCCTTCTCACAAAGGAGCATGCAGTTGTGGATGAAGGGCTGGCGGACATCCATATCAGGATCCCTGATTTAGATGACCGTTTTACCGTATTTCCCATCGCCGTCATCCTTCAGCTCATCGCCTACTATGCATCCGTGGGGAAAAATCTTGACGTGGACCAGCCCAGAAATTTAGCAAAGTCCGTCACCGTAGAATAGACCAGAAAAAAGGGGACTGATCCTTTCTTCAGGACAGTCCCCTGCAATTCTACTTTCTGTTCGCCATCTTAATTTTCGCGAAATCACGGATAATCTGCACCGCCCCGTCTACGCCGGTTACGCTGCTGTTGATGCACAGGTCATAGCTTCTGGCATCTCCCCACTTCTTGTTGGCGTAGTAATTGTAGTAGCTTGCTCTCTGTTTGTCGGTCTTGATCATGATATCCTTGGCCTTGGCTTCTGTCACATTATACAAATCTTTCAAATATGCGATCCTGTCGGCGTCATAACCGCTGATGAACACCGTGACCGCACAGGGATTATCTGCCAAGGCATAGTCGGCGCACCGGCCGACGATCACGCAGGACTCCTCGCTGGCCAATTTCTTGATTGTGTCGAACTGGGCCAGGAAAATCTTGTGGTTGATAGGCATATCCATATAAGCCGATGTAGTGTAGCCGAGAGAATAGGTATCCATGACCAAGGAATACAAAAAGCTGTTGGTAGGCTTTTCGTCGTGGGTCTCAAACAGTTCCTGACATAGACCGCTGTGCTTTGCCGCCTCTGCCAGCAATTCCTTATTATAACACTTCACCCCTATGGCCTCCGCCAGCTTTCTTCCGATGAGATTCCCTTTGCTCCCGCAGTGTCTTCCGATTGTAATAACTAAATGATCACTCATAATCCCTTCTCCTTTCTGTAATCTTCTGTTGTCATACAACTCATTTTTTTATATCTATATTATACAACAAAAAAAGAGAAAAGTACATGATTTTTCACATATTTCGCAATTTTGTCAGCAGTTCCTGGAAATACTGGGGAAGAGGGGACCGGCACTCCATATAGACTCCTGTCCTGGGATGAACAAAGCCCAGGACGCCTGCATGGAGCGTCTGGCCCTGGAGCTTAAAAGGACATTTCTCCGGCCCGTAGACCAAGTCTCCTAAAAGGGGATGGTGGATGCTGGCCATATGAACGCGGATCTGGTGGGTGCGCCCTGTCTCAAGCCTGCACTCAATGTAGGTAAACCGGCTAAACCGCTCCAGAACCCGATAGTGAGTTACCGCCGGCCGGCCATTTTTCTCATTGACGCACATCTTCTTCCTGTCCATGGGATTGCGGCCGATGGGGGCGTCTACGATCCCTTCCTCTTCCTTTATGACCCCGTGGACAATGGCCTGGTACCTCCGGTTGATGGTGTGATCCTTAAGCTGCCTGGCAATGGAGCTGTGGGCCATGTCATTTTTACACACAATCAGAACGCCGGTTGTATCCTTATCAATACGGTGGACGATGCCTGGCCGGTGGACCCCGTTGATGGCGGACAGCTCATCACGGCAGTGGTACATAAGCCCGTTGACCAGGGTTCCGCTGTAGTGTCCCGGCGCCGGGTGGACCACCATATCCTTGGGCTTGTTGATGAGGATCACGTCCGAGTCCTCATAGAGGATATCCAGATCCATAGGCTCTGCCTTGATCTCCAGCTCCGCAGGCTCCGGCACCTCCAGTTCCACACAGTCCCCCTCAAGGGTCTTGTAGTTGGCCTTCACCGGCATCCCGTTGACCAGCACAGCCTGGGACTTTAAAAGCTTCTGGACATGGGATCTGGACAACTCCGGAAAAGCCCGGGATATGGTCACATCAATCCTGCCTCCCTTTTCCTCCGGCGACACTAACAAAGTCTGCTTCACACCTTCTCCTTTCTGCCGGGGTACAGCATGTCAAACTCTTCATCTTTATAGTACCACAGGAAAAGGGCAGCAAGCACAGCTGTCCCCACGGTCACATAACAGTCGGCCACATTAAAGATGGGAAAATCGATAAGCTTAAAATATAGGAAATCAACCACATAGCCCTGGGACACCCTGTCGATTAAGTTTCCCGCCGCTCCGGCGCAGATCGCGGTCAGACAGGCCTCCAGGGGAAGGAAACGCCTGGAAGCCGGCAGCTTAACCATAACATACGCCACAACAGCAAAGACACACAGGGCGATGAGGAAGAAAAATGTCTGCCGCCCCTGGAGTATCCCGAATGCCGCCCCTCTGTTTTCCGAATAGAACAATTCAAACACCCCATCCCAGATAACATAAGGGCTGTTTCCCATAAGACGGTTCACCGCCAGCTTCTTTGTCCACTGATCCAGCGCCGTCAGACACAGGACTCCCAGAACAAAGCCCGCCACATGGCTGCCTTTTCTCTTCATAATTCCATAAACCTCCCCACGTTTTTACCGGAGAACAGCCGAAAGCCCGGCCGCCATCTCCGCCTCTGTCACTGTCCTGTCCACAAAAGCCCGGCCAATCTCCTTGAGAAGGATAAAGCGGATGGCGTTTCCATCCATCTTCTTGTCGTTCTTTGTATCCTGAATCACCTGTTCCAGGGAGATACCCTCCACTTCCACAGGCATGTGAAGGTACTCCATAAGGCTTTTCAGAGATCCTGCCTCCTCCTCCGGAAGATAGCCTCTGTCCGCGGAGATCTTTACGGCTCCTATGCACCCCAGGCCCACACAGTGGCCGTGAAGCATGGAAAAAGAGAGCTGCTTCTCCAGGGCATGGCCCAGGGTATGGCCGAAATTCAGCAGAGCCCTCACTCCCTGTTCCCTGGGATCCTCCTCCACTACCTGCCTTTTGATCTCATCGCTTCTTGCGATCATCTCAAGGCAGATCTCCAAATCCCTCTCCCGGATCTCCCGGCAATGGACTTTCAGCCAGTCATAGTATTCCCTGTCCCGGATCAGTCCATGCTTGATCACCTCGCCCATGCCGGAGGAATACTGCTCCTCAGACAGAGTCCTGAGAGTGGCCGCATTGGCATACACAAGGGCCGGCATGTGAAAGGCTCCCACCATATTTTTGTAGGAAGCAAAGTCCACCCCTGTCTTTCCGCCGATGCTGCTGTCCACCTGGGAAAGCAGGGTGGTTGGGATCTGGATAAAAGACACGCCTCTCAAATAAGTGGCTGCCCCGTAACCGCACAGATCCCCCACCACGCCGCCGCCCAGCGCCACCAGCCAGTCCCTGCGGTCAAAACGGCTCCTGATCAGGGTTTCATACAGCCTCTGTACCGTGTCTAAATTCTTGCTCTCCTCCCCTGCCGGGAACACAAACGTCTCCACCTCCCTGCAGCAGCCTGACAGAATCTCCCTGACCTGGTCCAGATACAGCCCAGCCACCGTGGAGTCCGTGACAACGCACATGCGCCTTCCCTCCACGGGCAGCTTTTTTATCTCTCCGGCCAGATTGGCAAAGGAGGTGTCCAGCACAATGTCGTAGATTGGTTTTCCATCTTTATGTACGGTTAATGTCTTTGACATAGTATTTTTTCCCTTCTCAATACAAATACAACCCATCCGGCTTTAGATCCGCGTACGCAAAAAAGCAAACGGCTTTCTGTGCGGCTTCGCGTGAAAAACCGTCTGCTCACCTTGTTCGGATGTCTACAACCGAAGATTCAGCCCTGACATATCAAGGCCTCCTCCTCCCCCGCCGCCTAACATATCCTGAAAGTCGCCGGAAAGCTCCACGGAATTGGGTGTAGCGATAAAAATATAGTTGGAGATCTTCTGCAAGTTGCCATCCATGGAGTACGTAGCCCCGGAAGAAAAATCGATGATTCTCTGGGCAATCTCTGTATGGAGTCCCTCCATATTCAGGACCACGGCCTTCCCTGCAAGAAGATAATCACAGATCTCTTTAGCATCTTCTATGGAAGTGGGTTTGATCATGGACACTTCCATGTTCCGCTTCATGGGAACAACTTTATTGTTGGAAGAGGAACGTCCGAGAAACCTTGGCCTTGCCGGCTCTTGAGGCTCTTCTTCGTCATCGTCATAGTACTCCTCGTCTCTTTTCCCAAACAGGCCTTTTCTGGGAGGTCTCTCGTCTTCTTCATAATCGTCATCTAAAAAGTAGTCGTCGTCTTCGCTGTCGCTCAGCCGCATACTGTCCATAAATTTCCCTAAAAAACTCATATATACTCTCCCTCTTCTATCGTGCACCAAATATTCCGGTGCCTACCCTTACCATGGTCGCCCCCTCCTCGATTGCAACCTGGAAGTCTCCGGTCATTCCCATAGAAAGGATGTCCATAGTAACATTATCAATGTTTTTACTTTTCACGTCAACATAAAATTGATACAATTTTCGAAAAACCGGCCGATTCTGTTGGGCATTTGAGACAAACGGAGCAATGGTCATCAGGCCGCGGACCTTCACATGGGGAAAATCTTTCATTATATAAAGAGCTTCCTCCACTTCCTCCAGAAAAAAGCCAAACTTGCTCTCCTCCCTGGCCACATTGACCTCCAAAAGGATATCCGTGGTCTGTTCCTGTCTTGCCGATTCTTTCTCGATCTCCCTCACAAGGCGGATAGAGTCCGCCGAATGAATCAGACAAGTCTTTCCCAAGATCTGCCGTACCTTGTTGGTCTGGAGGTGGCCGATCATGTGCCAGCTTATGTCTGATGGCAGCTGAGGAATCTTTGAGGTCAGCTCCTGAACCTTGTTCTCCCCAAATTGACGGGCCCCTGCCTCATATGCGCTTCTCAGCATGTCCACCGGCTTTGTCTTGCTGACCGCCACCAGCGTCACTTCCCTCCGGTCTCTTCCCGCCCTTGTGCAGGCTTCCCCGATCTGCTCTTCGATCCTCTGTAAGTTCTCTCTGATCTCCATATGCTTCTTCCTCCTGACGGTCATCGGCCGCTGCCATTACTGATAGACAAACACACCCTCTTTTTCAATAAGGGAAGCGTTTAGTACAATATGGTCATAGACGTTAAGCCCATAACTCATGTTTTTCCTGATGGTATAAAATTCATCGCTCTGAGCCAGGACCTCAATCTGCTTAAACACGGTGTATCCTCTGTTTATATTGTAAACTCCCTGGAGCGAGGCGGTAATCCCCACCTGAAACCGCTCCGAAGAATCCGGTTTCACCAGATAATCCCCTGCCTGGATCACCTGATCCTTATCACAATCTATGTAGTAATATTCATCATTGGAATAGTAGACAGTGGTTGGCACAAACACAACGGACGTGCCGGCCTCTGTGTAAACTTCCTTATTAAATCCGTCCTCCAGTCCGTCTCCTCCCTTTGTCAGGAAATCCACAGGCACCAGGTAAAAATTCTTGGTAGTAACGGAGCTGATGGGGATTTTTAAGCCCTCTGTGGCGGCAGTCATGATCTCAAAGTCCACATAACGGTCTGTGACAAACTGAACCATATATTTATCAAAGTCCAGCTTCCCGTAAGCCTTCCCGTCACTTCCTGTGACAATGGTGAAAACCCCGTCCGTAACTAAGTCGTGGCCCGGGAAAAACACTTCCACACTGTTCTGGGAACTGAACTCCAGGGCATCTTCCTCCTCCACAGGGAACACCACAGACCAAGAATCATCGGTGATCACCTTGTATATGGGGGTTCCCGGTTCAACCCTCTGCCCTGCTTTTGTAACAGCCCTGGCATACTGGCTGCGGTCAAACACGGCCTCGCTGATCTGGGGAACCGTAAGGCTCTCGTAGCCGTCAATGGCATAGGAAACCACCCCGCTGACCGGAGTGAATACCTGCTTAAAGCGGATTCCCATCTCCTCGATCAACTGTTCCTGACTGTTCAGAGCGTTAAAATTCGTGTACTCCATCACCATGGCTTCCAGTGTATATTTGGCATCATAAACCGAATCAAAGCTTTCATCGGAATAGGCGGTGCTGTAAGCGTTTAACTGCCTGCGTATATTGGAAAGATCCTGGTCCGTGAGAGCTCCCGGCCCCTCATTCTGCTCCTCCAGGAACGAAGACAGATTTCCGCTTTCATCAATGGAGTATATACATGTGTTGACTGAGGCCCTTTTGCCCTCCCTCACATAGTAGTTGACGTACCCTGCGCTGTCCGCGTACTCTGTGGTCTCCTGCCGGAGAATGATCCCGGTATATCTTTTGTCATCCACAATGGACCCGTCCGCCACCTCATAAAACTGGATCTTTTCCTTTGTCAGATAGGTGTACACGCTGAAAATCATATAAATGAAAATCGCGGCAAAAATCAGCATCCCTATGTTCAGGTTCAAAGGCTTTCTGTATTTTAAGATCTTGCTCTTCTTAGCCATAGAATCTCCCTCCTTCCGGGTACTGATATCCAAGCGGCGGACTGCATGCACATCGGGGCACCTTCTCTATTATACGAGCAAATAGAAAAAAGTTCAAGGTTTTCTGGCACTGTCATGCCTGTGCGCAATCGAGTAGGGGAAGCTTTCCCCCCTACTCGCCGCGCGGCCCGTGCGCCGCTTCAGCGGCAAACTTCCGCTGCACGGGCCTGCGCAATTAAGTAGGGGAGATTTTCTCTCCCCTCTCACACCACCTGTACGTGCC
>CAMTAF010000008.1 GCA_947066955.1 uncultured Hungatella sp.
ACATTTAAAGTTGTATTCGGCGCCGTGTTCGGTGTCATTTATGCCCCTCTGGTCATCACGGGACTTCACCATATGTCCAATGCCATTGATTTGCAGCTGATTGCGGACTACGGCGGAACCATGCTGTGGCCTATGATCGCGTTGTCAAACATTGCCCAGGGATCTGCGGTTCTCGGAATGGTCTGGCTTCAGAGAAAGGATCCGGAAGCACAGGAAGTCAATATTCCGGCATGTATCTCCTGCTATCTGGGCGTCACGGAACCGGCGATTTTCGGTGTAAATTTAAAGAAAGGATTTCCCTTTGTCTGCGGGATGATCGGCTCCGGTATCGCGGCGGTTGTATGCGTAGCCGCGGGAATCACGGCCAACGCTATCGGTGTAGGCGGTATTCCGGGTATCTTGTCTATCCAGCCTCAGTTTATGGCTTACTTCGGGATCTGCATGGTAATTGCCTTTGCCGTTCCCTTCTTATTGACCACTGTTGTAGGAAAGAAGCGTCTGGCGGCGGACGGGGAAAATGAGACAGCACAGCCGGCAGGAACATTGAGGGCATTTTTATCAGGGAAGGCGATTCCCCTGGCGGAAGTGGGAGACGGTGTTTTCTCGGCAGGAGTTTTAGGTGACGGTATGGCGATCATTCCGGAAAGCGAGACGCTGTATGCGCCGGCAGATGCGCAGATTGCGGCATTGATGCCGGATTCATGCCATGCCTGCGGATTAAGGCTGCAAAACGGCATGGAAGTCCTGTTACATATCGGGCTGGACACTGTAGATATGAAGGGCGACGGCTTTGAATACCTGGTGGAGGAAGGCCAGACGGTCAGCGCCGGAACGCCTCTGATCAAATTTGACCGGGCAAAAATTAAGGCGGCAGGCCACCGCGACGTGACAATATGCGTGATCAGCAATATGGGAACAGCCGGGGAGATTCAGTTCCATACCGGAATACATACAGAGGCAAACGAGACGGCAGTGGCAACATTTAAATAAGCGAGGAGGCAGCAGACATGGCAGATTTCAGCAATAAGATTGTGTATCAAATATACCCGAAATCCTTTCGGGATACCAACGGGGATGGTTTTGGAGACATCCCCGGTGTAATCGAAAAATTAGATTATCTCCAGGGATTGGGTGTGGATTATCTGTGGCTGACGCCGTTTTTTCCGTCGCCGCAAAATGACAACGGGTATGACGTGGCGGATTACTGCGCTATAGATCCCAAGTTTGGAACCATGGAGGATTTTGAAGAGCTGATTGGTCAGAGCGAAAAGAGAGGTATGGGGATTATGCTGGACATGGTATTTAACCACACCTCTACCAGCCATGAGTGGTTTCAGAGGGCTCTGGCAGGGGAGGAAAAATACCAGAAGTATTATATGTTCAAAGAGGGCACGCCGGAGCGCGTCCCCACAAACTGGCAGTCAAAATTCGGCGGTTCCGCGTGGGAATATGTACCGGACTTAAAGAAATGGTATCTCCACTTATTCGATGTGACCCAGGCGGATTTAAACTGGGATAACCCGGAGGTTCGGGAAGAACTAAAAGAGATCATTCGGTTTTGGAAGGGAAAAGGGGTTAGGGGATTTCGGTTTGACGTGGTCAATCTGGCTTCTAAGCCGGAAGTGATGGAAGATGATTTTGAGGGAGACGGACGAAGGTTTTACAGTGACGGTCCCCACATCCATGAATATCTGAAAGAGCTGGTAAGGGATACGGGGATTGAGGATCTTGTGACCGTGGGAGAGATGTCCTCCACATCTCTTGAACATTGTATCCTCTATTCCGCGCCAAAAGAGAAAGAGCTCTCTATGTGCTTTAACTTCCACCATCTGAAAGTGGATTATCGGGACGGGGACAAATGGGCTCTTATGGACACAGATTACAAGAAATTAAAGGAACTTTTTGTGGAATGGCAGATGGGGATGCAGAAAGGGGGCGGCTGGAATGCTCTGTTTTGGTGCAACCATGACCAGCCCCGAATTGTAAGCCGGCTGGGGGACGAACACCACTTTTGGAAGGAGTCGGCGAAGATGCTGGCCGGTATGATTCATCTCATGAGGGGAACCCCTTATATCTACCAGGGAGAGGAGATCGGGATGCTGAATGCCCACTATCCCTCCATAGACCAGTACCGGGATGTGGAAAGCCTGAATTATTATAGGATTCTCCTGGAGCAGGGAAAGACAGAGAAAGAAGCCCTTGAAATTTTAGCGGCCAGATCCCGGGATAACAGCAGGACTCCCATGCAGTGGAACGGGGAAAGGTACGGCGGATTCTCCCAGGCCAAGCCGTGGCTTCCTATGTCTGCCGAATTTAGGAAGGAGATTACGGTAGAGGCCCAGGAAAAGGACGATGATTCTGTTCTCGCTTTTTATAAGAAGCTGACTGCCATGAGAAAAAGGTATCCGGTGATCGCGGATGGGGAAATCTCATTTCCGGAGACAGGAACGAATCTGGTGATGGCATACAGGAGGGTGCTGGGCGAACAGGAGATGCTGGTATTCTGCAATTTAAGCAGCATGGAGCAGAACATTCGCGGGGACAAGAGATGGAAAGAATATGAGGTGCTGCTGGAAAATTATACCTTGCCCCAGGGGGGCTTCCTGTCCCTGGAAGGCATGGACTGCAGTGTGGCCCACAGCCGTGAGAAATCGGAAGAAGGAGTCTATACATTGAAACCTTATGAGTTTATGGTTCTTGGAAAGAATGTGGAAGGATGAAAAAATAATATCATACCAGTGGATCAAAAAGGGGTTGTCCAGGTTGTAAATCCTGCTATAATAGATGGCAGAGAAAACCGCGCCCCAGGCAGGAGGGCAGTGAGAATCCGCCGGGCGCGGACAGGGGGTGTGAAACATGAACATCGCGGAGATTGCCAGGCGGGCAGGGGTATCCAGCGCGGCGGTATCCCGCTATTTTAACAATGGCTATATATCGGAGGAGAAGAGGGAGCAGATCCGCAAGGTAGTGGAGGAGACCGGCTACCGGCCCTCCCTCCAGGCCCAGACGCTGAGGACCAGAAAGACCAGGCTCATAGGTGTGATCCTGCCAAGGATCGATTCCGCCGCAGCCATGGGAAGCGTGGTGGCGGGGATTTTGTCGGTGATCAACGACAACGGCTATCAGATGCTGTTGGCGGACACCCAGAGCGACCCCAAAAAGGAGCTGGAGTATCTGACATTTTTCAATGAAAAACAGGTGGACGGGGTGATACTGGTGGCCACGGTGTTCACCGGCGGGCACAAGAAGGCCCTGAAGGATATGACCGTGCCCGTGGTCATCGTGGGGCAGATGCTTGCCGGCTATCACTGCGTGTACCATGACGATTATCACGCGTTCTACGACATAACCCGGCTGCTGCTGGAGAAGGGACGCAGGAGGCTGGGGTATGTGGGGGTCTTTCACCAGGACAGGGCTGTGGGACAGGAGCGGTACCAGGGGTACTTTGACGCGGTGAGGGATGAGGGGCTGGAGGAGCTGGCGCAGCGCCACGCCACGGCGGATTTCACCATAGAGTCCGGATATGAGAAGGCGGGAGAACTGTTTGAGCGGTATGGGGAGCTTGACGGTCTCATCTGCGCCACAGACTCCATCGCCATCGGGGCCATGCAGTGGCTGAAGGAGAAAAATATTCAGATCCCCCAGACCGTCATGGTGACGGGGCAGGGAGACTCTACCCTCTCCCAGGTAGTGTCCCCGGCGCTGACCACTATCCGCTACTCCTATGTGGAGAGCGGAAGCCTGGCGGCCTCCATGCTCCTGGGGCTGCTGGATAAGAAAGAGAGCGCCATGAAGGAGATCAAGATGGGGTACTCCATTGTGGAGAGAATGTCCACAGAGGCCAGGCTGGAGTGACAGAATCACTAAAAACGCACACAGAACTTTGTGAAATATGACAGGGGGAAAACCATTGCCACAAACACAGGACTGTGGTAGAATCATTAATGAAATCGATTACATATCTTAAGGCTTCTATTGGGAGGACAGGATGAAGAAAGCGATATTTTTGGATATTGACGGGACCCTGACAGAGCCGGGATGCAATGTTCCGCCGGAATCGGCCATAAAGGCGGTGAGGGGCGCCCAGGAAAACGGCCACTATGTCTTTTTGTGCACAGGGCGCAATTACGATATGCTGTCCCCGCTTTTGTCTCTGGGATTTGACGGGGTGGTGGCCAGCTGCGGCGGGTATGTGCGGTTCGGAGACCAGGTGATCTACGACTGCCCCATGACCAGGGAGCAGACGGACAAGGCCATGAAGGTGTTAAAGGACAGCGGAGTGTTCCGCACCGTGGAGTGTCTGGACGGCTCCTACACAGACGAGGGTTTGAAGGAATTTCTTAAAAGCCACGACCGGGATGGGGCCAACAGCGAGCTTTTGCGGTGGAGGAACCAGATCGAGCAGTCCCTAAATATCCGCCCCATGGCGGAGTACAAAGGGCAGCCGGTGTACAAAGTGGTGGTGATGGCCCGCAGCAGGGAATGTTTCAGGGAGCCGGAGAAGGCGCTGGGGGAGGAGTTTGAACTGTGCCTTCAGGAGCCGGACCAGTTCGGCTATATCAACGGGGAGCTGGTGAACCGGAAGTTTGACAAGGGAAAAGGGATCTTAAGGGCCTGCGAGTACCTGGGGATTTCCGTGGGGGACACCGTGGGCTTCGGCGACAGCATGAACGACGAGGCCATGCTGAGGACCGTGGGCTTAAGCATCTGCATGGCCAACGGAAGCGAGAAGATGAAGGAGCTGGCGGACGACGTGTGTCCGGCTGTGACAGAGGATGGGCTGTACCAGGGGTTCGTAAAGCACGGGCTCTGCTAGGGCAGGGATGGGGAGGCTTTATGCCCCCCCTGGCGGATTCAATGAATAGGAAAGCGGGGAGATCATGATGGAGAAGAGCAAAGAGAAAGATCAGGCAGTACAGGCAAAGCCCGACGGGCAGTACAGGAAAAGATTTGACCGGCATTTTGACGAGATGAAATGGCTCTACGGGGAACTGTATGATAACGATTCCATGTTCGCGGAGCTCTGCGATCATATGGAGCAGTTCTACGTGGAGCGGAGCCGGGACTTGAAGGTCTCAGACGCCTGGCGGGAGGAGCATCCGGACTGGTACAGGCAGAACGACCTGCTGGGCATGATGCTCTACATCGACAATTTCGCGGGAAATATGAAGGGCGTGGAGAAGAAGCTGGATTATCTGGAAAAATGCAGTGTGAACTATGTGCATCTCATGCCGTTTCTGGACACTACGGAGGGCAAGTCTGACGGCGGGTACGCGGTCTCTGATTTCAGGAAGGTCCAGGAAAAGCTGGGGACCATGGAGGACCTTGACAGCCTGACTCAGTCCTGCCACAAGAGAAATATCAACGTGTGCATGGACTTTGTCATGAACCACACCTCCGAGGACCATGAGTGGGCCAGGAGGGCCAGGCAGGGGGAGGGAGAGTACATGAGCCGGTACTTCTTCTTTGACAACGACTCCATCCCCAACCAGTACGAGCAGACGGTTCCCCAGGTATTTCCCACCACGGCTCCGGGGAATTTCACCTGGCTTCCCGACGCGGGGCACTATGTCATGACCATGTTTTACCCCTACCAGTGGGATCTGAATTACAAGAATCCCAGGGTGTTCAACGAGATGATGTACAATTTCCTGTACCTGGTGAACCAGGGGATCGACATTGTGCGCCTGGACGCGGTTCCCTATATCTGGAAAGAGCTGGGCACGCCCTGCCGGAACCTTCCCCAGGTCCACACCCTTGTCCGCCTGATGCGCATGATCAGCGAGATCGTCTGCCCCGGAGTCCTGCTTCTGGGCGAGGTGGTCATGGAGCCGGCCAAGGTGGTTCCCTATTTCGGCACCGTGGAGAAGCCGGAATGCCACATGCTCTACAACGTGACCACCATGGCTACCACCTGGCACACCGTGGCCACCAGGGAGGTGAGCCTGTTAAAGAGGCAGCTGGATATCGTCAACAGCCTGCCAAAAGAATATGTATTCTTAAATTACCTCCGGTGCCACGACGACATCGGATGGGGGCTGGATTACGACACCCTTCGGCTGTCCGGCATTGAAGAGAGGCCCCACAAACAGTACCTAAACGATTATTTCCTGGGCCTTGCCGGGAACAGCAACAGCAGGGGACAGCTGTACAACGCAGACCCGGTGACAGGGGACGCCAGATTCTGCGGCACCACGGCCTCCCTGTGCGGCATCGAGAAGGCAGGGTTTGAGCAGGACGCCCAGGCCATGGAGAGGGCGATCCGCCTGGATGTGACCCTCCACGCCTACATGTTCATGCAGTCCGGCATCCCTGTGCTCTACAGCGGAGATGAGATCGGCCAGGTCAACGATTACAGTTATGAAAATGACCCCAACAAGGCGGCGGATTCCCGGTACATCCACAGAGGCGCCATGCGGTGGGAGCTGGCCGCCCAGGCGGACGACCCGGATACCGTGGAAGGGAAGATCTTCGGGAGGCTGAAACAGCTGGAGGAGATCCGAAAGAGGGAGAAGGCATTTGTATCCTACGCCGACGCCTGGACCGTGGAGACCTGGGACCCCTCGGTGCTGTGCATCGCGAGGCACTGGGAGGGAGAGAAGATTCTGGGAATTTTCAATTTCAGCGAGTTCGACAAGACCGCCTGGATCAACGAGAGGGACGGCATGTATGAGGATATGATCTCCAGAGGGGAGATGGCGGCAGCGGGAGTCAATATCCCGGCCTATGGATTTTACTATCTAAAAAGAAAATAATGGAAAAAGCCCTGGCATCTGTTTCGAGGAAGCAGATGCCGGGGCTTTTTTACGTTGAAGTCCGCTGCCGGGCGCTAAAGGTTTAGAATGAGAAAATAAGGGGAAAATAAGGCCTGACTAGCCGTCAGGCGATCTAAATTCAGGTATGCCAAGTGCGCCCGCCAGATTTTCATGGGACGGCGGCGTACTCGCAGACCGGGCGCACGCAGGTTTACCTTGAAAGGTTCATCGCCGTCAGGCGATCTAAATCAGGTATGCCAAGTGCGCCCGCCAGACATTTATAGGTTGGTGGCGCATCCGCAGGCCGGGCGCATGCAGGTTTATGAGGGAGGGAGCAGATGAAGACAGGCGTGAAAAGAGCGGGAAAGATTTTTTTAAAAATGCTGGCAGGGCTTTTGGCAGCAGTTCTGGCAGCAGGGGCCGTGGCCCTGGGGGTGGGGATGATCTGGGTGAAACGGGTGATAGAGAAAGCGCCGGACATCAGCGCCTTGAGCTTCCGCCCCCGGGAATTTGCCACAGCGGTCTATGACAGGGAGGGAAATTTATCAGAGCGGCTGGTGATGGAGGGGGCCAACCGGGAGGAGGCCTCCTACGAGGAGATCCCCGAAGACTTAGTAAACGCATTTATCGCCATAGAGGATGAACGGTTCTGGGAGAACAATGGCATCGACATAAGGGCGATCCTGAGGGCGGCAAAAGGACTGGTCACAGGGGATTCCTCCGCAGGGGGAGGGAGCACCATCACCCAGCAGCTCATCAAAAATTCCGTGTTCAACGGGGGCATGGAGAAAGATTTCCGGCAAAAGCTGGAGAGAAAGATCCAGGAACAGTATCTGGCCGTGGAGCTGACAAAGCGGTCGGACAAAAAGACCATTATGACCAATTATCTCAACACCATCAACCTGGGAGCCAACACTCTTGGGGTGAAAGTCGCTGCCAGAAGGTACTTTGACAAGGAACTGGGAGAGCTGACCCTGTCAGAGTGCGCCGTGCTGGCGGGGATCACCCAGAATCCCTCCCGCCTCAATCCCCTCACAGGGGCGGAGCAGAACGCTGCCAGAAGAAAGAGGATATTGGACAAAATGGAGGAGCAGGGCATGATCACCTCCCATGAAAAGGAGGAGGCCCTGGGGGACAATGTGTACGACAGGATCAAGAACGTGGACACAGAGACCAGGGCAGAGGCCAGCCCTTACAGCTATTTCACCGATGAGGTCATCGGACAGGTGACAGACGCCTTGTCAGAGGAGCTGGGATACTCAAAAGAGCTTGCCAGAAAACTGATCTACTCCGGAGGGCTCTCCATCTACACCACACAGGATCCGGCTATCCAGGCCATTGTAGACGAGGAGATCAATAATCCGGAAAATTACGGGAAGACTACCTGGTCCATGGATTACAGGCTGACGGCACGGCGGCCGGACGGAAGCGCTGCCAACTATTCGGAGAGAGATGTGCAGGCGTATCTCCAGGAGACCAGAGGCGGGTACACACAGCTGTATGAAGACCAGGGACAGATCTCCAAAGACGCAGACGAATTTCGGGAACAGATTGAGGCTCAGGGAAACGAGGTGGAGGGGGAACAGCTGACAATCGTGGCCCAGCCTCAGGTGTCATTTGTGCTCATGGACCAGTTTACAGGGGAGGTTCTGGCCATAAACGGGGGCAGAGGGGAAAAGACCGGGAGCCGCACCCTCAACAGGGCCACCGGCTCCCTGCGCCAGCCCGGGTCCGTGTTTAAGGTCCTGACGGCTTTTGCCCCGGCCCTGGATGGAAAAAACGCCACCCTGGCCACGGTCTATTACGACGAACCCTACGGATCAGGGACAAAAGACTTCCGCAACTGGTACGGGAGATTCTACGGCTACTGCAATATCCGGGAAGCCATCATGTATTCCATGAATATTCTGGCGGTCCGCTGCATGATGGAGACCGTGTCCCCGCAGATGGGGGTGTGGTATGCCAGGAACTTGGGGATCACCACATTGTCGGAAAATGACTACAACCCTTCCACGGCCCTGGGGGGGATCACGGACGGGGTGTCCAATCTGGAACTGACCGCGGCCTTCGGCGCCATCGGGGCAGAGGGAGTCTACACGGAGCCGTCCTTTTTTACAAAAGTGCTGGACCACGACGGAAATGTGCTTCTGGAGAGCAGGCAGAAGAGTCACCAGGCCCTAAAGCCGGAGACGGCATTTCTGCTGACAGATGCCATGAAAGATTCCATGAAAGGGCAGAGCAAATTCGCGGTCACCACCATAAGCCCCACAGGGAGGCGGGCGGCCCTGGACAACATGGCTGCAGCGGGAAAGAGCGGGACAACCACCAACAGCCGGGATCTGTGGTTTGTGGGGTACACGCCCTACTATACAGCCGGAATCTGGAGCGGCAACGACGACAGCCAGCCCATAGAGGGGAGCACCTCCTACCACAAGGACATCTGGAAAAAAATTATGGACAGAGTACATGAGGGGATGGAGAACAAAGACTTTGGAATCCCGGATGGCATCGCAAGATCCTACGTGTGCCGGAAGTCGGGAAAACTGGCAGTGTGGGGCGTCTGCGACGCAGACCCCAGGGGAAATGCCATATACAGCGAATATTTTGCCCAGGGAACCGCCCCCAAGGCCAGCTGCGACGTCCATGTAAAGCTCCCTGTGTGCGCGGAGTCGGGAGGGAAAGCCACGGAATTTTGTCCGGAGACTGAGGAGAAGGTGTTTCTCATCCTGCCGGAGGGCGGAGGGGAGACAGAGGATTCCCAGTTCGCGGTTCCCGGAGAATGCCCTCTGCACTTGGGGCCGGAGGAGGGATGGGAGGACTTCCAGGAGCCTGAGCTGTGGGAATCCGGACAATGGGATTTCTGGCAGTGGCAGCAGTGGATCAATGACGAAGAGAGGGGAGATGAGACGGAATGGGAGGATGACCTGTTTTCGGGGACAGACTCCGGCCAGGGAAGACCTGGGATCGGGGAAGACGCGGGCTGGGGAGGCGGAACTGGTCAGGGGAGCGGAAACGGGAACGGTTTCGGCCAAGGAGGTGGAAGCGGCGCCAGTCAAGGGAACGGAAGCGGCTCCGGCCAAGGGAGTGGAAGCGGTTCCGGCCAAGGAGGCGGGAGTGGTCAGGGAAGCGGAAGCGGCTCCGGCCAAGGAGGCGGAGGTAGTCAGGGGAGCGGAAGCGGTTCTGGTCAAGGAGGCGGGAGTGGTCAGGGGAGCGGAAGCGGGACCAGTCAAGGAAGCGGGAGTAGTCAGGGGAGTGGAAGCGGCCAAGGAAGCGGAAACGGCCAGGGAAGCGGTTCCGGTCAAGGCGGCGGAAGCGGCCAAGGAAGCGGAAGTGGTCAGGGGAGCGGAGGCGGAAACGGCCAAGGAAGCGGAACTGGTCAAGGGAGCGGAAGCGGCTCCGGTCAAGGAAGTGTAAATGGTCAGGGGAGCGGAAGCGGCCAAGGCGGCGGAAGTGGTCAAGGGAGCGGAAGCAGCTCCGATCAAGGCGGCGGAAGCGGTCAAGGAAGCGGCTCCGGTCAAGGAAGCGGAAGCGGCCAAGGGGGCGGCTCCAGCCAGGGAAGCGGTTCCGGCCAAGGCGGCGGAAGCGGTCAGGGGAGCGGCTCTAGCCAAGGAAGCGGAAGCAACCAGGGGAACAACTCCGTCCAGGAAACCAGCCCACCCAGGAACCAGGAACCGTCGGACCAAGAGGAAGAGAATCCCTTCAAGGATCGATTCCCCCAGTTCCCATGGTGGTGGTAGGTGATTTCCCGTCTGTAAAAAGTCCCGCTGCGGGCGGAACCCGGCGGGACTGTCCCAAGCACGGAGATTGACCAGCGGCGTCACAGAGGATATGACGGCGCAACAGCAAAATCGTAAGAATATATTTACAAAAACAACCAAAAAAATTCACTCATTTGCCGGGGAAATATGATAAAATATCAAAAAATATATGTTAAAATATATGCGGCAAGGGGGTTTGGTCATGTTTGGGAAGCGATTTTGGGCTGCCGCTGTTCTGGCCGCGGCTCTGGTCATGGGGTCTGTGTGTACGGCGATAGCTGCGGAGGAGGCTGAGGTAAGCAGTGTATCCTTAAAGATCATGTCCCATATCCGGGCAGGCAGCGAACATGGGAAAGTGGAAGTCACCACCAGCAACAGCAGATATCATGTAGAAGACTTTGATATAACCAATGAGCCGGAGGACGGCTGGAAGGACGACAGCAGGCCCAGGATCCGGATCACCCTGGAGGCCGAGGAGGGGTATTATTTTAAATCCATATTCTCCAAAGACGACGTGTCCTTGAGCGGGGCGGACGCCACGGTGTTTTCCGTGAGCAGGAACAGCGACACCCGCCTTGTGATCACAGTGACCTTAAGCTCTGTGGACGGAAACAGCGGAGGGTATGACCTGGTGGTCTATGACCTCCAGTGGGATGGAGACAGCGGTTACGCCCGGTGGGGAGAGGGCAGGGATGCCAAGCGGTATGAGGTGAAGGTGTACTGCGGGGACAGCCTTCTAAACAGCGTCACCTTGAACACCACTTCCGCCAGCTACAATTTTACGGACTATATCACGGAAGCGGGGGAATATACCTTCCAGGTGCGGGGGGTATACAATTCCTCCTACAAAGGGGACTGGGTGGCATCCGGCGTGTGGAACGTGGATGCCGGGATCCTGAGTCAGATAAAAGAATCCATCGATAACCTTCAGGCGGTCGGGACGGACAAGAGTCCGGATGATCCCTCGGCCCATTCCCCTGAGGGCCCGGCAGGCAGCGCAGGGGCATGGCTGTTTGACGGCCTGGGTTGGTGGTACTGCAATGCGGATAAAAGTTACACGATTAATGACTGGCAGGAGATCAACGGCAGATGGTATTATTTTGACAGCCACGGACACAGAGCCACAGGGTGGGTATTCTGGAACAATGTCTACTACTACTGCGGGCTTGACGGCAGTATGCTGACAGATGCCTGGACCCCTGACGGCAGTTATGTGGATGGCAACGGGGCCTGGGTGGAAGGGATGAGCAGGCAGGAGGAATAGGCCAGAGCCATGTTCGTCTGCCCGCCGGAGCGTGACAGATGAGAAAGGGATCCTGCGCCAGCAGGATTCTTTTTTGTTTACGGACCATGGAATTTATGCTATAGTTAGGAAGGATTACACAAACCAATAGGAATTTATCGTGACTGTGGGATCAGGAGCAGCCGCGAAATAACAAGTTATGAGAAGAGAGGATAGAGTATGGCGGTAGATCACGGATTGATCATTAAAAAATTACAGGGGCTGGAGACTTTGTATGTCTCATTTTCACAGGCAACCAGGATGCCTTATGTAGAGTGCGACCCGGAGACATTTGACGACCAGGTGTACTTATTCGCAGAGGAAGAGGGGGCAAAACAGTGGGCCGAGGAGTGTAAGGAAAAACAGATTCCCCTGGCCACGGCAAAGGTTGAGAAGAATCAGATGATCATGTTCTATACGAGCCTGTATCTGATCGGTGTCAACCGCTTAGTATTCAACAACGGCGCCGGTTTCACCTATCTGCCCATCGAACAGGTGGTGACCATCAAAAGGCCTGAGACACAGGACGATGCCATCCCCAGGGAGAATGCCACTTTGCAGCTGACCATGATCTACTTCCTTCAGGAGCTGCGCAGGCCCGGGCAGTCTCCCGATGATATGGAGCGGAGAAAACAGCTGCGGGAGATGGAGCAGGAGATGATCGTGAATCTGATGCGCGCCAAATATATTATGGCTATCGACGTCTCCAAGGTGGAAGGGGAATTTGATCCCAAGAAGCCGGGGCAGAACATCCAGATCCCCTACTTAAAGAACCAGCAGGGAGAGATCATGCAGCCGGTGTTCTCCGACATGTGGGAGTTCCAGAAGTTCAGCAGCAATTACGCCTCCAAGCTGCGCATTGCCTCTGTGTCATTTATGGGCCTTCTTCCATCCCTTATTAAAGACGCGAAAGGATATGTGCTGAATCCGGCTGGAGTCAACCTGGTGCTGCTGCGGGAGAAATTAGAGCAGCTGACAAAATCCATGGAAGCCGCAAAACCCCAGGGAGAGCAGCAGAATCGTGGGGAGTAGAATGAGAAAAGAGGGAGATCTGTATGACAATGCTCCAGGAGCAGGCGATTGAGATGATCAAAAGGATGCCGGATGAAAAAGTTTCTTATGTAGTTAATATTCTTGAAGGTATCGAAGGATTATACTCAGACCAAACGGCTAAAGAGACAAAGGCGCAAAAGGCCTATCAGAATCTGCAGCGTTTTAGGAAAAGCGGTTTAACAGAGAGAGATTATAAGAAAGAGTTGGCGGAGGCGCTGGAGGCTAAGTATGAAGGTATTGGTTGATACGAATGTGTTGATTGATGCCTTGGCTGGGAGGGAGCCATATTTTGAATATGCAGACGCTATACTAAGGATGAGTGCCGAGAACAAGATAGAAGGATATATGGCCGCTCATTCTATTCCCAATATGTTTTACATTTTGCGGAAAGATCTGTCGGTTGATGAAAGAAAAGAAGTTTTATTAAATTTATGTGATATTTTGAGTGTGGAAGGTATTGATTCAGAAAAGATCATGGCATCTTTAAAAAATAGGTCTTTTACAGATTTTGAAGATTGCCTGCAAGAACAATGTGCTGTAGCAATCCAGGCAGATTACATTATAACCAGAAACATAAAAGATTTTGCCAACGCTAAGGTGAAGGCAGTGGAACCGGAAATGTTTATAAACATGATGGACCAATTAGAAAAAGGACAGAATAACGAAAGTGGACAAATTTGAAATTTTAAAGAAATATTTTGGCTACGACACCTTCCGGGATTCCCAGGAGACCCTGATCGACAGCATCCTGGCGGGGAAGGACACCTTAGGGATCATGCCCACAGGGGCGGGAAAATCCCTGTGCTACCAGATACCGGCGCTGATGATGGAGGGGATCACTCTGGTGATCTCCCCTTTGATCTCCCTGATGAAGGATCAGGTGGGAAGCTTAAACCAGGCAGGGATTCACGCGGCTTTTTTAAACAGCTCCCTGACACCCAATCAGTACTACAAGGCTCTGGGCTTTGCCAGGCAGGGGCGGTATCCCATCATCTATGTGGCGCCGGAGAGGCTGGTGACAGAGGAATTTCTGGATTTTGCCGTCAACAGCCCCATCGCCATGGTGGCGGTGGACGAGGCTCACTGCGTGTCTCAGTGGGGCCAGGATTTCAGGCCCAGCTATCTGAAGATCTTAGAATTCATTGAAAAATTGCCCCGCCGCCCTGTTGTCAGCGCTTTCACGGCAACAGCCACAAAGGAGGTGCGGGACGACATCATCGATATCCTTCAGCTTCGGGAGCCCACGGTGGTGACCACGGGATTTGACAGGAGCAATCTGTATTTCGGCGTCATGACGGTGAAGGACCGGTACGGGGCCATACGCAATTACTTAGAGACCCACAGGGGGGACAGCGGGATCATCTACTGTCTGACCCGCAAAAATGTGGAGGAGATGTGTGAACGGCTGACAAAGGACGGATTTCCCGTGACCCGATACCATGCAGGCCTTGGGGATGAGGAGCGGAGAAGAAATCAGGACGATTTTATCTACGACAGAAGCCCCATCATGGTGGCGACCTCGGCCTTTGGCATGGGGATCGACAAGTCCAATGTCAGGTTCGTGCTCCACTGCGGCATGCCCAAGAACATAGAGTCCTACTACCAGGAGGCAGGAAGGGCCGGGCGGGACGGGGAGCCGGCGGAATGTATTCTGTACTACGCGGGACAGGATGTGGTCACCAATCAGCTTTTCATTGACCACGACCAGGACAACCAGGAGCTGGACCCGGTGACAAGGCAGATCGTCAGGGAGAGGGACCGGGAGCGGTTAAAGAAGATGACCTTCTACTGCTTTACCAACGAGTGCCTGAGAGATTACATATTAAAATATTTCGGCGAGTACAAGAGCAATTACTGCGGCAACTGTTCCAACTGCATGACCCAGTTCCAGGAAGTGGATGTGACGGAAACGGCCAGAGCCCTCATGGGCTGTGTGGACAGCAGCAGGCAGAGGTACGGCGCCACCGTGATTATCGATACTGTTCACGGGGCGGATACGGCAAAGATCCGGAATTACCGGATGAACTCCAACCCATTTTACAGTGTATTGGCTAAGATTCCCACCTACCGGATCCGGCAGGTGCTCAACTACCTGCAGCTGGAGGAGTATTTGTACGTGACCAATGACGAGTACGCGGTGGTGAAGCTGACGGAGAAATCCAGAGAAGCCATGAAGGATGGCCGGCAGTTTGTCATGAAACTGGCAAAAGAGACAGAGCGGGCGCCGAAGGAGACCGCCTCCAAAGGGAGAAAGAAGACCCAGCCGGGGCATGAGAGCTTTACGGACAGAGAGACCGCGCTGTTTGGCAGGCTGCGGGCCCTGCGCACCGAGATCGCCAGGGAGGAGAAGGTGCCGCCCTACATCGTATTTTCCGACAAAACCCTGACCCACATGTGCGTGGTAAAGCCCAGAACCAGGGGGGAGATGCTCAGTGTGTCCGGAGTGGGGGAGTTTAAATTTGAAAAATACGGGGAGCGGTTTCTGGCCTGTATCGGCGCGGCACTGGAGAATACATAAGACGGAAAAGAAAACCAATATGCAGTTTTGCCTGTTATCTTCCCAGAGGCATCACCCAGTTTAAAGCAGTCTATCTTCTGGCAGGGATGGGAGCGCCTCTGGGGCTTCGCCATTGTCTCAATCAGTGCGCAAGGCGGCTGGCAGAGGGGGAAGCAGGTCAGGGGGCAGGGAGGCGCCGGGAACCTGGATGACAGCGGAGGCCACCTGGTTGGCATAGGACACGGCCTGCTCCAAGGGAAGACCCATGGTAAGGCAGGCCAGCACCGCGCCCGCATGGGCGTCGCCCGCGCCGATGGTATCCGCGATGCAGGCAGCAGGGATGGCAGGAGAATGAAAAGAACTGCCATCTTTTTCTATGCAGTAGGCACCCTTTTCCCCCAGGGTGACCAGAACCGTGTTCCCAGTCTTTTGGCGGAGCATGGCGGCGGCTTCTAAGTAGTGGGAGGCGCCGGTTAAGTCCAGGGATTCCTGCTCATTGATGTGAAGCATGGGATGGAGCGCCATGAGGCGGGCGGTTTTCTCCGGAGAGACGCGGCATCCTCTGGGACCCGGCGCATAGAAGATGTCAGGCCCGGGATTCTTCTCCAGCCAGGAGATCAGGTTCACCCCCGTGGGCTCCTCCACCTCCAGGCCGCATACGTACACCAGGCCGAAATCAGCGGCATCGCAGGGCTCCATCCAGGCTTCCTGGAAAGTGTACTCCACGCCGTGGTAGGACAGGAAGGTGCGCTCGCCGGAGGCCTCCACCAGGCAGTAGCAGCAGCCATTGTCCCTGTCCGGGATCCGAACCGGTATGGGGACCCCCGCCTGGGCGAGACACTGGGCCACATAGTTGCCGTACATGCCCGTGCCCACAGGGCTTATGAAAGTGTGGGGAGCGCCTAAGAGCCTCACCATATAAGCTGCATTGTAGGCGCAGCCTCCTAAGGCCATGGACTGGGAGGAAGGGTGTAAGTCCTCCGCCGTGACGGGAAGATGGTCCAGATGTATGATAATGTCCACGCAGGTGGAGCCGATGATCAGGGCTGGTTTCATGGTATGGAAAAATCTCCTTTCGTGTGTGATGGCGCGTCCGGGGCCGCCAGGCTTTCGCGGAGCGGTAACAAGTTGGCAGCCGGGCGCAAAGGCTTACTGCACATAAGGATTATTCTGGCTCATTTTCCGAAGCTCCCGGGGAGTGCAGTGAAAAATTTCCTTAAACTGTTTGTAGAACATCTTGCTGTTGAAGATCCCATTGCTCTCCATGATCTCCTGGATGCTGCCATCCTTGTACAGAAGGTCCTGGTAAATGTGGTTCAGCCGCACATGGCTGACATACTGGAGAAAGGACATGCCGGTGTTCTTCTTGAAAAAGCGGCAGAAATACTCCTTGTTAAGGCCAAGCTCATCCGCGGCCGTCTGAAGCTCAATAGGCTCTCTGTAGTGCTGCTCCACATACTGAAAGATCTGTTCCACGCGGCTTAGCTGACTGTTCCCCGCGGCAGCCACGCACTCCGGCACAGGGCCGGCGAACTCATCCACCAGCACAGCCATGACGGACAGGATCACAGCGCTGCTGGAAAAGGGATAGCTTGGCTTCTGGACAAAGTACAAAAGCGTCAGGTCCTTCAGATATTCACACAGCCGGTTGTAACTGTCCTGCTGGCCCGGATGCAGCTTTTGGGGGCAGCAGGTAATGTGCAGCAGTTCGATGTCAGGCATATATCGGCGGAGGGCGGATTTTGAAATGTGGATACTGATCCCCATGGTCTGGGGAAGCTCATAGACCACCTCGTGGATCATGGAGGAATCCACCACCATGAGATCCAGAGGCTTTACGCGGTAACTCTCCCCTTCCATGGTCAGCACAGCGCTTCCGTTTAAAATATAGAGGATCTCCATCTCCCGGTGCCAGTGAGGCGGAGAGTTGCAGCTCATAGTCACAAACTCAATCTGAAACCCCGTATCCGGCAGTACATTCGTCTCTTTAAAAATCTTTTCCATGATATTGATTATACCGGTTTTTGGGTGATTTTCAAGGGAAAAGTCAATATTGACTATATTTTGGATAAAATCACGCCTTTTATCTTCCTTATTTTTCCTGTATCATAGGCAGTGCCAGTTGAGAAACTGTTTAGGATAGAGGAGGAAGGCAAACGCGCAAGCGTTTTTAGGATGCCTTCCGACGAGCTGGCAGGTGACGCGAAGCGTCGCGTGCCGATACCAAAAAGGAGGAGAATACTATGGTTAAGAATATCAATAGATTTTGGAATGAACAGAGCAGGAACATCGGGGCAGCCGCCTTTGCTGTGGCTATGACCGTGCTGATCGTGACCATGCGGTATGTGAGCTATTTTTCATAAAAAGATGAGGCTCTTGCCCTGGAGCATGGACGCAAAAAATAAGAACAGCAGAAGGAGGAATCCGGATCTGCTGTTCTTTTTTTATGCGCAGGCCCGTGCAGTGGAAGTTTGCCGCTAAAGCGGCGCACGGGCCGCGCGGCGAGTAGGGGAAAGACCTCCCCTACTCGATTGTACATGGGGCGGAAAGGAAATATGGCCGCTTGCGCAGCCCGTCCCAGTGCGGCGAGTAGGGGGAAAATCTTACCCTGCTTGATTCTGTCAATCTTCAAGGGTTTGCTGAAGGTTATGGGCTGTTTTCTGTAACTTTTCTTTCTCTTTGCCATCTGCCATGGTTTCCAGGACTTCTTTTATATCATCTAAAACAAAACTGACAAAACCTTTGAAGCAAGAAAAAATATGTGACGTGTGTGTGATCACTTTTTCTTATAAAGTGATTCAGTGGGCTTTGCGGCATTTGAATTGCCAGGCAGTGGCAGAGATCGGATGCAGCAATGGAAACCACCCCATCTATCTTACAGAGTGGAAAGGGAAAAAGATCGCGTTCTATATGACGCTGGTCTCAGCCCCCGCAGCGGCGGCCTGTCTGGAAGAAGCTGTCTGCCTGACGGGATGCAGGGATTATGTGGTGTTCGGCTCCTGCGGGACTTTAAACAGCCAGTTGACAGATGGAAAGATGATCGTACCAACCTGGGCCTATCGCGATGAGGGACTGTCCTACCATTATATAGCTGCATCGGAATATATTGAGATGAAAGGATGGAAAAAGGTTGCAGCTTTTTTTGAGGAGAAAGAGGTCGCTTATGCGGCTGGGCGCACATGGACTACAGACGCAGTGTACCGTGAAACCTCCGGAAAAGCCGAGAAATTGAGAAAAGCCGGATGCATTGCCGTGGAGATGGAGCTTGCAGGGATGCAGGCTGTATGTGAGTATCACGGATTAGGCTTGAGAGCATTTTTATTTGCCAGCGACTGTCTTGAATCAGAAGAATGGCATAATAAATTGCTGGGAGGCGAGGGCGAGTGGGATATGCAGGTGGGATGTTTTTTGCTGGCGCTGGATTTGGCATTGCTAATAGAGGAACAGGAGGGCATTTGAAATGATTTTGTACCACGGAAGCAATGTAACCGTAGAACATCCGAAACTCATCCGGCAAAATCGTTATCTGGACTTTGGTTTTGGATTCTACACCACAACCAATCGGGCTCAGGCTGTGAACTTTGCTCAAAGAGTCACACGGCGGCGTAAAACAGGTGCCGCTACTCTGAACATCTATTCAGTAGATGAGGCTGTGGCATTACAGCCCCATGACCCTGTATACCATGTATCAGGATGAGCTTTTGGCAGGCACCTATGATTACCCGGAGGAGGCGTGAGCGATGAGTAAGGAATCAAACTTTCTGATTTATTGTATGGAGCGATACCGCTATTTCAAAGGACTTTCTGGCGCGGATGTGGCAAAAACCTTTGATGAATATGGCATCTATGGGTACATTACGAAATATTTTGAATCCCTGCATACAATGGGCGACCATTGCATCGTGCAGGATATTGACGATTATATCAGCAGTATAACAGGTGACGGCAGGATTAAGGCGTAATTTGCCTGCATGATATTCCCAAAGGGACAGCTTTTCACCCTATCAATGGTACGTTATATTGACTGTATTAGAACGGACAGACAGACTTAGATGTCTGTTTCCACTGCCAGAGTATACATTTTTTTGTACAAAATACAAAAATAGTTCCTTATATAGCCATATCATCTTGACACAGAATGATTTGAGACGATACTATAAAGAGAGTAAATCTGATTTCATTTACAAAAGAGGTGGCCTAATGTATCGGATAGCGGTCTGTGATGATGAGCCTAGGTATCTGGAGCTGGTAGACAAGAGACTGAAAAAATATTGTGAACAGAGGAATTTAATCATAGCCATAAAGCTGTACAGGGAATGTGACACCGTGATCGAGGAGGCGGAGAACGGAAAGCTGTATGATGTCTATATCATGGATATCGAGATGGCTGGCTCCTCCGGCATGGAGGCGGCCCGGGCGATTGGAGAGAGCTCATCTATGGCTTGTATCATTTTTCTCACAGCTCATGAAGCATACGCCGTGGAGGCCTGCGGACTGAATATTTTCCGCTATATATTAAAAGACAGGATGGACCATGAGCTTGAAAATGTATTAGATGAACTGTTCTCTAAATTGGACAAGATGAAAGATGACGGAGTCTATACCATCAGCAATCAGCGGAAATACGTGAAGATGCTTCGGAGAGATATTGTCTATATCTATAAAAGCCAGAAAAATATTGTGTTTGTCTTGAGGGACGGAACAGAAGAGGGAGAGAGAACAACCCTGAAAGAAGCTTATGAGAAATTAAAAAGCAGAGACATGTTTTTTCTGGACAGGGGGATTATCTTGAACCTGTTTCATGTTCAGAAGATCACCGGGGACACCGTCAGGCTTACAGGAGAACATCATATTTCCACCACAATGGAACACATCATGGAACTGAAGAGAGCTTTGGGAAAATACTGGGGGGAGATTCTGTGATGATCTTTCAGGCAGTGGAACTGCTGGCTACCTTTGCGGAGGCTTTGGCAGGAATGATGATTATCGGGAAGATATCAGGAGAAGGCGCGGTTAAATGGAGAAAAAGCCTGGCGGCCTCGGCAGGTCTCTCGGTGGTTGTGTGGATGTTAAATCAATACAAACTGTTTTCCCCCTGGATAGCGGTGGTCTCTGTGGCGGGTTTTGTAATCAATGCCATTATAATATACAAAACAGAGCTTGCGGAAGCAATGCTCATAGCGGTCACTTACGTGATGCTGCTGTACATCATTGATTTTTTATCAATCGCTGTTTTGGGCGTGATATTCCAGAGAGAACAGGTGGCTGATCTATTGATAAATTCGTTTTCTTTTGAACGGATCGGTCTTATAATTTTGGCAAAGGCCTTGCTGGGTTTTATCTACATTATTTTGGAAAGATACATTTTGCGTGATATGCGCTTTCGCACATGGAAAGCGTGGATCGGCGTTTTGATTGGGCTGGGGCTGATATACTGGTTTATGAACAATACGTTGTCAAAGGCAGACGGAAATATGGTTTTGACAGGAGCAATCCTATTGGCCTTGCTGTTGTTGGGGGCGTACGCAGCCAGCGAAAGATTGTCCCATGTGAGAGAAAAAGGCGAACTGACCGTGGTTGTGGAGAGAAGCAGTATCATGGCAGAGGACTACAGAGAGGCGACAGAGAATTACCGGAAAAATCAGATTTTCTACCATGATCTGAAAAACCATCATCTGATCATAGAGGAATATCTGAAAAATGGGGAATATGAGAAAGCAAGGCAGTATATGGAAGCCCTGGAAACCGCGGAAGGAACAGAACTGCCCAAAAGGTGGACAGGGATCGACGCTTTGGATATTTTACTGGAATATAAGAAAAAGGAGGCAAAGACGCTGGGGATCAAAGTGGAGATTACCGCGGTTCCGATTTGTTTGGATCTGTCTGAACAGGAGATCACAGCTGTCCTGGGAAATGCCTTTGACAATGCTATTGAGGCTTGCAGGGAGGTGAAAAACGGGGAGAAATGGATTGGGATTAGTATCCGTAAGGTCAGAGAAATGACCTTTATCAAAGTATCCAACTCCTGTGAAGAAGAGCTGGAAGGGGAAAGAGGAAGGTTGGTGTCTAAAAAGCAGGACAAATCCTTGCACGGCCTGGGAATGATCAGCATGGAACAGGTGGTCAGCAAGTACGGCGGAATTATGGATATCAAATGGGAAGACGGGATATTCTGTGTTGTATTTTTATTTTTTTGTTAGGGGATAAAAGAAGTGCCTCTTCGAGATATAGAAGAGGCACTTCTTTTTTTGATAATAAAAAGAGGGAAACTCGGCATTTTGAGGACAAAACACCTATGATTAGAGGACAAAGTGACAGGAATGTGTTCCCATAAGTTATACTTACTATATGAAAACTTTTTGGGGGAAAGGTATAAAGTGTATAAAAGTTTACGCTTTGTCTATGGCTTTATAAAATCTTATATAAAGAGACTTTTACTAATATTTTTTGTCATTATAGTAACAACGTATATTGTAGCAATGTATCCATATCTTTATGGAAAAATGATTGATACGCTATTTTATCAAGGTGATATATATGATTTTTTAAATTATATAGGACTCTATTTTTTGATCTTTGTAGTAAATCAATTGTTACATTTTATTTTGGATATGACAACAGTAAAAACCCGTACAAGTCTTCAAAAAGACATCAAATGCTATATATTCCGGAAAACATTATCTTATAAAGGAAATGTTTTAAGTAATATTAAGTCTGGAGATGTTATTTATCGGATGAATCATGATGCTGATGAGTTTATGAATTTGATATATAGTGATTTCTTTTATGGGATTTCAGCATTATTTGATCTTATTCTCTGCATTGGTATGACAGCATTAATAAATATGCCTTTAGCATTTGTTTCGGCGTTTTTGGTTATAATGACTTTTCTTATTGGAAAATATTTTGCTGGCCAGGTGAAAGCAATAAGAAAAAAGGTGGTAACGCATCTCGCGGAAAACCAATCATGGCTTTCAGAATGTTTACAATGTATGCAGGATATAAGATTGTTGTCAGCCACAAAAATCATTGTGAATAAATATATAAAAAAAGATATTATCTCAATCCGATTAGGAATAAAACAGGCAAAATGTGAAGTTATTTCTGATAGAAGTAACGCGGCTATGCAATATTTTTGTACAATTTGTCTGTATGTTATTTCAGCGATATTAATATCAGCTGGAACTATGACTTTAGGAGGAATGATAGCTTGCATTGATTACTATGAGCGAATCGTTTTGATGTTAAGTAGAATAAGTAAACGATTCCTTACAGTTCCTAATCGTTTAGTTGCAATAGAAAGAGTAATGTCAGTGGGAAAAGTTGACTTAGAGGAATATAATGATTATTTGCCTGAACAACCTATCAAATATGGCGAAATACATATAAAAAACGTATCTTTTTCGTATGATGGTGAAAAAGAGATTCTTAAAGGAGTATCTTTGGATATATTTTCTGGAGAGTGTTTAGCTTTGGTAGGAAAAAGTGGAGAAGGAAAGAGTACAATAGCACAATTACTTTGCCGATTGTATGAGGCCTATGATGGGGAAATTACAATTGACGATATTCCTATAAATAAATATAACCTGCACAGTCTAAGAAAGCAAGTAGGCATAGCTTACCAAGATGCGATGCTATTTCAAAATACTATTCGTTATAATTTGATTTTTTCTAATAGTAAAGACAGGGATGAAGAAATTTGGACAGTACTTGAGAAGATTAAATTTGCAGATTTTGTCCGTAGCTTACCACAAGGGCTGGATACTAGACTTCTATCATCAGAAAGATTACTGTCAGGTGGACAAAAACAGCGTATTGCGATAGCTAGGATATTATTAAAAGATACGCCAATAGTTATATTTGACGAGTCAATGTCCTCTTTGGACCGGGAAACTGAGAACGATATCTTAAATACATGGAACGATTTATTAAAAGAAAAAACTATTTTGATAATTGCTCATCGGTTGGCAACCATTATCCATGCAGATAAAGTGGCCTTTTTGGAGAATGGTCGAATAATTGGTTGTGATAGACATGAAAGGCTCCTTGAAAATTGTGTACCATATAGGCAATTATTTTTAGCCCCAAATATGGCAGAAGAAGGGGGGATTGAGCATGGAGATGATGTTTAGAAATAATAAGAGGTGGCTATATTTAAAAGAACTATGCCCATTTATTTATAAAAATAAGAAAAATGCTATATTAATTGTTACGTTTAAATTAGGGATTACTTTGATTGTGATAGGCTCTCCTTTAATATATCGTTATTTTATCAATGATATTATTATTGACGGAAACTTAAATAATCTTTTTTGGATTGTAAACGGTTATCTTATACTATATTTCTTCCAGAGTCTTTTCCTTATACAGTTTACAATTTTTGATAATAGATTTAAAAATCTTTTGCATGTTGATTTACGCAAGAAGTTACTATACTCTTATTCTACTATTTCTATGGAAAAATATAATAAGATGAGTAAAGGAGATATAAGGAATGTCATAGAAGAGGATACCCAAAAACTGCAGGAATTATATAGCGAATCTGTAAACGTAATTTTTGGCATAATAACGGTCATTGTCCTTCAAATAATTATGGTAATTATGGATTGGCGTTTGACATTGTTTGGCCTTTTAATGATTTTATGTTCATTTATATTGACGCGCTTTGTTGGAGATAAGGTAAAAACAGTATCAGAACAATATAGGAAAGGTGTAGGAGAACTTGACAGTGTAGTACATCATTTATTACAAAATTGGAAAGAAATAAAGGCAAATAATTTAGAAGAACAAGCTGAGAATGAAATTAGTTTGAAATGGCAAGAGATTTCTTCGTTTACAATCAAGAGAACATTTTACGAATATTTGGCTGGAGCATTAGCAGTATTGAATCTTTTAGTTATAACAAGGACAAGCTTGTATTTTTTTGGCGGCCTTTTGATTTTTAATGGTATGACAACGGTTGCGACCATGCTGGTGTTTATGAATTACTATCAACAATTGAATCAGCAGATGACAAATTTAACGGGTTTAATGGTAAAATTTAAATCTGATGAAAGCCAGATAGTAAGAGTGATAGATACATTGAAGATGAAAGCAGAAAAAACAACAGCCGTACTTGCAAATGGAGACATTGTATTAAAGAATGTAAGTTTTTGTCACCAAGGTTTTTCTGAAATGACTTTAGATCATATTAATATGATAATCCCACAAAAGAGCCGTATTGCGATTGTAGGAAAAAGTGGAAGTGGAAAATCTACTTTAGCGAAATTATTGTTAGGAATAGTACAGCCAACAGAAGGGAATATTTATATAGGCCAAACAGAAATCAGAGACATTTCAGAACAGGAAGTAAATAAAAAAATTAGTGCGGTTATGCAGGAACCACAATTTTTTAATATATCCATTGCGGAAAATTTACGTTTAGCAAAAAAAGATGCTACTATGGCGGAGCTGGATAATGCATGTTCTCAGGCTAATATATATGATTTTATACAAAGTTTGCCTGACAGGTATGACACTATTATCGGAGAGCGTGGAGTTAAATTGTCAGGCGGGCAGAGACAGAGATTGGCCATAGCTAGGATACTGCTGGCAAATCCAGAGGTGATTATATTTGATGAAGCAACTTCTTCATTAGATAGTGAAAATGAAAAGGAGATTATGCAAGCGATCCGAACTATTTCGCAGGAAAAAACAATAATAACAATTGCACATCGTTTTGCGACAATTGCTGATTCTGATTATATTTTCTTGTTAAAGGAAGGTAGGTTAGCCGCACAAGGAACTACAAAGGAAATGTTCTCGGATAATATAGAAATGAAGCAATTGTTTCAAATGAAATTAGGATGATAGGGCCAGGGCATGGAGGGATTCTATGAAATATAAACTGTTTCTAAGATGTGTTTATATATGTATCTTGGCAGGTTTCCTCGTTAACCTGCGATCAATCACATCGTTCCTTGACGCAGACATGATGGAAATGATCTTGAGCAAAGGTTTTGGAACATCTCTGATGAGCATGGGAAATACTATACAAAAGTTCTTGATTCCCGGACTTGCCGCCGGGTTTGTTGGGCTGATGATGAACCGGCAATTACGATTGTGGCAAGGCTGTTTGCTCTGTTTATTTCTTCCACTCTTTCGGTCTTTTTTATTGCTATGGTCTTCTACGGTATTTTAACATATGGAAAATAAAACAGATGGAGTGGGAATACCAGAAGGAGAGCAAACAAAAGTAAATTTCGCAAAAGAAGGAATAAAGGAATATGAGTAAAAAAATATTGTTATTAATATTATGTTTATTAGCGGCATCAGGCTGCCAAAGGGAAAAGGAAGTGCGAATTGAGATATCTCTAGAACGGCCTCTTTATGATTTTGCGAAAATATATTATGAATTAAATGATTATGAAAATGCCGTATTGATCTACAAAAAAATATTGTTGGATATAGAGACACAAGAAGATGGACAGAACATTGATAAGTATTGGATAGAGGGAATGATAGCGAGAATCTATCTGGAGATGGAAGAATATGATCTTGCAAAGGTGTATATTGAAGATGCAATCAAGGGATATCAAGAATGGGGAGAGACAGAGGAAGGATATGCATTTGCCTGTCAGACAGAAGGAATCTATTTTGAACAAGTAGGACAATATGAAAAAGCAATAGAATGCTTCGAAAAATCTATAGAGTATACAGATTTAGAGGATGATCACTCTGTAAGAAGCTATATAGAAATGGGCCTTTCCTATGGGTATTTGGATAACGAGAAAACACAGCTGGAATGTTATGAGAGAGCATTGGAATATAGCGAGAGTAAAAAGGATAATGAGGATCTTTACCAAGTATGTAATATTTTAGGGGTTTATTATACTGAAAAGGGAGATTTAAAAAAAGGAAAGGAACTATTTGAAAAAAGTTTAAATTGCGCAAAAGAAGCTTGGGGAAAAGAATCTTCCCAGGTTGCTAAAGTATATCAAAATCTTGCGCAAAATAGTAGTTTAAAAGGTGAAAATCGAAAAGCGATTCGGTATTTAAAAAAGGCGTTAGACATTGTATTAAAATTAAAAGGATATTATGAAGAGGATATCGCTACAATATATAATGATTTGGGATATATAAACATGAAATTAAATCATGATACTGTCGCGCTGGAAATGATGAAAAAATCCTATAATACTGTAAAAGAAAATGAGAAGAGTAAGGTTATTTCTGGATTTTATAAAGATGAATTAAGCATAAACATAAAAGCGCTATATGATAAGACAGCAGCTGATGAAATAGGATATGATGAATGGTTCAAGCAGAATTTTGAAACTTATGTAGGGGATACAGAATAGACTGATATGGAAAATAAAACAGGTGGAGTGGGGGGGATCATCCAGGGATTATGTATGGGGTTCGAAATAGAGCAAATGAAAAATCTGAGACGATAAATGTAGACCAAGCAAGCACTTTTCAAGATATAATAGGGGGGAATAAAAGGATATGAATAAAAAAATATTGATATTTATACTTGGCTTGCTGATTATATCAGGTTGTCAGGAGAAAGAGATAGTGCGGCTTGGTATATCTATAGGATCCTCCCCCTATGATACGGCAATGGAGTATTATAAAGAAGGGGATTATGAGGAGGCTATAGAAATATATAAAGAAATATTAACTGATATAGAAAAAGGAGTGGCGGAAGGCGGGATTGATGAGTATTGGGTAAAGGGCATGATAGCAAGGTCATACTTGGAGATAAATGAGTATGATTTCGCAAAGCCATATATAGAAGAAGCAATAACGGGATATATGGATTATCAGGAGACAGGAGAAGGGTATGCTTTTATTTGTCAAACAGAGGGTATTTATTTTAAACAAACAGGGCAGTATGAGAAAGCAATAGAGAGCCTTGAAAAATCTATAGAGTATACAGACGAGAAAAATGACCATTCCGTCAGAGGCTACATAGAAATGGGGTTTGTTTATGAGTATTTAAATGAAGAAAATAAACAGCTTGATTGTTACAAAAAAGCACTGAACCATGCTGAGAAAATAAAGGATTATGTGGACTTATATCAAATATACACATTTTTGGGAATTTATTATGCGGAGAGGGGAGATGTAGAAAAAGGAGAAGAGATGTTCTATAAAAGTTTAGATAGTGCCGAAAAAGCATGGGGAAAAGAATCAGCAGGAGTTGCGGATGTGTATCATAGTTTAGCGGCAAATTTTAATCTAAAGGGACAATATGAAGAGGCAATTCAATGTTCGGAAAGGGCATTAACTATTTATTTAAATTTGGAGAAAAAAGTATATAGTAAAAAGATAGCTTCTTTGTATAATAATCTGGGAATTTTTTATTTAAAACTGGAACAAGAAGAAACTGCTATGACAATGATGAGAAAATCTTATGAGATAGTAAAAGAAAATCAAGAAAAAAAGAATATATCTGAGTTTTATGAAAATGTGCTGAGTGTAAATATAAAGGCTTTATATGATAAGACAGCAGCTGATGAAATAGAATATGATGAATGGTTCAAACAGAATTTTGAATCATATGAAGGCGTAGTAGAGTGATTTTAGAAGGAGCAATGTGGAATGGGGAATCTGGAAGGAATAAAAGAGTATGAATAAGAGAATATGGCCATTATTAATAATTATATTGATTATATCGGGCTGTAAGAAAGAAATGACTATAGGGTTTTATCTTCCGGCAGGAACAGAAGAAGGGGAAACACCATATGAGATGGCTATGAACTATTATGAAAAAAGGGATTTCAAAAACGCCATAAATTCTTTTGAAAGAGTTCTAGCTGATATGGAAATAGGGTTGACAGAAAAGGGAATCAATGAATTTTGGATTAAAGGAATGATAGGAAGAACGTATCTGGAAATGAGTGAATATGATCTTGCGGGAGGCTATATAGAAGACGCGATAGAGGGATATAAAGAAAATAAAGAGACAGGAAGAGGGTATGCGATTATTGCTCAGACAGAAGGGATTTATTTTAGAAACATTGGAGAAATAGAAAAGGCGATACAGAGCCTGGAAGAATCTATAAAATATACAGATTTAGAAGATGATAATTCGGTAAGAAGTTATATAGAATTAGGATCATGCTATGAGGAAATAGGTGAGGAAGAAAAGCAGGTAGAGTGTTATCAAAAAGCCATGGAACATGGTGAGAAACAAGGGGATTACGCTGCATTGACACAGCTATATAATAGCTGGGGCATTTATTACGCAGAAAGGGGAGATACACAAAAAGGGGAAGAGCTGTTCAAAAAAAGCCTTGAATGTGCACGCAGCGTGTGGGGGGAGGAGTCTGCCGGAGTTGCGAATGTATATCAAAAGTTAGCGTCAAACTGTAACTTGGAAGGACGATATGAAGAGGCAATCCAATATTCAGAAAAAGCACTGCATATTTTTGAAAATATTGCGGGCCATTATGAGAGAGATATAGCATCTATATATAATAATATGGGATGTCTAAATATGGAATTGGATGATGATGACACGGCTTTATTAATGATGAGAAGGTCATATGAGATTGTAAAAGAGAGCAATGGAGAAGATAAAGATATGTCCAGGTTTTATGAGAATGTATTAAGTGTGAATATAAAAGATTTATATAACAAGACGGCGGCTGACCAAGAAGAATATGGGGAATGGTTTGAACAGAATTTTGAATCCTATGTAGAGGATACAGAATAGCCTGATATGGAAAATAAAACAGGTGGGATGGGAATACCAGAAGGAGAGCAAACAAAAGTAAATTCCGCAAAAGAAGGAATAAAGGAATATGAGTAAAAAAGTATTGTTATTAATATTATGTCTATTAGCGATATCAGGCTGCCAAAGGGAAAAGGAAGTGATAATTCAGATATCTCTAGAACGGCCTCTTTATGATTTTGCAAAAATATATTATGTTATGAATAAAAGAATACTATTAATCCTGGTGAGTATGTTGATCATAGCAGGTTGCCAGAAGAAAGAGACAGTACAATTCGGTATAGTACTTGGGCCTTCTCCTTATGATATCGCAAAAGAATACTATGAAGAAGGAGATTATGAGAACGCCATAATAACATATAAAAAAATACTATCAGATATACAAAAAGGCATAGCGGAAGGAGGACTCAATGAGTATTGGACAAAATGTATGATGGCGAGATCATATCTGGAGATAGGCGAGTATGACTTAGCGGGATCCTATATAGAGGAAGCAGCTGCTGGATATAGGGAGTACGGGGAGACAGGGCAGGGATATGATTTTATCTGTCTAACAGAGGGAACATATTTTCAAGAAACAGAACAGTATAAGAAAACGATCCAAAGCTTTGAGGAATCTATCAAATATATGGATTCCGAAGATGACTGGTCTGTGATTAGTTATATAAGGTTAGGACAGTGTTATGAGAGTATGGGAGAAGAGGAAGAGCAGATAGAGTGTTATAAAAAAGCGTTAGAATATAGTAAAGAAAGAAATGATTACGTGGATATGGCGGACATCTATAGTGTCTTGGGAATTTACCACGCACAGAGAGGCGATACAGATAAGGAGGAGGAGTTGTTAAAAAAAAGCCTTGAGTACGCAAAAAAAGCATGGGGAGAAGAGTCCGATGGAGTTGCGGGTATATATCAATATCTGGCATCAAATTGTAACTTGAAAAAAGAGTACCAAGAAGCAATTCGGTATTCAGAAAGAGCCTTAAATATTTATTTAAATTCCGAAAACGTTGATAATCAAAGAGATATAGCTTCTCTATATAATAATATTGGATTTTTTAATTTAAAATTAGGAAATACAAATGATGCCTTGTCAATGATGGAAAAATCTTATGAGATAGTAAAAGAAAATCAAGAAAAAAAGAATATATCTGAATTTTATGAAAATGTGCTGAGTGTAAATATAAAGGCCTTATATGATAAGACAGCAGCTGATGAAATAGGATATGATGAATGGTTCAAGCAGAATTTTGAATCATAGGAGGAATCAGCGATGTCAATTTCAAAAATCGATTATTGAAAACAGGCAAATTCTAAGAAATTCCCGCTTTCAGGGTTTCCATTCTTTTCCTAAATCCATTATAATAGTCTTGTCTGCAACAATGCCGCAGATGTACAAACACCAGAGAAAGGAGTCTTTTGAAATTTACACAAGGAGAGAATAGAGAGGCATATGAATAAAAAAATTCAGACTTACATTTGGGGAGTAAAATTAGCCTGGAAGATCGATAAGAAAATGCTTATGTATTGGGGATTTATCAGTGTTATGATTTCTGTTTTTCCGGCATTGATTTTATTATATTATCGTGATGTTTTGTCGGTTATATCAGAATTTATGAAAAAGGAGACCAGTGACGATTTCTTTGCCGCAATATCAAGGTGCGGATCCCTGATAGATTTGACAAGCTCAAGCTGTGCTCTGCTGGGAAGCATTGTTTCTATCACATCGATTCTTGTGGTAGCAGCTGTCGTGTCTCCGCTTATCTGTATTTTCGCGTTAAGTTATGTTATCTTTGTGTTGGGCGTCAATGTCATGGCCTCTGAACGTGTAAGAGTAGTTTGGAAGGAATTGAGGGAACATCTGCGCAAGGCGGATTATATTAGAAATTTGGTTCAAGAAGGCGATACCGCAAAAGAAGTCCGCATTTTTCATAACGTTGATATGCTGAAAGCCAGTTGGGAGGCAGCGCGGGGCAAAGCAGATAAAATGAAATTACAGCAGACGGTATGGACCGCGAGGATTAATCTGATCTGTCAGGCAGGCTATTATATTTTTTTGATAATTATTATGGGAGCATCGCTGCTGAGACTCAGCGAAGGAATTATAAAGCCGGATATTTTGCTGATGCTTTTTACGTTGGGAACACAGATTGGGGAAAATGCAGAAAAAATCCCATATGCCTATCAGCGTCTGGATTACGGCATTTATGGGCTGGAACTTCAAAAAAGCTTTTTTGAACAGACTCCGTCAGCAGCGCCGGAGACAGAGGCTTTGAAAACGGAGGCGCCTGCAGATGAGGAGGTTTGCTTCCAGGCAGAACATGTATCTTTCTCGTATCCCGGAGGAAAGAAAGTATTGGACGATATATCTTTTTCGATCAATCGGGGAGAGACCATTGCTCTTGTGGGAATAAATGGAAGCGGGAAGACCACATTGCTGAAACTGCTGATGGGATTATATCATCCTGCTTCCGGAAAACTAAAATTTCAAGGAAGAAACTATGACGAGTATTGCCAGGGATATCTTATCAAGAAGGTAGGTTCATTCTTTCAAGATTTCGCTCTGTTCCATCTGACGGTAAAGGAAAATGTGGGGTTGGGAAATATTGACTGCATGGACGATGAGAAAATGATTTGGAATGCCTTGAAGAAGGGAGGTGTTGCGGATCTTGTAGCTTCCTGGGAAAATGGAATCAATCAAAAGCTTATGAAAAATGTCTATCGTGACGGCATTATCTTATCCGGAGGAGAAAGCCAGAGGATAGCGGTCGCCAGAACACATATGAGCGACAGGGAAATTTTGATTTTTGACGAACCTGCATCTATGTTGGACCCGATTGCGGAATTAGAGCAATTTCGGCATATCAAGGAGAAGATACAGGGTCACACCTCTATACTGGTCAGCCACCGAATCGGATTTGCGCAGTTGGCAGACCGCATTTTCGTATTGAATCAGGGAAAGATTGCTCTGCCTCTGTAGAGTACAAATACATAGAGAATGAAAATAATTATCAGAAAAAACTGACATTTATAGAACAATATGGGGCGGAAAGAGTGGCCGGAAGCATGAATATAACGGTAGATATGCTCCATTATTTTGTGACATTTGTGACAGTAACTTTGTCTATGATTGTGATCGACTGGCGTTTGCCGATAATCCTTTTGATAACATGCATTCCCGCGGTATTGATTTCCCATGCCCAGAATGACGAAAACTATCGGTATAATACAAAGACTATGAAAGAAGCCGCCATGTCTGTCCATCTTTTTTACATAGCAGCCGGAGCTCAGAACCACTGTAAATCAATGAATACTGTGCGGTTTACAAGATCATATCCCTGGATAAAGAAAAAATGGAGAGAAGTTTCCGATGATTTTATAGAGAAGAAAAAGAAAATCTCAAAGAAATACCTTTTATGGAACATAATTGCTGATTGTCTGCGAAATGGAGTTTACCTGGCCGTGCTTTTAATTGTCGCCCGAAGACTATATCAGAATCCGGATTTGGGTCTCGGCGTTTTCACGTCTGTCTATTTATTGTCAAGACAGCTGCAAAATACAGCCGGAAATATGCTGATCAGCGGAAGCACGCTGATCGGGGACATTCCATATATCAGAGATTTTCTTGAATTACAGAAAATTCCAAAAGAGCCCCAGGAAGAAACGGATACGCAAATTCAAAATGCGGAAATAGTATGTGACCATGTGAGTTTTTCTTATCCGAATGCGAAAAAAGAGGCGCTTCATGATATAAATGTGGTGATCCGCCAAGGAGAAAAAATCGCGATTGTAGGCCATAATGGTTCTGGAAAGTCCACGTTTGTGAATCTTTTATGCGGCATGTACGAACCGACGAGCGGAAAAATGACAATTGACGGTAGACGGATTTACGACATCCTGCAGTCTGCCCGCGATATAATTTCAGTAGTTTTCCAGAACTTTGGACGGTACGAGACTTCTCTGCGGACTAATATTACAATAGGGGACATAAAAAGAAAATCACAGATGAAGAGATTTTGTCGTTGGTCGAGAAAACCGGTGCCAGCCAGATTATTGAGGCGCAGCCGTCAGGTTTGGATGAAGAGGTTGGGTCTTTCAGCGAAAAAGGCAATGATTTATCTGGAGGGAAGTGGCAGAAGATTGCGCTGACGAGAGCGCTGCTCCGAAAGAAAAGCCGGATTATCATATTAGATGAGCCTACAGCAGCCCTTGACCCGGTTGCGGAGGCAAATTTATATCAGGATTTTGCGGAGCTGACAGGCGATAAGACTACTTTATTGATTTCCCACAGATTAGGATTTTCTACAGTCGCGGACCATATTTTGGTATTCGAAGACGGCAGGATTGTGGAAGACGGGAGCCATAAGGAGTTGATGAAGATGCGGGGAGTTTATGCTAAACTTTATGAAGCGCAAGCTGTGTGGTATAAAGATGGTATAAAAACCATCGTCAAACATTGAGAACGCGACTTCTCTTTTTGTCTCTGTTTTGCCGCGGTTTTCCCCGCGGTTCTCTCCCTCGGCGATGCCTGCGTCATAAACGTAGTCGTGTGGGAAAATAAGTACCCTTCCGCCCATGTCGGCAACTCCTTTCCTAATATTATCTTCTTTCGCCGCTATATAATTAAGCAGCATTTCAATAAGCACTTTCAATTCTGCCAGCAACTGGCTTAATCGTTTCTTGTCCTCATTAATTTGACGCAGTGACTTCTCGTATTTCATGATGTAATAAGGAAGAAGGCACAACAGCCGTTTAATGAAGATCTCCTCCAGTCCATATTGCTGTACCTTTATGACAGGCGTTTTATAATCAACCGTTTTACCATCGGGAAAATGAATATGAACCGTGAGAAGATCAGGAGTTGGCTGGGTGTGCCTGAGGTAGAGGACACAGGATTCCCCCGTCGATCAGGGGAATCAGTAAATGAGGCATTCGATCCACAATGGTTCCGTCATATGTCGTCATAAGGAGTATTATACTCCAACAGTTGTATGTCCTGATTGCTCATGATATTTTATCCTTTTTTTAAGGTATCGGCACGCGCCGTTGCGCGTGCCGATACCTGATTAGGTTGTAACAGTTCAGATAGGTCTGCGCACTTGCTGCGCTGACCATACGAAAACATAGTGGCCGGATGGCATCGCCCCATCGCGCAGCGATTTTTATGGCAGATGTCGTAACAGTTCAAGGGTCATCTGAACTGTTACTTTGCGTTTTCGGTTCCATGAATTTATATTTGCCCCGGCCCAGCCCGACAGCTGCCTCAATTAAGCCAACTTCTTTAAGCTTCTTTATCATTTTACCAGCCGAGGAAGGTGCTGAATTACAGATTCGTATAATGTCCAAACGCGAGAAGGCTCTTTTGTATTCAAAGTTGTCAAATAGCGCAAGTGCCTTTTCTTTCGTGGGCGCATTGATCTTAAGATCAGAAAGGGAGAGTTCAAACGCTACCTTTTCCTGCTCAAACGCTACTTTTTCTATTTCAATAGCCACCTTTTCACTTGCTCCATAATTCAAATTATATAGCGTAACTTGAAATGACGCAGCATCAGAATAGAACTTTGGCTCCAACTCTGGGCGGTAGTTATGTGCCGTATGATAGGCGTCAGTGATTTTCTTAAATCCGCTGCCTTGCCGCTCCATATAGCCTAACCGTCCGAATATGTCAGCTAAGACAGGATTGCGCCGGGTGGAGGAAATATTGGACAGATCCCTTATATAATTTTATGCCTTACATATGACGTTCTTATGATTAGGTGTATGCTATACTCTTCCCATCAAGAGGCATTTGCCTAAGATGGCTGTTCCCACAGTGAATTCACGATATAGGAAAGAAGGGAACTATATGGTAGAATTAGACAAATGGATGGATTCCCAGGACTTTGCCAGATATCTTCTGGCCGGATTTAAAAAGAGAGGAGAGAGGTTATGTTAGAGATTAAAGGACAGGTAACTACAGCGCTGTGTTATGCCGAAACCATTGAGGAAGATGCTGTCACGCAGATCCGGAAAATGTGTGACCAGGAGTTTACCAGGGGAAGCCGGGTCCGCATCATGCCGGATGTGCATTTTGGAAAAGGGTGTACCATCGGCACGACCATGACCGTGACAGACAAGGCAGTCCCCAATGTGGTGGGGGTGGATATCGGGTGCGGCATGTATACGGTCTGCCTGGGAAAAGAGGAGCCGGACATGGAAAGGCTTGACAGGGCGGCTCACTGGATCCCCTCGGGCAGGGAGGTGTGGAAGGGACGGCAGACCCGCTTTGATTTACAGCCCCTTAAGTGCTATCGTTCCCTCCGGGATTCTAAAAAAATGGTGCGGAGCCTGGGAACTTTAGGAGGGGGAAACCATTTTATCGAGGTGGACCGGGGGAGTGACGGAGTTTATTATCTGGTGATCCACACGGGGAGCCGGAACCTGGGCAAGCAGGTGGCGGAGTACTATCAGAATCTGGCGGTGGATCTTCACAGAGGGAAGGAGGAGTATTTTAAGAAAAAAGATGCCCTGATCGCGGAATATAAGGCAGCGGGGAGAAGAGATGAGCTGGAAGAGGCCATCAAAGCCCTGAGATGGACCAGGAAAGAGCTGACGATTCCGGAGGAACTGTGCTACTTATATGGCAGCTATTTTGAAGACTATCTCCATGATGTGGAGATCTGCCAGGAATTTGCCAGGAGAAACCGGGAGCTGATCGCTGAAATTCTTCTGGATCAGGCTGGTTTAAAAGGAGGAGACGCTTTCCATACAGTGCACAACTATATTGATGTAGGAGAGGGGATTTTGAGGAAAGGGGCCGTGTCGGCCAGAAAGGGTGAGCGGCTTCTCATTCCCATCAATATGCGGGACGGAAGCATTCTGGCGGTGGGAAAGGGCAATCCGGACTGGAATTATTCGGCGCCCCACGGGGCAGGGCGGGTTATGTCCAGGCTGGAGGCAAAAAGGACGCTGACCATGGACGAGTATTGCCGGTCCATGGAAGGAATCTATACCACGTCGGTCAATGAACACACTCTGGATGAGGCGCCCATGGCGTATAAATCTTTAAGAGAGATTGAGGAAGCCGTCCGGGAGGCGGTAGAGGTGGTGGATGTAATGAAACCGGTGTATAATTTTAAATATCATGGCTGGCAGGGGGAAGACAAGGATGAAGCGCCGGAGCTGTGACCCGGCGCGAGAATCCGGCCAGAGGGAATCCGGCCAGAGGGAATCCAGCCAGCGGAAATCCGGCCAGAGAGAATCCTGTGGGCGGGTATCCTTCTGGCGGGTATTTTGTGAGAGGGACCGGATCAAGGGGACAGATGGGGCAGATGCGGGATTTTATGAGACAGCCCACGGATCATCAAATTCGTCTTCGATCAAATCTTTGATCACATAGGCTTTGTACTCGGGGCGGTAGGTGATGGTGTAGCCGGCCTTGGATAGGGTCTGAAAATCCCGCTGCAGCGTCCGCAGGGAGAGCCCGGGAAAGAGGGTCTCATATTGTGCCTTTATGTCTGGAAAATCAGGCAGCTTGGGCGGGTCCTCGATCTCGTCGGGAGGGAAGGCCTCAGGGTCCTCCTTAGAATCCTGAAGGGAACATTCATAGTCATGCAGGGCGGTTTCATAGCTGTCCAGTTCTTCCAAGTCCGGCCCTTCCAGGCAGGTCATCAGGGTACAGAGGCGGCGGAGGCGGAGAAGATGTTCACGGCGTCTGGGTTTGATGGCCTTCTGGGTAAAGGAGGCCTCTCCGCCATGGATATAATTTTTCTCTTTTTTATTGTATTTGAGTTTTAAAAGCCCGGCGTCCCGGATATCTTTTAAGTCCCGCTGAATCATCCGTGTGTCGGCGGAGAGGAAATGCTTCAGTTCCGCCGGACCCCGATAGCCTTCTTTGTGCCGGACAAGATAGTGATAGAGACGGATTTGGCGAAAGATCCTGGTGCCTGGGGGCCAATGCTCATTTTTCATATGGGGTTCTCCTGGTATTTTTTGAGGTTATTATACGATACAAGCCGAGGGATTGTAAAGGTGTTTGTGGGAAGCCGCCGAAGAGAAGAAAGTAACAGTTCTTTTCTCTGTCCCGCATTTTAATATTAAGTGTCAATAATCTTGAGAATGTGGTACAATAAAACAGAGAATCACAAAACCAATGAAAAGAGTGAACTTTCATGGAACAGCAATTATCTTTTTTTGACAATCAAGAAACCTACCGTCCCTTAGCCAGCCGCATGAGGCCGGAGACTTTGGAGGAATTCATAGGACAGGAACATTTAATCGGCCAGGGCAAGGTCCTGCGCAGGCTCATTGAGCAGGACCAGATCCCGTCCATGATCTTCTGGGGGCCGCCGGGGGTGGGAAAGACCACTTTGGCGGGGATTATCGCAGGCAGGACCCACGCCAGGTTTATCAACTTCAGCGCCGTCACAAGCGGCATCAAGGAGATCAAGGAGGTTATGGCCCAGGCGGAGAGCAGCCGCAGGGTGGGGGTCAAGACCGTGGTGTTTGTGGACGAGATCCACCGCTTCAACAAGGCCCAGCAGGACGCGTTTCTCCCCTATGTGGAAAAGGGGAGCATTATCCTCATCGGGGCCACCACGGAGAACCCCTCCTTTGAGATCAACAGCGCTCTTTTATCCAGGTGCCAGGTTTTTGTGCTCCAGGCCCTGTCCCCGGAAAATGTGGCTGAGCTTCTTCGGAGGACATTGAAGAGTCAGAAGGGATTCGGATATCTGAATATCGACATAACCGACGACATGATTGAGACCATCGCCAGGTTTGCCAACGGCGACGCCAGGACGGCCCTCAATGTGCTGGAGATGGCTGTGACCAACGGGGAGATCAGCGCGGATAAGACCACCATCACTCCGGAGGTGCTGCGCCAGTGCGTGGGCAAGAAAAGCCTTCTCTACGATAAGAAGGGGGAGGAGCACTACAATCTGATCTCTGCCCTTCACAAGTCCATGCGCAACACGGACCCGGACGCTGCCGTGTACTGGCTGGCCCGGATGCTGGAGGCGGGGGAGGACCCGCTGTATGTGGCCCGGCGGCTGGTGCGGTTTGCCAGCGAGGATGTGGGCATGGCGGACAGCCAGGCCCTCCAGGTGGCAGTGGCCGCTTATCAGGCCTGCCATTTCCTGGGCATGCCTGAGTGCAATGTGCACTTAAGCCACGCGGTGATCTACCTGTCCATGGCGCCCAAGTCCAACTCCGCCTACATGGCCTACGAGAAGGCAAAGGAGGACGCGAAGGATATGCTGTCAGAGCCGGTGCCGCTGGTGATCCGCAATGCCCCTACCGCCCTGATGGGACAGCTTCACTACGGGGAGGGGTATGTATACGCCCACGACACTCAGGAGAAGGTGGCGGCCATGCAGTGTCTCCCCGATAACCTTGCGGGGGTCCAGTACTACCAGCCAGGGGATCAGGGAGCGGAGAAGGAGACTGCCAGAAAGTTAGAGCAGGTGAAGGAGTGGAAACGGAAGCGTACGACATAGCCGGCAATGATATAGCGAGAAGTTCTCTCGTGATGACAGTATTATAGCTGTGCTGGCAGCATAAAGGCACCCCCACATAAAGTAACGCCCTGCCTTTTGAAAGAGCGTCCTGATCACTCTGTGAGAAATCCCTCTGAGGAGAGGCCGGATTTTTGTAAAATTCTGCCGTAGACAAACAATAAGTTTTTCACTAAAATGTTAGAGTGCTGACAATTTAGATCTGACTTGACAATCTTTGCGAAAGGGACGCGGTTCCATGGAGACGGAGCATATAGGATTTGAGATCCGCACATTGTCCAACATGATACGCCGTAAGATCAATGAGATGGTGGCTGAGGAGGAGGAAACCCTTACCGCCCACCAGGTCTGGGTGCTGAACTTTCTGGTGCGCCGGGGGGAGAGGGAGGTTGTTCAGAGGGATATTGAGAAGGAGTTCTCCATACGCCGCTCCACGGCCAGCCATATGCTGACCCTGATGGAAAACAGCGGCTATATCAGGAGAGTTCCGGTTCCACAGGACGCCAGGCTTAAGAGGATCCTTCTTACGGAAAAGGGCATTGAGGCTCAAAAGAGGATGGTGGACAGGCTCGCCAGGTTTGAGCACATGCTTCAGAGCGGGATGACAGACGAGGAGACAAAATTTTTGTTGGATATCATCCGGCGGCTGGAAGAGAATCTTCAGTAAATGCTGACGAAATCAGCGGAGTAACAGCTGGTTGGTTGGCATTCTTTTTGTACCGCAAACATTTGGCGCAGTTTGACTGTGGAGAGATCCACCGGAGGACTGAATTTTTTTTGCGGAAAATTTGTCAGTGTGCGAACGACCTGGCAGGTGCCGCAATTCTAAAAGAAGGAGGAACAGGAATCTATGAAAGACAACAGGCAACTATTTGAAGAAGCCCCTGTGGCGAAAGCGGTGGCGGTCATGGCCATCCCGACCATGATCTCCATGCTGGTGGTAGTCATCTACAATATGGCAGATACTTTTTTCATCGGGCAGACAGGAGATCCCATGCAGGTGGCTGCAGTCTCCCTGGCAACCCCGGTGTTTATGGTGTTCATGGCTCTGGGCAACCTGTTCGGCATCGGAGGAAGCTCGGCGATCTCCAGGGCTCTGGGAGAGAAGAAAGCGGAGCGGGCAAGGAACATCTCTTCTTTCTGCTGTTACGGTTCTTTGGGGCTGGGGATAATCATGGCCGCGCTTTTCCTTTTTGGGATGGATGGGATCCTGAAACTTATCGGGGCCAGTGAAAATACGGTGGGGTATGCCAGGGATTACTTGACCTACATCGCTTTCGGCGGCCCGTTTATTATGTTCGGAACCGCTTTCGGCAACATCCTGAGGGGCGAGGGCGCCGCCAAGGAGTCCATGATCGGCAATATGATCGGAACCATCACAAACATTGTGCTGGACCCTGTGATGATTCTGGGCTTTGGATGGGGAGTGGTAGGCGCCGCCGTGGCCACAGTCATTGGAAATATGGCGGCCAGCGGGTTTTATCTTCTGTATTTTCTCAGGAAAAAATCCAGCCTGTCCATCCGTCTCAAAGACTTTAAGGCAGGGGAGAGGATCGCGGCGGGGGTTATGTCCATCGGAATTCCGGCCTCCCTCAACAATATTCTCATGAGCTGCGCCAACATTGTGCTGAACCATGTGCTGGTGAGTTACGGGGATACCCCGGTGGCTGCCATGGGAGTTGCCATGAAAGCCAACATGCTGGTGGTGCTTCTGCAGATCGGGCTGTGTTCCGGGATTCAGCCCCTGATCGGATACAATTACGGCGCCAGGAACAAGAAGCGGCTTTTGCAGGTGTTCCGATTTACAGGGATGTGCGCGGTGGTTTTGGGAACCGTGTTGACCGTGATCATGGTTCTGGCCAGACAGGCGGTGATCCAGGCGTTTATCAATGATCCGGAGGTTATCGCCTACGGGATCCAGATGGTGATCGCCCTGCAGATGTCAGGGCCGGTGCTGGGAATTCTGTTTTTGTGTATCAACACCATACAGGGGATGGGAAAAGCGATTCCCTCCCTGGTGCTGACCATCTGCCGCCAGGGGCTTATCTTTATCCCTCTGGTATTTATCTTAAACGGAATCTTTGGCCTGGACGGGGCCATCTATGCCCAGCCCACGGCGGACTTTATCTCCATTGTGTTGTCTTTGGTGATCTGTCTGGGGATATTCCGGAAGATTGACAAGGAGAGATCCGGGGCAGAGGCCTAAAACGCAATGGGGCGCAGCGGCCGCGGTGCTGGAATGGCAGAGCTATTTCATAAAGGAAGTGACATTTTCTCCATTTAATGATAGAATACCCATGGGAGGCAAAAAATGCCAATATAAAAACAAAGGAGGATCCATTATGTTAGACACAAAAGTAGCTGAGCTTCTGAACACACAGGTGAACAAGGAATTTTATTCCGCGTATTTATACCTGGATTTTTCCAATTATTACATGGATAACGGGTTGGAGGGATTTGCCAACTGGTACAAGATCCAGGCCCAGGAGGAGAGGGACCACGCCATGCTGTTTATGCAGTATCTGCAGAACAACGGCTGCAAAGTGACCCTTGACGCCATTGACAAGCCGGACAAGGAGCTGAAGAACTTTGCGGATCCCCTCCATGCGGGCTATGAGCATGAGCAGTATGTGACAAGCCTGATTCACACCATCTATGAGGCGGCGAACGATGTGAAGGATTTCCGCACCATGCAGTTTTTGGACTGGTTTGTGAAGGAGCAGGGCGAGGAGGAGACGAACGCGGATGGGCTGATCAAAAAGTACGACCTGTTTGGCTCTGACCCCAGGGCCCTGTACATGCTGGATAATGAACTGGGAGCCAGAGTGTACTCCGCGCCGTCTCTTGTTCTGTAGAATCCGGCGCGGCAAGAGCACAGACCTGTTTCGAGGCGGAATCCTGCTGCTCCAGAGCGGCGCGGCGTCCGCTGTCAGGAGACCATATGGGGGAAGAAGATGAGAGTATACACGATGAGTTTCAGTCCCACCGGCGGGACCAAAAAGATCCTTGATATTCTGGCAGAAGAGCTTGGGACGCCGGAGGAGTTAGACTTTTCCCTTCCTGGGAAGAATTATGGGATGTACCGGTTTGAGCCGGGAGACGTGTGCCTGGTGGGAGCGCCGTGTTTTGGGGGAAGGATTCCCGAGACGGCCATAAAGAATTTTACCAAAACCAGAGCCAGGGACGCGGCGGCAGTGGTAGTGGTTTCTTATGGGAACCGGGCTTATGAGGATGCCCTTCTGGAGCTGAGAAAGGCCATGGAAGGATGCGGCTTTAAAGTGATTGCAGCCGTGGCCGCGGTGGCGGAGCATTCCATCATGCGCCAGTATGGCCAGGGCAGGCCCGACGAGGAGGACTGCCGGGACTTGCGGGCCATGGCCCGGGATATCAGGCGGCTTCTGCTAAAGCCCGATTCCTGGAAAGATTTCTATGTGCCGGGGCGTTTCCCTTATAAAGAATACCACACCATCCCCATGGTTCCGGAGACCGATAAATCCTGCAGAAGCTGCGGGAAGTGCGCCGGCCTTTGCCCGGCAGGGGCGATCCCTTTGGACAATCCCTCCGCCACGGACAGCGGGCGGTGCATATCCTGTATGAGGTGCGTGAAGATCTGCCCGGAACATGCCAGGAGTGTGAACAAGATGATGCTTTTCGGAGCTTCCATGAAGCTGAAAAAAGCCTGCTCGGGACGCAAGGAAAACCAGATGTATCTGTCGTCTTCCCAGTGGGTAGGATTTCCGCCGATTTAATTTTTATATTTCTTATGAGTATGAAAAAACATGCTGGAGATACAGGATATCCCAGCATGTTTTTCTTTTTCCCGGGGCAGATTAATAAGGCAGCGCGGATATGGCAACTGTACAGAATAAGTGACAGGAGGAGATCGATATGAGTCCTAAAGAATTAAGCTATATTGAAGATGCCTTAGGGCATGAGAAGTTTTTAAAGACCCAGTGCCAGGAGGCAGTGAAAAATCTGCAGGATCCGGAGCTTAAAAACTGCGCAGAACAGCTTTCCCAGACACACCAGCAAATCTTTGACAGCATTTACAGCCTGATTTAGAGGAGGAAGGAGAGATGGACATGGACGACAGATGTATTATGGAAAACCTGCTTCTAACTACCAAGGGAGTGTGCGACCTGTATCTTCACGGTACGATCGAGTCCTCCACCCAGAATGTGCATCAGACGTTTGACCAGGCATTGGACGACAGCCTGTGCATGCAGGATGACATCTATAAAAAGATGTCCGCCAAGGGCTGGTATTCAACGGAGACCGCGGAGCAGGAGAAAGTGCTCAAAGTGAAAAATCAGTTCGCCGGCATGTAAGCATTCCGGCGCCAAGCAGGCCCCGAAGGGAGCAATTATCGTCCTTCAGGGCCTGTTTGCGCACACGGGGCGGAAAGGAAATTTTAATCCTCAAGATAGGATTTTGACTGCTTTTTTCTGCTTCCTTTTCCCGCAGCAGGAAGTTCATTTCCCTGGATCTCAAGGTCCTCTCTGTTCTCGCCGCAGATGGAAAAGAGTCTGGCGATCTGTTTTAATTTCTCCCCCATGCCAAAGGAGGTGCCTACGCTGTACACAGTGCCGTTGGCCTCAAAAGCGCGAAAGGCTCTGAAATAGCTGGGCCTTTCCAGGCGGGGCACCAGGGAGTAATCCCCCTTTGCCACACTGAGCAGGCTGTTCTCCAGCTGGTCCAATTTGTCAGGGTGCCTGGCGATGACCTGCTTAAAGATGTCGTACATCATGTCCGCCTGGCTGGAGGTGGCGGTCTTTCCGTATAAAGTATATGTCACCTGGCCGCCGGTCTCAGGGGAGGCGGCTTCTTTGGGTTTTCTCGGCTTCAGCGCCGGAAGCGCCAATTCATCTGACTGAAAGACAGACCGGTCCTCCCCGCAGTACTCCAGCAGCAGGGCGATCTTTCTCATTTTTTCCCGGATATCGTAGGCCGTCCCTATGGACACCGACTGGCCATTGTCAAAGGAGAAGTGTTCACAAACCCTGAAGTAGCTGGGCATCTGATCTCCCCGGTTTTCCTCCAGTGTGTAATCCACGGCGGAAGCGCAGTTCATCCCCGTATAGTCGGGAAGCCCCGCCACCTTGTCCTGATGGCGCTTGAGCACCTGGGCGAATACCCGGAGCATCATGGCGGATTGATTTTCCGTATATTCTTTTCCGTAGATGCTGTAGGACACATCTCCCTTAAATACTTTTTTAGCTTTTTTTGCAGGAACACTCTTTACAGGGGTGTTCTCTATAGAGCTGTTCTCTGCGGGCTGTGTCTCTGGTTTCTCTGGTCCGGCAGAGGTTTCCATCCTGGCCGTATCCGGCTTTGGCGCCGGGGGCACAGGCGCGGCCGGGTTCCTCATTTCTGTCGGAAAAGAGGAGATGATATCCCGGTAATACCGCTCCGGATTGCGGTCAGAGGACAGGGCGCGGATGCGCACCCGCTCATTGTTGCTGTTAAAGAATTGCTCAATAAAGCTTTGGGACAGGCGCACCTGATTCAGCACATTTTCATCGCTCTCCTCCCCGTTCCTGAGCCTGTCCACCAGTTCGCGGTGAAGCTCTTTCTGATATTCAACGATATTTTTTACAGGTTCCACCTCCAGGGCTAGGAATCCTAACTCGGAGCCTGAGTGAAAGATCTTGGAAATTTCCGATCGGGTGGCATTCATCTCATTGAAACAGGGCTCACTGATCAGAGAGTTTTTGCTGACATAAAAGATCAACAGGCGGCAGTGTACTTTTTCGATGGTCTTGACGGCCTGGGTTTTCCAGGAAGGCTTTGTCTTGGCTAAGTTTTTCTCGTCAAGCCATATATTGAATCCCCGCTTCTGGAGTTCTAAAACATCGGGATAAACCACATGTTTGTCTCTGCTGCTGTAGCTGACAAAGATATAATCTTTTGATGTGTCGCAGGGCCGGATCTCCTCAAGTATTTTGTCAAGATTCCTCTGTACATCTCCCATAAACAGGGTCCCCCTTTTTCGTGATATCGGCCGTCACGCGCCGTTTTGCGTCACTTGCCGGTTCGTCGGAAGGCATCCTAAAAATGCTGTGCGTTTGCCTTCTTCCTCTAACGTTTATTTTAACTGAAATTCTGTTAAAAAGCAATCTTTGGACGACGGAGCTGCCCTGAACACGGGGCATAATCAGTGGTTTTGATAATATACACAATGAAAAAATACCAATTCTTCCCAATATACAGAAAATTGCATATAAATTCAATGTTTATAAGATGATATCTATGCAAATAGACGGCATATTGTGAAAAAAATGTTAAAATCGTGCTTAAAATGTTAAAAGAATCCTGTAGAAATTTTTGGGAATTTCCGGTAAAATAGATTATACTCCGGTGATTTAAGCACCTTTTGGGTTGCCGGTTGCAGCTATAGGCGGAATACTCTTAAAGTGTTCCAGATACAAGCGTGTTGAGAAAATTTTGCCCAGGGGGGCAGAACATTTCAAAGACATGTTACACAAAGCTAGGAGGAATGCATATGAATTTGCGGCACATCAAAAGAAGATGCGCATGGCTTCTGGCCGTGACCGCGGCGATCACGGCGGCGGTTCCCACGGGGGCCATGGCGGACATCAGGACAGGCAGCACTCTCAGAACCCTTACGGTGCCCAGAGAAGAGGCAAATTCACCGGAAAGAGCCGATTTGGAGGACACAGCGGCCGCCAAATCTACACCGTCCAATGCCCACGTAAAGGCGGTGGAGTCGTTCAACAAGAAAGTGACATTTGTGGGGATTGACGGCAAAGAACTGACAGGGGATGAATTGAACATCCCGGAGACGGAGGACAGCTTCCCCTATCTAAGCCAGGGACCCGGCCGGACAAAGGGAAACATTGATTTAAAGTCCTACGGATACACGGAAAAAGAATTTTTCTTAAAGGGCACGGCCAATGTGTACAGTGCCGAGAATAAGGTTCTCAAGGTAGAGAAGAAAGACAAGGAGTATGTAAACCGCATCATCATGTTCCAGCCAGAGGACATGGCGGATTTCTCCGGCGTGGTTTACATTGACATCCTGAATGCCAGCAGCAAGGTGGACCTTCCCGACATCTGGAGAAGAAGCTACGACTACTATATGCGCAGCGGCCACATTTACATAGGAATCACTTCAAAAGATGTGAATGTTGAGAGCCTGAAGCGGTTTGACCCGGAGCGGTACGAGGCCCTGACCTGGGAAGTGGATGGGGCGAATGAGAACGGCCTATTCTGGGATATGCTGGCCCAGGTGGGCTCCACGCTGAAGGCTGAGAACTCTCCTCTGCTCTACGGCGGAAAGTACACAGGCGATGTGTGGACCTATGTCACCGGCCAGTCTCAGTCCGGCTTCTATGTGAACACCTTTGTCAACAACTTCGCTGTGGCCAACCACATGCCCGAGGCCCCGGAGGATATCGAGGATCCGGAGTATCTGATGACAGAGGAGTATAAAGACACGCCCCATATTTTCGACGGTTTCCTCAACATGGTAGGAGGCATGACCAGCGCGGCTATCAACTCCGGCTCCCAGGCGGTCAGGACTTCCGAGCCAGTGGCCCAAACCGATGTTCCCTTTATCCTGATGGTGGGCGAGAATGACTACAATCCGGCACCAGTGAGGGATGATTCCGATGAGGAGGATAACTTATACCGCCACTATGTGGTAGCAGGAGCATCCCACTCCCAGAAGATCTTCCTCCCGGATATGACCGACGAGATTCAGATCAGAGCGGGACGACCGGCGGGAGAGTACCCGGCATTTAAGGTGAGGGACGACGGAAAGCCCCACACTGTGAGTGACATGAACATGGATGTGTTTGTCAACGGAGCTCTCTGGAACCTTCACCAGTGGGCGTCTGAGGGCATCAAGGCGCCTTACGGCCCGTCTACGGATGAGATTGAGGGAAAAGTGGAGTCCAGGCGCTTTATACCGGACCGGGATGAGTACGGCAACATGACCACGGGAATCATGTCTCCCCAGCTGCTGGTGCCGGTGGCTTCCTACTACGGCGGCGCTAACGGTGCGTTCTCCACGGACGGCGGCTCCATGGTCTATCTTGACCCGGAGGTCATCGGGGAGCTCTACAGCAGCAGAGAAGACTATCTGGAGAAATATGAGGCAGCTCTTGACAAGGTCATCGAGGAAGGCTGGATTCTGGAAGAGGACAAGGACCTGATGATGGAGCTGGCCCAGTCAGAGCCCATTTTCGGAAATCCCGTGAAGCATACCCAGTTCATCGAGGAGGCCATGGCGGCGGTTCCCGGGAAGGAAGAACTGTCAAAGGCTACCGCCAGCGCGGAAGGAAAAGCGTACACGGACTCCGAGTACCTGCTGACAGGCGAGGCCAACATGTACGGCGTTCTCCGTGCCAATGAGATCTACAGAAGAAGAATGTACTCCATGCCATACACCAACTACGCGAGAGTCTGCGTTCCCGAGGATTTCACCGGCGAGGTGGTTATTGACCTGATCGGTGAAGGGGAGGAGAAGGCTGATGTCACAGAATTGATGAAGGCAGGGAAGGCCTATGTGGGCATCACCGCGGACCCGGCGGCAGCGGCGGCCAAGGGCGGCAGCTGGGAGATTCCTTTCGGCGGCCTGGGCAAAGACCCCACCAGACCGGAGCTGGGACTGGTGTGGGATATCATCAGCCAGACCGTAAACTCTGTGCGCCAGGATGGCCTTGTAGGCGGCAGCAGAGCCAGCGACCTAAAAGTCACTCTGGGATACGGCGAGAAGGACCAGGTTATTGCTTACACTTACGGCATCGTGTTTGAGAACTTTGACGGATACGCTGTGGACAGCATTGCCAGCGGGGAAGTGAAAGAGGCCATGGCTCTCAACAGCCTGGATACCACGGTTCCGGTAAGCGAGGATGCCTCCATTGACGACAACCAGAAAGTTACAGGCGCCCACGTAAAGGCGGTGGAGTCGTTCAACAAGAAAGTGACATTTGTGGGGATTGACGGCAAAGAACTGACAGGGGATGAATTGAACATCCCGGAGACGGAGGACAGCTTCCCCTATCTAAGCCAGGGACCCGGCCGGACAAAGGGAAACATTGATTTAAAGTCCTACGGATACACGGAAAAAGAATTTTTCTTAAAGGGCACGGCCAATGTGTACAGTGCCGAGAATAAGGTTCTCAAGGTAGAGAAGAAAGACAAGGAGTATGTAAACCGCATCATCATGTTCCAGCCAGAGGACATGGCGGATTTCTCCGGCGTGGTTTACATTGACATCCTGAATGCCAGCAGCAAGGTGGACCTTCCCGACATCTGGAGAAGAAGCTACGACTACTATATGCGCAGCGGCCACATTTACATAGGAATCACTTCAAAAGATGTGAATGTTGAGAGCCTGAAGCGGTTTGACCCGGAGCGGTACGAGGCCCTGACCTGGGAAGTGGATGGGGCGAATGAGAACGGCCTATTCTGGGATATGCTGGCCCAGGTGGGCTCCACGCTGAAGGCTGAGAACTCTCCTCTGCTCTACGGCGGAAAGTACACAGGCGATGTGTGGACCTATGTCACCGGCCAGTCTCAGTCCGGCTTCTATGTGAACACCTTTGTCAACAACTTCGCTGTGGCCAACCACATGCCCGAGGCCCCGGAGGATATCGAGGATCCGGAGTATCTGATGACAGAGGAGTATAAAGACACGCCCCACATTTTCGACGGTTTCCTCAACGTGGTGGGCGGCATGGCCAACGCGGCCATCAACTCCGGAACCCAGGTAAATTATGCTGAGGCCTTCAAGCCTGTGGCTGACACCGATGTTCCCTTTATCCTGCTGGTTGGCGAGAACGACTACAACCCGGGACCGGTGAAAGACGATTCCGATGAGGAAGGCAACCTGTACCGCCATTATGTGGTGGCAGGAGCCTCCCACTCTCAGAAGATCTTCCTCCCGGATATGACGGACGAGATTCAGATCAAAGCGGGACGTCCCGCGGGAGAGTACCCGGGCTTTAAGGTGAGAGACGACGGAAAGCCCCACACTGTGAGCGACATGAACATGGATGTGTTTGTCAACGGAGCCCTGTGGAATCTTCACCAGTGGGCGGCCAAGGATATCCCGGCGCCTTATGGCCCCTCCAAGGACGAGATCCAGGGAAAGCTGGTGTCCATGGGAGCGTTTGGAATCTTTAGCCCAGAGCGTGATGAGTACGGCAACATGACCACAGGAATCCTGTCACCCCAGCTGACCGTGCCGGTGGCTTCCTACTACGGCGGAGTCAACGGCGGGTATTCCACAGACGGCGGCTCCATGGTCTATCTTGACCAGGAAGTCATTGAAGAGCTTTACAGCAGCAGGGAGGACTACCTGGAGAAATATGAGGCAGCCCTTGACAAGGTGATCGAGGAAGGCTGGATTTTGGAAGACGACAAGGAACTGATGATGGAACTGGCCCAGTCAGAGCCCATTTTCGGAAATCCTGTAAAACATACGGAATTCATCGAGGAGGCCATGGCGACGGTTCCCGAGAAAGAAGAACTGTCAAAGGCTTCCGCCAGCGCGGATGGAAAAGCGTACACGGACAGCGAGTACCTGCTGACAGGCGAGGCCAACATGTACGGCGTTCTCCGCACCAATGAGATTTACAGAAGAAGAATGTATTCCATGCCTTACACCAACTACGCGAGAGTCTGCGTTCCCGAAGATTTCAACGGCCAGGTGGTCATCGATCTTCTGGGCGAAGGGGAAGAGAAGGCTGATGTCACGGAATTGATGAAGGCAGGGAAGGCCTATGTAGGCATCACCGGGGATCCGGCGGCAGTAGCGGCCAAGGGCGGCAGCTGGGAGATTCCCTTTGGCGGAGTTGATAAACCGGCTACCAGGCCGGAGCCGGGACTGGTGTGGGATATCATCAGCCAGACCGTAAACTCCGCACGTCAGGATGGCCTTGTGAGCACCGGCAGAGCCGGAGACTTAAAGGTTACACTGGGATATGACGAGAAAGATCAGGTTACCGCGTACACCTACGGCATTGTGTTTGAGAACTTTGACGGATACGCCGTGGACGACATTGCCTGCGGGGAAGTGAAAGAGGCCATGTCCCTCAACAGCCTGGACACCACGGTTCCGGTAAATGAGGACGCTTCTTTCGGCGGCAATGACCAGAAGGTTACAACCGCCCATATCAAGGCGCTGGAGTCTTTCAACAAGGAAGTGGTATTCGTGGGAACAGACGGCAGAGAGCTGACAGGAGAGGAGCGGAACATCCCCGAGACAGAGGACAGCTTCCCCTACTTAAGCCAGGGACCCGGCCGGTCAAAGGGCAACATTGACTTAAAGTCCTACGGATACACAGAGAAAGAATATTTCCTGAAAGGCACTGCCAATGTGTACAGCACCGCAGACGGAGTCCTCAAGGTGGACAAAGAGGATGCGGAGTATGTGAACCGCATTATCATGTTCCAGCCGGAAGACATGTCGGATTTCTCCGGTGTGGTTTACATTGACATCTTAAACGCCAGCAGCAAAGTAGATCTTCCCGATGTCTGGAGAAGAAGCTATGATTACTATATGCGCGGCGGTCACATTTACATCGGAATCACTTCAAAGGATGTGAACGTAGCCAGCTTAAAGAGATTTGACCCCGACCGCTACGATGCCCTGACCTGGAAGGTAGACGGGGCAGATGAAAACGGCCTGTTCTGGGATATGCTTGCCCAGGTGGGTTCCATGCTGAAGGCCGAGAAGTCTCCTCTGCTCTACGGCGGAGAGTACACAGGCGACGTGTGGACCTATGTCACCGGCCAGTCCCAGTCCGGTTTCTATGTGAATACCTTTGTCAATAACTTCAGCGCAGCCAACCACATAGCGGCAGCGGAAGATATTGAAAATCCGGAGTACTTGCTCTCAGAGGAATATAAAGAGACGCCCCACATTTTTGACGGTTTCCTCAACGTGGTGGGCGGCATGGCCAACGCTGCCATCAACTCCGGCACTCCGGTAAATTACGCGGAGGCCTTCAAGCCTGTTGCCGAGACGGATGTTCCCTTTATCCTGCTGGTGGGCGAGAACGACTACAACCCGGGACCGGTGAGAGACGATTCCGACGACAAGGACAATCTGTACCGCCATTATGTGGTGGCAGGAGCCTCCCACTCCCAGAAGATTTTCCTCCCGGATATGACCGACGAGATTCAGATCAGGGCAGGACGCCCCGCGGGAGAGTACCCGGGCTTTAAGGTGAGGGCAGACGGAAAGCCCCACACTGTAAGCGACATGAACATGGATGTGTTTGTCAACGGAGCTCTCTGGAACCTTCACCAGTGGGCGGCAAAGGATATCCCGGCGCCTCACGGCCCCTCAAAGGATGAGATCAAAGGAAACCTGGTATCCATGGGAGCATTCGGAATCTTTAGCCCAGAGCGGGATGAGTACGGCAACATGACCACAGGAATCCTGTCTCCCCAGATTACCGTGCCGGTGGCCTCCTACTACGGCGGCGTCAACGGCGGATACTCCACGGACGGCGGTTCCATGGTATATCTTGACGAGAACGTGATCCAGGAACTTTACAGCAGCAGAGAGGATTACTTAGAGAAATATGAGGCAGCCCTTGATCAGGTGATCGAGGAAGGCTGGATTCTGGAAGACGACAAGGAACTGATGATGGAACTGGCCCAGTCAGAGCCTGTTTTCGAAAATCCTGTGAAGCATACAGAGTTCATCGAGGCAGCCATGGCAGCGGTTCCTGAGAAGGAGAAATTGTCAGGTGTTTCCGCCAGCGCGGATGGAAGAACGTACACGGAAAGCGAATACCTGTTAAAGGGCGAGGCCAACTTCTACGGCGTTCTCCACACCAACAAGATTTACAGAAGAAGAATGTACTCCATGCCTTACACCAACTACGCGAGAGTCTGCGTTCCCGCCTTCTTCACCGGCAATGTGGTCATCGACCTCATAGGAGAAGGGGAAGAGAAAGCGGATGTGACACAGCTGATGAAGGCAGGCACGGCCTATGTAGGCATCACTGCGGACCCGGCGGCAGCGGCGGCTAAAGGCGGCAGCTGGGAGATTCCCTTCGGCGGAGTTGACAAACCGGCTACCAGGCCGGAGCCGGGACTGGTGTGGGATATCATCAGCCAGACCGTAAACTCTGTGCGCCAGGATAACCTTCTCAACGCCCGCAGCGCGAGAGGCTTCAGCGTTACTCTGGGCTGCGACGAGAACGATCAGGTTGCTGCCTACACCTACGGTATCGTGTTTGAAGACTTTGACGGATACGCCGTGAACAAGATTGCCTGCGGAGAAGTGAAAGAGGCCATGGCTCTCAACAGCCTGGACACCACGATTCCGGTAAATGAGGCAGCTTCCTTTGGCGGCGGGGACGACAAGCCCACCGGCGGCATCACAGGCGGCGGTTCCGGTTCCGGGTCCAGCGGCGGCGGAAGCCGGGGTTCTTCCTCCTCCTCAAGGCAGGAGAGAAAGGGCAACCGCGACGACCAGTGGAAGATGGATGAGAACGGATGGTGGTTCCGGTTTGACGACGGAACATGGCCCTCAGACCAGTGGGTGCTGCTGGATTGGAACGGGACCAGCCTTTGGTACTATTTCAACGCCCAGGGCTACATGGTGACAGGATGGTTTGAGCAGGACGGCAATTGGTATTACCTCCACGCCGTGTCAGACGGAAGCCTTGGCGGCATGTACACCGGATGGCATCAGATCGACGGCCAGTGGTACTATTTCCACGACATCTCAGACGGAACCAGAGGAAAACTTCTGGTGAACACCACTACACCTGACGGATATCAGGTGGGAGCTGACGGAGCTTGGGTTCAGTAAAAAAATAGACAGTCCAAAGCAGGGGACGATGTGATTCATACGAGTCACACCGTCCCCTGAAATTTTTATATTAAAAGATTTTTTGATCCGGGTATTGCAAGCAATTCTGATTTAAAATATAATGAAAGAAGAAATAGGGCAAGAGGTAAACGTGTTTTTCAGTCTGGACCGATCATGGGAAGAAAGAGAGAATGGTATGGGGATATTTGATTTTTTTAAGAGGAACGAGACCGCAGTGGGGGAAACGCCAAAACCAGAACAGAGAGAAACTGGAGAATCTGAGCTTCTGCGAATGCTGAGAGAGATCCGGACCCACCAGAACGAGGAGCTTCAGGGGGATAAGGAGCAGGAAGAGGAGCGGGGGGCGTTCTACAGGATCCTGGAAAAAGAAGTGAAAAAGTACGTGGAAAGAAAGAAACAGGACAATTCACCAATAGATGCAATGCCGTTGTTTTATGTTTCCGAGGACTGCATGCGGGCGTTGGTCTGTATCCTGCCCCCTGCCAATGAAGGCAAAGACATCGAGCAGGAGCGCTTCTTGGAGGATATGCACTATGAAGGAATCGTGGCCGGCGTTGACATGGATGCGGTAGAGAGGCTGATCGCTGACAAGGTGTATCTGCGTATCCGGCAGGTTGCGCAGGGGAAAGAGGCCCGGGATGGGCTGGACGGAGCGCTGGAGGAATTATACGAGCGCAGGTATGAGCAGAAGGCGGAGTTAGATGAGGAGGAGCTGCTCCAGGGACAGGACTTTAGACAGAGGAATCTGATGCAGATCGTCCAGGAGGGGGAGATCTTGTGCCGGGTCACTCTGCCGGTTCCGGTTGAGAACGGATTCGATGTTTCCGGGACCGTCCTTTACGGAAAGGAGGGTGTGCCGGTTCGCGTTCCCCAGGGAAAAAATACCAGTATTTCAGAGGATGGTCTGCTTCTCAGGGCAATGATCACCGGGATTGTGGTGATGGAGGGGGATGACTTTTCCATCCAGAGCCAGAGGGTGCTGCTGCAGGATATCGACGCCAGTGTAGGCGACTTAAAATTCGACGGTGACATCTACATACAGGGGGATGTGACAGACGGGGTGGCCATAGAGGCCACCGGCAATGTGATGATCCGCGGCAATGTCCGGAGCGGAAAGATCATCTCCGGCGGCACCATCTGCGTTCAGGGGGATGTGAAAGGCCCTTCCGGGATATCCCTGAAAGCTGTCAGGCAGATTCAGTGCATGATCCTGGAGAATGTGTCCGCTGCGGCCGGAGGAGATATCTGCGCGGGGATCATTGCCAATAGTGAGGTGACCAGTGAAGACGGTTCCATTTACGTGCTGATGGGCAGGGGGCTGATCTTCGGCAGCAGCGTGACAGCCAGCCGATCTGTCCACGCCAAGAAGATTGGCAATATCTCCGGCTGTGTCAATAACATCACCCTGGGCCAGGAGGATAGGATAGAGAAGCAGAGGGCATCTGCCATGGGAGAGATGGAGGAGATCGACCGCACTCTGGAGCAGATCCGGAAAAATATTTCCACCATGCAGATTGCAGGCGCGAGCCACCGTCCGGACATGCAGGAGGAATATAAGAACTTGATGGAGCAGCGCGCCATATACGGAGACTTGAAACGGCAGAAGTTCGAAGAACTGGAAGAACTGAAAAATGCCATGTATTTTATTCAGACAGGCAGCATCTGCTGTGAAGAGATTTATCCGACGACCAATATCCGGATCGAACGGCAGAACCTGGCCATCGACCAGAAGGAGACAGACTGTAATATACGTCTGATGGGAGGAAGCATTCTGTTAAGGTAGCCGGAGCAGGATCTTTCAACTAGTGTGCTGACACGCTCATTTTCAGTCAAATGGCGCAGAATGAATTTTCAGCCTGCAAGGCGGCTGAACGAGGCGATGCGGCAGCTCCTAAGATCAATTCTCTACGAAAGTAACAGCCAGAAAGCGAGGTAATTGCATAATTATGGAAATTAAATCAGAATATACACATGATGAAATGCGGGAGGGCTGTTACGTACAGCCTCTGCTGAAGCGCGTATGGGCTGTACAGCTGGATATCTTAAAGGAAATAGACACGATTTGCATGCGCCATCATATTCCTTACTATGGGTGGTATGGAACTCTGCTTGGCGCTGTACGTCATCAGGGCTTTATCCCTTGGGACGATGATATGGACTTGGTTATGTTGCGGAAAAACTATGAACGTTTCCGTTGGTATGCCAAAACAGAGCTTCCAAAGGGATGGCGGATTACGGAAGAAATTCCTGCAAATATTTCTGTATTTCATACGGATACCATCCGTCTGGACCAGGATTTTTTGGATAAATTTCATGGATGCCCCTATATTACAGGCATTGATATTTTTTGTATGGATAATCTCCCAGAAAACAAAACCGACAGAGAAGTACACGTAAACTTGTTTCAGATGGTGTACAATCTGTGTGTCAACTGGGAACTTCCGGAAGATAATCCAAAATGGCGTGGAGACAATAAATGGGAGTTTCTTAACCAGGTGGAAGAACTTACCGGCCAACACATCGATCAGCAGTCCCCAATTAAGAAACAGCTGTATTTCCTTGCAGACAGAATAGCGGCTATGTATTGGAATGAGGAATCAAAAGAAGTGGCCTTTATGCCCGATTTGTATAAAAATCCCAATTATCGAATTCCCATAACCTCTTTTGAGCGGGTGATTAAAAAGCCTTTTGAAACAATATCCCTTCCTGTTCTCGAGGACTATGATTCGATATGCCGGCTCGAGTACGGAGCGAATTACATGACTCCTGTGAAAACAGAAGGCCACATCTATCTGAAAAAACAGATAAATTTTCTGCGTGAATATTTTAATAACCGGGGAGAAGCATTTCCAACATGTTACGACATGCACTTTGACTCATAGCAGGAATATTCCGTATTAGATATTAGGAGATAGTATATAAAAAGCAGATAAATGTTACTACTATTCACAGCCAATGTCAGTTTTCAGGGGGAGCTTTGGAAAAAGAAACTTCATCAGAGAGAAAATAAAAATATTTCAGTAGTTCATGACTGATGCCGCCACTTTCCTTGAACGAGAATAAATGGATCAGATGGACAACCCAGGCTTGTGGTTGCGCGTAAAATTTTTACGGGGTCATATTTTGGTGTTCAAAAATTAAAAAGTTGTAAACTGGTGTATATTAAAGAATAGTCAAGAGATAGCCACACAGAAAGCAAAAGACCGAGGAGGATTAAGTTTGAAACTTAAACGTAGTGGTTAGAAAATAAAAAAGGGTACGTTTCACAA